>CAYYZH010000191.1:0-8501 GCA_964475765.1 uncultured Limibaculum sp.
ACCCGGGTTACTGGACGATCTCGGTCTCTCACGGGCCTTGCGCAATCTGGGTGAAGAGTTTGCGGCTCGCACCGGGATACATGTCGACATCCGCACCACCGCCTTCAAGAACCTGATGGCGGACGATGTGAAGACCACGCTCTATCGGATTGCTCAGGAGGCTTTGACCAATATCGAACGGCACGCACAGGCGGAAAAGGTCGAGCTTGGCGTCAGCCATGGCCCGGCTGGGGTTGTGCTGGTCATCAACGATGACGGTGCTGGCTTTGATCAGGCGAAACTTTCCTCCAGCCGCAAACCGGTGGGCATCGGGCTCAGAAACATGCAGGAGCGGCTGTCCCGTCACCGCGGTCGTCTGACCATTGACAGTGGACCCGAAGGCACGCGGGTTCGTGCCTGGTTGCCGCGTGACGTGTTGCAGAGCGGGGCCGATCCCTTGGGCGCACAAGTTTCCGGTGCGGCATGACCTCCACGATCCGCATCATCATCGCCGATGACCACCCGCTGGTGCTGGAGGGCGTGCGAGCCTGTCTCGAGGGGTATGAGCACATTGAAGTTCTGGGCACGGCGACAACAGGCAAGGCCGCGCTGGACCTGGCGCGCGAGACCCGGCCAGATATCGCCATGCTCGACATAAACATGCCGGAGATGAACGGGCTGGACGCGACCGAACTCTTCCGCGAGGAGTTGCCGGACACCCGTCTGTTGATCCTCTCGATGCACGATGATCGTGAGTACATCTCGTCGGCCCTTTCTGCGGGCGCGCGTGGGTACATTCTCAAGGATGTGCCCGCCGAAGAAATGATCGCCGCCATCGAAGCGATCCACCGGGGAGGCACGTATTTCAGCGCAGGGCTGGGCAATGTTTTTGCCCGGCTCCGGGAAGACCCAGCGGAAGAGACGGTGCTGACCACCCGCGAGCAGACGATCTTGCTGTGTCTGGCCGATGGCAAGGCGAACAAGATGATCGCGCGCGAATTGGATATCTCGGTGCGTACGGTGGAAACCCACCGCAAGAATCTCAAACGCAAATTGGGTATCAGTTCGACCGCCGGTCTCACGCGCTATGTGATCGAAAACGGTCTGGGGCAGGGGGACTGACCCGCGTCAGGCGCGCCACGTCACCGGTAGATCCAAAAGACCGCGAAAGGCCCAGCCGCCGATCTGGGGCGTGCCGGTCAGTCTCAACTCTTCCAGTGCTTCGAAGACTGACGGCAGCGCAACATCCGCGATCAGGCTGCGAGAAGCGGCAGCGCCTGCGCAAAAGTGAGGCCCGGCGCCGAAGGCGATGTGCTTGGACGCATCGCGCGTCAGGTCGAACTGCTCGGCATTGTCGAAATACGTCTCGTCACGGTTGGCCGAGCCGAACATGAAGAAGACGCGCTGTTCCGGCTCGAACGTAATGCTGTCGAAGGTGTGGGGCTCAGCGATCCGACGCGGCGACATGCCGATGGGCGAGATCCAGCGGACGTACTCGTCAAAAACCTGCATCCACGTGACATCGTCCGCCTTGACCATGGCCAGTTGCTCCGGGTGGCTCAGAAGCGCCCAGATGGCCCCGGCAATGGCATCGCGCGGCTCGTTCTGCCCGCCGGAGATCGCGAGCTTTACATTGGCGCGCACGCTGTCCAGCGGCAGACTGGCTTCGACCTGCACCGAGAGCAAGCTGGTGTCCGGGGCGGCCCTGACCACCTCGAGTTGCGCGTCGATGGCCGCGTCGATCTGCGCTGTGGCGGCATGACAGCGGGCCTCGATCTCGGGATCGCCTGCATAGTTCGCTATCCCGTCGATCATCGCCTGGCTGACCCGGTCCATTTCCTCAGCGGTCAGGTTTTCGAGCCCGGTGATCGCCCTGAGCGCGTTTCCCGAGACCGGCATGGCAAAGGCCGTGACCAGATCGGCCTGCCCCTTGGATTTGAGATCGGTCAGCAGCGCGGAGGTGTCCTCCCGAAACCGCGCAGCCCAGACATCGCGCACGGTGCGGGGTGAGAGCGCGGGGAAGGTCGCACGGCGTTCGGCCTGATGCGCATCGCCGTCCTTGCGCATCATGTTCTGGCCCATGAGCGTGTTCATCAGCCCGTCAGGCTGGTGCGAGGAGAAGACCTCGATCCGCTTTTCACATTCGGCAATGTGATCGCGCCGCGTGATCAGGATCGAGCCCAGTTGCGGAACGAAACAGATCGGCGCCTCCGCCCGCATCCGCGCCATATCAGGATAGGGATCCGCCCAGAACCGGGCAGGGTCGATGTCAAAGATGGGGGGCGTCGCCATATGATCCTCCGAGATAGAGAATGAAGCCAACGTCCTGCGACATCAAACCGGAAATGTGATCGATAGAAGGCTGACTTGGCGAGGCACACGTCCCACCGCTCCGCACCCACCCTCGGGTTTGTCACCGACTTTAAGCGTGCGATCTGGGGTTCTGCCCCTAGAGTGCGCCCTAACTGCAGAAGACCAGAGGAGCACAGAGATGGCCGGGCGTGAGCTGGTTTTCACGACACGGGTTCTTCGCAAGCAAGAGGATTTGCCGCGGTATATCCTTGTCCATCCGGATCATGTTCCCGGGCGCAGAGCGGCATTTGCGGCAGATGTGACCCTGAACGGCGCAGGCCCGTTCAAGCGGAACATCCGACCATGGGGCAAAGGCTCGGACGCCTTCTTTTTCAACCTGACCGCACCGATGTGTTCCAAGGCAAACTTGCGAACCAACGACGAATGCACCGTGAGCATCGTACCCAAGGACTAGCCGCCGATTATCCGTATGCGCTACGTCGTCCGCGAAGAACCCCGTTGCGGGGCTCAGTGCGCGTAGTCCGGCTCGGACTGGTCCAGAAGGCGTTTGATGCTCTCGAGGTGCTTGTCGGCAACGATGCCGTAGTCCTCGCCTTGTTCCGCGACCAATGCGGCCACGTCATCGGGGATCACCGCCATCTCGCGGCCGGTCCAGAGCGCCTTGATATAGACCTCGCAGGCGCGCTCGAAATAGTACATGCGGTTGAACGTGTCCGCGACCGTGTCGCCGATCACCATGATCCCGTGGTTGCCCATCACCAGCACTTTCTTGGACGGATCAGCCAGCAGCGTGCAGCACCGTTCGGCCTCGTCATCGAGCGCAAGCCCGCCATAGTCGGTGTCATAGGCGATCCGGTCAAAGAACAGCGCGCAGTTCTGGTCGACCGGGGGCAGCACGGGATCCTTCAGCGAGGCCAGCACCGTCGCGTGCACCGAATGGACATGCATCGCGCAGCGCGCATGGGGACACATCCGGTGCACCGCGCCATGCAGGCCCCATGCGGTCGGGTCCGGCGCGTCCGGGCGGTCCATCGTGCTGGGGTCATTCGCGTCGATCAACAGCATATCGGACGCCTTGATCAGACTGAAGTGGACCTGATTGGGGTTCATCAGGAACTGCGTGCCGTCCTCGTTGACGCTGAGGGAGAAGTGGTTCGACACGCCCTCGTGCATGTTCAGCCGGACGGTCCAGCGGAATGCAGCGGCAAGATCCACGCGTTCCTGCCGGAAGGGTAGATTGTCTCCGGTTGGATTGAGATCGGTGACGTTCATGGCGAGTCTCCCCTCAGATGATCGCTTCCAAACTGCGCCCGGTCAGAGGTGGAGGCAAGGACGAACTTTCAGCGGGACGTGTTGTCAGGCCCCATCCAGCCCGGTCAAGGCGGACAGCGGACGTATGCCGACAACAAACAGGATGATCATCAGGAGATTGATGCAGGCCAGGATGAACGCGGTACGCAGGAATTTGAACTTGGTCGAAAGGACCCGCGCCGTGGCACCATTGGTCTGGGCGATCGACATGATCAGTTGCGATGCTTCGGCCGAACGCATGAACTCGGCATGATCCAGCGGCTCATAGCCATGCGCGACCAGAGCGGGCCATGAGAACCTGTCACGGCGTTTGATGAACGTATTCAGCTTGGCGTCGGGATAACGGGGAATGATCGCGGCAATGGCAAATGCAATGGCGATCATCAGCAGGATGAAGATCGTCACGGCATCGACATTCTGTGGTCCGATGGCGCCGATTTTGATTGGCCCGTTCAGCGCGACAAGCCCCATCAAAGTCATCAACGCCGCCGCCTTGGCATCGGCAAACTGGGTCTGCGTGACCAGAGACGCGTGCTGGCTGACGAGGAACTGTAGCCGCAAGCGGCTGGCATGATTGGCGTCCAGACCCTCCGTGCCCTCGACAGGAATGTCGAGTTCGATATCGTCGATGTTGAAACCGCTCATGCCCCGGGCCGTCTTGTTCATCCGATCGTAATCCTAGCCTGATTTTCTTAACTGGTCATCTGTGTCAAAATATGGCCGTACTGATTTGATGCAGTTGATCGTCTGGGTGGGGTAAAAAGTGGACGACATCTTGGATCTGAAACGATTTCCGCTGGATGATCTCGATAGCCCGGCAGGCGCCGCGCTGATCGATCATTGCAGGGCCGAGCTGGACCGGTTCGGCATGTTCAATCTGGACGGGCTGATCCGTGCCGACATCATGAAAGATGTGGTGGGCCAGCTTGATCCGCGGATGCAGAATGACGCGTACCGGCAGGCGCGGCGGCACAATATCCAATACCGCCAGAGCATGCCCGGCGCGCCGACCGATCATCCGTCACTGGCGCAGTTCAACACCGTGAACCACACGCTGTGCGCGGATCAGATGACGGATTCGATCGTTCTCAAGATCTACGAGTATCCCGGTCTGATCGAGTTTCTGGCCCGGGTGATGGAGAAGCCCAAGCTCTATGCCATGGCCGATCCGCTGGCGCGGGTGAACGTGATGCGCTACGGCGAAGGCGAGGGGCTGAACTGGCATTTCGATCGATCTGACTTCACAACGACGCTCTTGTTGCAGGCTCCGCAGCATGGCGGACTGTTTCAGTACGCCCGCGATCTGCGCTCCGACGATGACCCCGGCTATGACAAGGTGGAGAAACTCGTCTCCGGCGACTGGCCGATCGAGAATGTGCCGCTTTGGCCGGGCACGCTGAATGTCTTTCGCGGCAAGCACACCGCGCACAGGGTGACCCCTGTCAGCGGGGCGCAGGCCCGGATGATCGCCGTTTTCTCCTATTTCGACGAGCCCGACGTGGAGTTCTCGGAGGAAGAGCGGATCGGCTTCTACGGTCGGGCGCACTGACAACGGGCGGGCAATCCGCCGCTAGTTTGCTGCCGGTAAACCCTTGTTTAGATCTTCTTGACCATAACTGGCGAGGTCAGAACCTCCCCGGGGATCAGAATGTCAGGCCGCAACGCGAGCGAATTCGGCGTACGCGCCCCACCGGTGTCGGTTATGGTCTCGGCGCTGTTTGGCGTGCTCCTGCTCTTCGGTGCAGGTCTGGAACTGTTGCTTTTGATCTTCGGGCTTGTCGTCGCGGCCGCCGGCCTATGGCTCTTGAAGGAAAGCCGGCGCCAGAACAGCCCTGAGGCAAAGGGACGAGGCCGCGCCAGGTTCGACCGGGCCGACCTGATCGAACAGGTTCTGGATACAACCGATGCCGCGATCCTCGTGTTCGATGCCGATGCAACCTGCATCCTCGCGAATGCCCGGGTTTCGTCACTTCTTGAAACCGGCGACGGCTGGAACCCCATCGGGCGCTCGGTTGAAGATGTCCTGACCGAGTTCGTCGATCGTGGGGATTTCGGCCCGCGCATGCCGCCGATGCAGATCGTGGATCCTGAGATCTTTCTGTCGCCGGAATACGAGAGCATCTATCTCGAGACGCCGCTCGGTCAGGTCGTGACCCTCGAAGTCTCGCGCCCCGCTGCCGGGGGCTGGGTCATCACGTTCTTCGATATGACCGAGATCAAGGAACAGGCCCGCCATCTCGCCCGCGCCAAAGAGGACCTTGCCGACAGCGAACGCCGTGCCATGCGATATGCCAAACAGGCAGACACCGCGAACCAGGCAAAATCGGCGTTTCTGGCGGCTATGACGCACGAGCTGCGGACCCCGATGAACGGGATCATCGGAATGTCGGAGATGCTGCGCGAGACGGAGCTGACTGAGGAACAGACGACCTATGCCACAACGATCAATCAGTCTGCCGAAGCCCTTCTGACCATCGTCAACGATATCCTCGATTTCTCCAAGGCAGAGGCCGGGCATATGAGCCTGAGTCCGGCGCCGTTCGATCTTCTCGAGGTTCTTGAAGAAGTGCTGCTTCTCGTCTCGCCCAAGGCTGCGGAGAAAGGTGTCGAGATTGCTCTGACCTTTGATCCAGCCTTGCCCCGGTGGTTCGATGCTGATGGACCCCGTCTGCGCCAAACGCTGATCAATCTCGCGGGCAACGCGGTGAAGTTTACGCTGGAAGGTTCGGTGCATATCGCAGTGTCGGGCGAGGCCGGGCCGGACGGGGCGCACCTGAGCATGGCGATTTCCGACACCGGCGTTGGCATCCCCGAGGACAGCCTCGACGGGATATTCGGCGAGTTCATTCAAGTCGATCAAAGCCATCGCCGAAGATTTGAGGGCACCGGGTTGGGCCTGGCTATCGCCAAGCGGCTGGTCGACATGATGGAGGGTGAGATCTCGGTCACGTCCGAGTTGGATGTCGGTACCACATTCACAATCGATGTGGAGCTGCCGTTTGCGCCGGATGAGGCGAGCAATGCCGTGCGCAAGACGCCTCGGCTGGAGGGGACGCGTGTCGCCGTCCTCGGAACTTTTGCCGCCAGCCTTCAATTCATGCAGAGCTGGCTCGGGACTTGCGGTGCCGACGTGCAGACCTTTGTCGATTCCAAAGCACTCTCAGACGGGAAGGGGTCTCCGCCCGATCTGGTTGTAATCGACACGAATGCGCCCATGCCCGATCAAACGGCGGCGCTGAACTGGTTCAACTCTCTCTCGGTGAAGCCGGCGCTCTGCGTGTTGTCCGATCCCGGAAAGCCACTGCCCGCGGAAGTTCCCGCGACCGCGGCGCAAATCCGAAAACCGCTGCGGCCGTCACTTCTGGCGAACCAGATTGCCAGCATACTTTCGGCGCAGCGTGAGCAGAGACACCCATCGGCGCCGGATACCAAACGTCCAAGCGGCAAGGCAAAATCCGCGCGCGCGCCAGACATCCATCTGGACCTGCGCGTGCTGGTCGCGGAGGACAACCGCACCAACCAGCTGGTTCTGCGCAAGATGCTGAACAATGCCGGAATTACGCTCGAATTCGCCGACGATGGCAGGGCGGCGGTCGAGGCGTTTGGCGAGTTCCGGCCCGATGTCGTGTTGATGGATATCTCAATGCCCGAGATGGACGGATTTGAAGCAACCGAAGCCATCCGCGATCTGGAGTTGAAGGACGGCCTTGCCCCGACCCCGGTGATCGCTCTTACTGCAAATGTTTCGAACGAGGACCAGCAGCGCTGTCTGGCAAAGGGGATGGACGGCTATCTTTCCAAGCCGGTCCGCAAGGCCGCCCTGTTCGAGACCTTGTCATCCTATGCCGAGCAAAACGTGCGGGATCGAGTGCAAGCGCCTCCGGCCCAAACGGGCACGGGGTAGCCGTGGAAAAAGTCAACGTGCTTCAGGCGCACCGTTCCATGCGCTCGGCCAGCGAGATGTCCTTTTCGGTCAGCCCGCCGGTATCATGCGTTGTCAGGAGAACGTCGACCCGATTGTAGACATTCGACCATTCCGGATGGTGGTCGAGATCTTCCGCCTCGAAAGCAACCCGCATCATCCATGCGGCGGCATCGCGAAAATTCTTGAACTTGAACTGTTTTACGATCGCCTTTCCGTCCGGTGACACGGCCCAGCCCGCTTCTGTCAGCGCGGGGGTCAACTCGATATCGGCCATCTCGTGCTCATCCTTCTCAAGGGTTCTTGCTCGCGCTGTCCTGGATCGCGGAGAGGTCTGGCGCATGCTCGGCCCACCGTCTTGCGTTCTCGCGGATGACTTCCGCCCGCTCGGAAGAGGGCGGGTGACTGGCGAGCCAACCCGACGCTGCGCCTTCCATACCGGGGATCAGAGCAGGCAGTTTCTCCAGCAGAAGCGCCTGATGTTCGGCTCCGATGCCCGAACGCACCATCAGCGCGGTGGCATAGGCATCGGCCTCGAACTCGTCCCGGCGCGAAAGACGTGCGGTGACAAGGTTCAGAAACCACCCCACGATGTAGACGCCGATGAAGGGTATGAAGCGCGCGAGCAGGCCGCCCAGCACCATCATCGCGGCCTGACGCCCGGCCACCTCAAACATCCGGCGGCGCATGTGTCCCAAGGCGAGATGTCCCATTTCGTGGGCCGCGACCGAGGCGAGCTCTCGTCCGGTCACATCGCCGCGCTGCAATGCGTCCACGAAACCCTGCGTGACGTAGATATCGCCGGTGTCCGTTGCAAAACCGTTGGGGTTGCGATCCGGCAGCACCCGAACCTCGACCTTTTCGATCCCGGCAGCGGTCGCAAGACGCTGGGTCAGCGCCTCGATCTGATCGTTCTGGAGCGGGCGGGACTGCTGGCGCAGCGCACTGCCCGAGCTTTGCGCACGGATCTTGAACC
>CAYYZH010000192.1:0-8482 GCA_964475765.1 uncultured Limibaculum sp.
GATCAGAGGCGGAAAACTATAACCCGTCGCGAGGGCAACTTTGGTCGCAGCGCAACAGACCAGCAGACTCTCATTATGAACGAGGGACCACCGGGGGGCAGGTCAGTACCCAAAATCTCGCACTAAAATCGGACCCGCTTTAGAGGTTAAGACCGTGTGGCCAAAGAAGATGGCCAAATTTTAGCTGAGAAGGACAAGGAGCATTTTGTGTACTATGACAGCAAAGTGGCTTCAGTCGCATCCAAAACTGCGCAAAGCCGATCATAATTTATAGGTTTTGTGAAGTAGTGGGCTGCACCTGCCATCAGGCCGTCAGCAATGTCCGTTTGAGTTGCATTTGCCGAAACAAATATGAACACTGTCTTGGAGTCTGTCAGCCCTTCGGACTCTAGCCGTTCCTTGAACTCATGGCCGCTCATCTCGGGCATGTTAATGTCTGAACAAATTAGATGCGGGCGCACCCGGGCCACAAGATCTACAGCATCCTTGCCGTTTGAAGCCTGAAACACTTCGTGCCCGAGATCGGTGATTTCTTCGGCAAGCATCACACGCAAGTCTGCTTCGTCTTCGGCAATGACAACTCGCATTTATATCCCCAAAGATGAACGTCTGAGGCTCAGAAAGATCAGCTATTTCAGTTTCGACGAAGTTAAGGCCAACGCGTTGAATCGGTTAGCCCATACTTCTTCTTGCCAAAATTTGTTCGGCGGCCGGTATAGAAAGCACCGTGCGGCCCGAGAACTGTTCAGTCGCAACCACTTCGGCAAGCCCTGTGTAGAGTTGAGCGCGCGTGAAAGGCTTTGGAACATGCGCTGCAAATCCAAGCGCCAGGTACTCTGCAATTTGATGCGGGAGTGCGTGTGCACTTACCGCGATTGCAGGTGTGGGCTTTTGGCCACGCTGAATTTCCTGATTTCGGATAAGATTCAAGACTTGAGTGCCGTCGAGGTCAGGCATGGAAATGTCGAGCAACAGAAGATCGAAATCGGAATCAGAAGCTTTGAGAATGGCTTCACGACCACCCGAGGCGGTTGTGACGTCTGCGCCGAAGCCCCTCAAGTGCGCGCCGAGCACCAAGATGTTCGTTTCCACATCGTCGACGACAAGAATGCGCAAACCACGAGGTAGTGCAACGGCGTGACGGCGACCATCACGCTCCACCATACCATTCTTCGACGGTTTAAGCGGCAGTCGAACGGTTGCACATGTTCCAACTTTCGGAGTGCTTTCGAGCTTGACCGTCCCGCTCATCTGCGCGACCAGCCCTCTGACAATCGAAAGTCCGAGACCAGTCCCCCCGAAATGCCGCACCGTGGAGGAATCTGCTTGTTCGAATGCGTCGAAAACCCGCGAAAGCACCTCAGGTGACATACCCAACCCAGTATCTTGCACTGTGAGTTCCAACCCACCTGAAGCAGAACTCATGAATTCTACTGTTACATGTCCGTCGTGGGTAAATTTGATCGCGTTGCTAACCAGATTATTGCAAATCTGCAGCAGTCGGCCTGGGTCACCCACCCAAACTTCTGGCACCCCTTCAGCTATGCTGCAACTGAAGGCAAGTCCCTTACCCTTCGCAACCAGCTCATGCAGTGAGTTGACCTGCCTGACAGTCTCACTCAATTCAAATGGCTCTTCTTGGAACGCCACCCGTTCTGCATCGATCTTCGAAAAGTCGAGCACATCGTTGAGAACGGTGAGCAGTGCATTGGAATTGTCCTGAATAATGTTTGCCAAGTTGCGCGTTTCATCGTCCTTTGCAGCATCGCGCAACAATTGAGCAACTCCAATGATACCGGTCATTGGTGTTCGTATTTCATGACTCACATTTGCGAGGAACCGCGCCTTAGTGAGGTTTGCATCTTGCCCATCGACCACTTCTGAAGCCCAACTCGGCGCCTGCACTGCACTTTGAGAGTCTGCCGTTGCGGTCAGCCGCAAGTGGACCAATCCATCGTCGTCGCGGGAAAGCGTGCTCCAACGCAAATTCTGCTGAGCCAGTTTGCTGGCAAGCGTGCACTGTCCGGCATCTTTGGACACCGGCGTGCCGCCGTCAGATTTAAACAAGACGTTCCAAGACTGCCCCAGAAGGTAGTGTACAGACAGATGGAGCAATGCGCCAAACCGAGCATTCGCTGCAACGACAACGCCGTCATCGGACAAACTGCACACTGCCTCCGGCAGCGCATCAAGTAACCGCGAATTGACCGGCACATTCACTGCAGGACCGCCCCGCCTTGTCTAACCTACGCCGCCAAACCGCGACCATTGGCTGAAGACTAAGCGCGTTCCGGTTCCAAATACGTAAATGCGGGCAAATATGCCTTTGCTTAGGCATTTCATAACTTGCGCTGTGGCACGCCATCCCCGTTTGGAACCTCACTTGGAGACGCAGTATGATAACGCCTTGGACTTGGAAATCGCTTCCGGCTGCATGCATTGCACTTCTTGCCAGCGCTACATCAAGTTCGGCAGGTGAGCCGATTGTCATTGGACTGGATGCCGATTTTAGTGGCCCGCTTCGCGAAGTCTCGATTGCGGTACGCCAAGGCGCAGAAGCCGCGATTGACCAGATTAATACGGCCGGTGGCGTGGAGGGACGGCCCCTTGAACTGATCGTTTCGGACCACCGGTCGAACCCGAGACGGGCCCGCGACAATTTCGAGGACGGGCTAAATGCGGGTATCGTAGCACTAATTGCGGGTGCGCAATCGACCGGCGCACTGGCCAATCTGGAAGCTGCACAAAGCGCAGGCATACCTCTCGTTTCTGCGTTCCCGGGCTCTACGAAAATCACGCAGAACGATCTCGACCCGAACCCTGCGTTTCGGATCTCGGCGGCAGATTCCCAAACCAATGCTTTCCTTGTCAGTGAAGCGTTGAAAGAAGGCAATGGACGGATTGGCCTTTTGATCGAGAACAGTGCTTGGGGGTCTTCAAACGAAGCCGGCGCAAACCAGGCAGTCGGAGCAAGTGAAAGTGGGGAAATCGTTGCAACCGGTTGGTTTGCACTAGGCGGTGAGGACTTCAGCGTCGCCATTAAAACTGTTCTCGACGCTCAACCCGATACAATTTTGCTGTTCGGCAAGCCGGCGCAGGGCATCGGCCTTCTCCAAACACTGGCAGACATCCCGGACGCGGACCGACCGAAGGTTCTCATGCATTGGGGTGTAGCGCAGGGTGAAGCCTTCGGGCGCGCAGCCGCAGAAGTCTCCGGCGTGGACTATGGGGTCTTTCAGACGTTCAGTTTTCGGGCACCACACGATCACTACCAGGCCAATGAGCTGTTGAAGATCACCTGCAGGCTTCATGACATTTGCGATGCCGACGCTGCGCTAACCCCATCCCCATTGGCCCAAGGCTTCGACACCTTGCAGCTTCTCGCACTCGCGTTGCGTCAGACTAACGAGGAAAACGGCCCATCCCTCGTCGAAGCGCTGCAGAATCTTCCCGAACATGAGGGGCTCATCAGGCACTACAACCCCGCCTTCACTGCGGAGCGCCGCGAAGCATTGGACCAGTCCAACTTCATGTTGGTGCGCTATGAGCGTGGCGGTGTGCCCGTCCCGATCGATTGGGTCGTTAAGGCCGAAAAATGAGCTTGCCTGGCGGGCGCCCCCTACGCTCGCTCGTTCTGCGCCGCCTTATGCCGGCGGCGCTTGGTGTTGGTGTCGCCATCTGGGCGGCATCGGCCTACGTCGCGCATACCGACCATGTCAGTCGGCTGCGCGAAACAATGAAGCAGAGATTACAGTTGCGTGCGGCCGTTTCCGCCGAACGGATCGGCGCCGTTTCCGATGCGGTCGCGAACGCCGCTAGAAACTCCATCACGATCTCTGCCATGGCTGAAAAAGACGTGCAGAGGGTCGTCAGGCCCTATCTCAAGTCAATATCGTTCGCAGACACCACAACCAAACGTGTCGCGCTCCTGGATTATCGGGCTCGTCTTATCGTCGCTGACCGGGAAACCGAATGGGCCGCTCCTTTCGGTTGGGGCGATGCATTTGAGCGGGTCACCGAAGGCGAAATGCAAAGCTTGCTAGACAGCGACCGATTGGTTTTGGCGGCTCCGGTCGTATTGGGAAGCTATGTGGAGGGTGCGCTTGTCGCGGACATCTCACTTGCTTCCCTCTTCTCCGAAGTCGAAGGTGATTTTACCGCAGAAATAGTTCTCATCGACTTGCCCGAACCCCGATTTGAAATTTGGCTGGAAGGTTCTCTTTGGCGAGGAGAAGTCCTCTGGCCAGTCGATCAAAGCCAGGGCATTGCCGTTAGGTTGCGCAAGACAATGCCTGGAGCCGGTTTCTGGGACAATCCGGTCCAGAAGGCACTGGTTGGAGTGTTTGCTACGCTGATAGCGCTTACCGCAGGGGCAATCGTGTTGGCTGCGGCATCAGTCGCGGCACCGGTTCGCAAACTTGTAAACGATCTCGCGCGAAGAGGTTTGGAAATCGATGCTCCAGGCTCGGATACGCCTGCAGAGATCTCAACTCTTACAAACAAATTCATCGGCGCTGCAGCAGATGTGGAGCAAGCGTTGCTCCGCGAGCGCGAGCTTACCGCACAACAAAGCCAATTCGTATCTATGGTCAGCCACGAATTTCGAACGCCTTTGGCGATTATCGATGGAGCGGCGGGCGCCCTTCTTAGGCGCAGATCACGAATGGAAGACGGCGCCATCGTCGAGAAGCTGAACGTAATCACCGGTGCTGTCACCCGCTTGCTGCGCCTGATGGAAAGTACGCTCTCGGCGGCGCGACTCGATGGTGACGGGTTTTCAATTGAGCTCAAGGAGATGGATCTGGCTGCGCTTGTAGAAAGGCTGGTTGACGAACGTCGATCCATTTCGCCCAACATAGAAGTATCCACGGATGTCGCGAGTCTTCCCAAAAAAGTCTTTGCGGATGAAAGGTTGATTACAAGCGTGATCGACAATCTGCTTTCAAATGCGGTGAAGTATGGCGGATCTCCCGCAAAGGTTCAGGTTCAGGGCTGGTCTGATGGGGCTGACGCAAAGTTGGCTGTGACGGACAATGGTGTTGGAATCCCAGATGACCAACTCGCCCGGATCGGAGAGAGGTTTTTCCGTGCGTCCACATCTGCGGGCATTATCGGAACCGGCGTTGGCTTGAACATGGTAAAGGCGGTCTTGCAGCAGCATGACGGCGATCTAAGAGTTTCCAGCAAACTTGGCGAAGGGTCGACCTTCACGATCCGCCTGCCACAGAGCCCTGAAAAATTAGCAAGCAAGCAAGACTGCTCAAAGGACACCGAAATGGGATCGCGCGATCCCGACAGGCAAATCTGGCGCACAATCTACACAAGCCAAGCCGTTGAGAGCTTCAATGAAGAGGTCCTAGCGGCCCTTAGGAACGAGGCCTCGAAGAAAAACGGCAAGTTTAACATCACCGGAGCACTTGCTTACATGGATGGCAAATTCGCGCAGGTGCTGGAGGGCCCTCGTGATGTGGTCGAACGTCTAATCGAAACAATCTGCCGCGATCCTCGTCACCAGAACATCAAGATCGTCCGGCAAGAAGCCGCGAGGACCCGGGCCTATCGAGAGTGGCGCATGAACCGGATAATGGCAGAAGACCATTCGACTCCTCTGGAGGCATTGCACCGCGATATCGAAGTTAGGCTTCAGTAAAGGTCCTAGTCACTCCGAACGGATTAACGCCGAACTTCGCGCCTGCCACCGACGTGCCAAACGCATCAAGCTTCGTTGGAATATACCTAGGGCCGACAAAGGAAATTCCGATGCCGACCCACGTCGTTGGCGCTGCCTACTGATCGAAGCTGATCTCTTCTACGATCTTGACCGCTTCGACCCGGTTTGCGGCAATGTCTGTCAGCGGCATGTCATCACGCTTGAATTCACCCCAGCTTTCGACCAGATCCGATGCCTTCACACTGTCCAGCACTGGATACTCTGCGTTGATCTCCGCATAGATCTTCTGACCATCTTCGCTCGCCAGAAACTCCATCAGCTTCAGCGCATTCTCACGGTTCGGCGCCGATTTGGTCATCGCCATGCCGGAGATGTTCATATGCGTACCGCCGTTCGCAAATTCCGGGAAGACGATCCGCACGCTGTCCGCCCAAGGTTTCTGCTCCTCATCTTTCACCATGGCCGCCATATAATAGGTGTTGCCGATCGAGATATCGCACTCACCGGCCCAGATCGCCTTGACTTGCGCCCGATCATTGCCCTGCGGCTTGCGCGCGAGATTGCTCTTGACCCCCCCGAGCCAATCCTTGGCTGTTGCTGCATCGTAGTGTGCGATCACGGCCGAAGTCAGCGCAAGGTTATAGGCGTTGAGGCCGGAACGGATACAGATCCGTCCCTTCCATTTGGGATCGGCAAGGTCCTCATAGGTCGTGACTTCGCCGTCTTTGACCCGATCCTTCGAGGCATAGATAACCCGCGCACGCGCGGTCAGACCAAACCAGTGGCCGTTTGGATCACGCATCGCGGTGGGGACATTTGCGGTCAAAACATCAGACTCAACCGATTGGGTCAAACCCTCGCCGACCACACCGGAGAGGCGCGAGATATCGACCGTGAAGATGAGATCCGCGGGCGAGCGAGCGCCCTCTGCCTTCAGGCGCTCAATCAGCCCTTTCTTGAGAAACACAGTGTTGACCGTGATACCGGTCTTGTCGGTGAAGGCATCGGTCAACGGCTTGATCAGCTCGGGCTGACGATAAGAATAAACATTCACTTCATCAGCAAGGCTCGGGGTCATCAAACAGGTCGCGAGGGCGGCCCAGCTCAGCAATCTGTGCATGTTGGATCTCCTGATTTCATCTGCCGCCTGTTTACCTGACAAAAATACTTCGTCAATAGCTGATTATTTTAGTATGGATAACTCTTGCGCGAGGGTGCCGCGATCTAAGTCCGCCGAATCCTTCCGTTTTGACGCCCGAACTTTGACCATAGGTCGCTTGGGGATGTGCAAATTTTGGGCAATTGAGCGAAACATCCCGAGGGAGCGGCAATTTTTGTTGCGGAAGCTGCCATTCACATGCTGGCTTAAGGCTGAGATCAGCATCAGTGAGACACGGCTTTGGCCACAGGGGCAGTGACCAGCACAGATCCTATAACGACAGACCGGCTGCCGCGCGCGGCGGGAAACATCCGACTGATCTGCCGGGCAAGCGGGCACAGAACCGTACTGGATCGACTTTATCAGAGTGGCTCATCCAAAGCGCTCCTGCCCCGCACGTTCGATCCTGGCCTGACGGCGGTTCTGCTGAACACCGCTGGTGGGATAACAGGCGGGGATCGGTTCGATAACGAGATCCGTGCCGGGCGAGACACCACACTTATCCTGACCACGCAGACCGCCGAGCGCGCTTATCGGGCGCTGCCGGGGCAAACCGGCAATGTCACGACACGGCTTCGTGCCGAGAACAACGCGGTTCTGCGCTGGCTCCCACAGGAGACGATCGTCTTCGATGGTGCAGCCCTGACCCGACGCCTCGAGATCGATCTGGATGAGGGGGCCACGCTCCTGGCCGTTGAACCGGTGGTGCTCGGTCGTGCCGCCATGGGCGAAGAAGTGCGCGACTTGCGCCTCTCAGACACCTGGCGGATCCGAAAAGCGGACAAGTTGATCTATGCTGACGGGCTGCGCATTGCCGGGAATGCCGCTGTTGAAACGGAGTCTATTGCCACGCTCGGCGGGCATCTGGCATTTGCCGCAATGGTCTATGTCGCGCCTGACGCCGACCGGCAGATCGACACGTTGCGCACACTGCTTGGAAGCAACGGCGGAGCGAGTCTTGTCCACGACGGGGTGCTGGCAGCCCGCCTGACAGCGCCGGACGGGATGGCGCTGCGTAAAGCCCTGATCCCTGCACTCGAACACCTGCACGGCACCGCCCTGCCCAGAACCTGGAAGATGTGATGCAACTGACACCGCGTGAAAAAGACAAGCTGTTGATCTCGCTGGCCGCCATGGTCGCAAGGGGTCGGCTGGAACGCGGGGTGAAGCTGAACCACCCCGAAGCCATTGCGCTGATTACCGATTTCGTCGTCGAGGGCGCGCGCGACGGACGCTCGGTTGCTGATCTGATGGAGGCCGGCGCCCATGTCATCACCCGCGATCAATGCATGGAAGGAATCGCCGAGATGATCCACGATGTGCAGGTCGAAGCGACCTTTCCCGACGGGACCAAGCTGGTCACCGTCCACGAACCGATCCGCTGAGGAGACTGACATGATCCCCGGAGAAATCCTCTGCGCTGACGGTGAGATCGAGCTGAACACAGGCCGCGAAGTCACGGTGCTGGAGATCTCGAACACCGGCGACCGGCCCGTGCAGGTCGGTAGCCACTATCACTTTGCCGAGACGAACAAGGGCCTGAGCTTCGATCGCAATGCCGCCCGCGGGATGAGGCTCGACATCCCTGCCGGGACCGCCGTGCGATTTGAACCGGGCCAGACACGGGAAGTGCGACTGATCCCACTCTCAGG
>CAYYZH010000193.1:0-8437 GCA_964475765.1 uncultured Limibaculum sp.
GTGTAGATAACGTTGGTCCCCGTATCATAAAAAAAAACAACCACATCGTGATCCCCATCAGGATAGGATAAACACCGATCGAGAAGATCGCGAAGATCGAAGTCGGATCCGGCACGCCCCAGGGCAGCAGCCCGAAGAGATTCAAGAACGAAGTCGGATCGGGCGCCGAAAGATCGGTGATCCAGCCGATGAACGGCGCGTGACGCATCTCGATGGTGACGAACAGCACCTTGTAGAGCGAGAAGAAAATCGGGATCTGCAAGAGGATCGGCAGGCAGCCCGACGCCGGGTTGACTTTTTCCTTCTTGTAGAGCGCCATCATCTCCTGCTGCATCTTCTGACGGTCGTCGCCACAGCGCTCCTTCAGCTTCTCCATCTCGGGCTGAAGCATTTTCATCTTCGACATCGAGACATAGGACTTCCACGCCAGCGGGAAGAGGATCGCCTTGATGATCAGCGTCAGAACGATGATCGACCAGCCCATATTGCCGATGATCGAATTGATCCAAGCGAGGAGTTGGAAGATCGGCTTTGTCAGGAAGTAGAACCACCCCCAGTCGATGGCGTTCACGAAGTCCTTGGTCGCGTACTGTTCCTCATAGTCGCGCAGCGTGTAGAATTCCTTGGCACCCGCAAAGAGCCGCGTTGTGACCTCGGAACTGCTGCCCGCAGCGACCGAAACCACATTCATACGCATCAGGCCCTGGTATTCAGGCACTGGTCCCCGCACGAAGGTCTGATAGAACCCATCAAAGCCGACACCGGCCTCGGGGATCATCGTCGTCATCCAGTATTTGTCGGTGAAGCCCATCCAGCCGTTTTGCTCGACCCGGAACGGTTCGATCAGGCCAGTCTGACTGGGGTTCGGCGGCAAATCCTGAAGATCGCCGTAGGAGATCTCTTTCAGTTCGTCATCGGCCTGCGCGACCGCGCCTTCGTGCAATATCCATAGGCTGGTGGACGCCTCGCCGCCAAGGCGCACGATCTTGCCGAACGGAGCGATGGACACGGCCTCCCCTGTCTTGTTTTCCACGCTTTGCGTGACAGTGAAGAGGTACTTGTCATCGAGCTCAATCTGGCGGCGGAACACCAATCCTTGCCCGTTGTCCCAAACCAGCGTCACCGGAGTCTCCGGCGTCAGCTTGTCACCGCTCTCGACCTGCCAGAGCGTGTCTTCCTTTGGCAAGGGACCTGGGTCCGAGCCCTCGGTCCGCACCCAGCCATAATCGATGTAATAGGGATCCGGACCACCTTCGGGATTCAACAGAATCACCGTATCGGCGCCAGGATCAAGTGTCTCGCGATAGTCGCCAAGGTGAAGATCGTCGATCCGCGCACCCTCCAGGCGCAATGTGCCGTAGATCGAAGGAGAGGTAATCTCGATCCGGTCGCTCTCGCCAATGGCACCTTCCCGGGTTTGCGCAACGGCAGGAGCGCGTTGCACGACCTCGGCACCGGGCACGGGTACCGAACCATCAGCACTTTGCGCTTCAGGGTTAGGCACATCCTCTGGCGGAGGTGCCGGCGGAAAAAGCGCGAACCAGCCGAAGACGACCAGCATCGACAACACGGCCGCCAGAATAAGGTTCTTGGTTTCGTCTCCGCCGCCCATGCAGCCGCTCCCAAAGCTTTCGGGGAATCCGCCCCGGGCGGTTGAACCGTCCGGGCGGTGTCAGGTCAAGGTTTTTCCAAGCGATCGTCGGCCGAACTTCCTACAAGGCCCGGAAAATCAAACAAATCGGGGTCAGCCAGATGGCTGGGCCGGACATTGGTCAGCGCCTTGAACATGACGGAACGCCGGCCGGGGCTGTTTTGCTCCCATGTATTCAGCATCGCCTTGACCTGCGCGCGTTGCAGACCGTCCTGACTGCCACAGAGATCGCAGGGGATGATCGGAAACTGCATCGCCCGGGCGAACTTCTCACAATCGGCTTCCGTTACATGTGCCAGCGGGCGCAACACCACGAGATCTCCCTCCTCATTCACCAGCTTGGGCGGCATCGCTGCCAGCCTGCCTCCATGAAAAAGGTTCAGCATGAAGGTCTCGAGGATATCGTCACGGTGATGGCCAAGCACAACCGCAGCGCACCCTTCTTCGCGCGCAACGCGATAAAGATGGCCCCGTCGCAGGCGGCTGCAAAGCGCGCAGTACGTCTTGGTCTCCGGCACCTTGTCCGTAACGATGGAATATGTATCTCGGTACTCTACGCGGTGCGGGATACCGAGATCTTCAAGAAACTCCGGCAAGACGGTACTAGGAAAACCGGGCTGGCCCTGATCGAGATTGCAGGCCAGCAAGTCCACCGGCAACAGACCGCGCCAACGCAGCTCAATGAGGACAGAAAGCAGCGTGTAGCTGTCTTTCCCACCGGAAAGACACACGAGCCAGCGATCGCCTTCACGCACCATCCCGTACCGCTCGATCCCTTCGCGTGTGTCGCGCACGATCCGCTTGCGCAGTTTGCGAAATTCAAGACTGTTCGGCGCGCGGGTAAAGAGCCGGTCGAGCAGCGTTTCGTCAGTGGCATCAAGCATGACGCGAGTGGTAGTCTGGAACGTCACAGGTCTCAAGCGCGGGGTATAGATTTGCTTTGGTTCGAGAATAGCTTTCCTGGATTGGCAGCCAGCCTGCGCGAGGCATATGGCGAAAGTCACCGCAGCTACCACGGCTGGTCACATATCGAAGCGCTCCTGTCTGATTTCGTGCGTCTGCAAAGCCACTTCCGCGCCCCGGATGCCGTCGAGGTCGCGATCTGGTACCATGATGCAGTCTATCAACCATTTTCAAAGACCAACGAGAAAGACAGCGCCGCGTTGATGCGCGCCGAAATGACGGACAGGGCAGATGCGTCAGTCTTGGATCTTTCAGAGATGTTGATCTTGGCGACTCAAACCCACACCGTTCAAACTGACCTTACCATCGAGGCCGCTGCCGATTGCGCTTTGTTTCTGGACATGGATATGGCGATCCTCGGTGCCGATCCCGACGTGTTCGACGTTTATGATGCAGGCGTCAGGCAGGAGTACGCGACCGTCCCCGACGTGCAATTCCGTGAGGGTAGGCGCTCGATCCTCGGTGATTTCTTGTCGCGCGACCGGATCTACATCACCGAAACATTCCACAAAAGCCACGATGCCCGGGCGCGATCCAATCTGAAACGGGCCATTGCCGCGTTATCTTGAACGGTCCGGAACCGGGTCGTAGCCGTCTCCACCACCAGGACGACACCGCCCTACCCGCCGAGCCGCGAGGATGGTGCCCCGGACCGCTCCATGGCGCTCCAGTGCGATCAGGGCGTATTCCGAACAGGTCGGCTGAAACCGGCAATTGCGCCCGACCCAGGGACTGCCAATAAGGCGATAAGCATGGACTGGCAGAGCGATCAAACGCGCCAAGGGGCTCACGATTTTGGCTTTCGCGGCGCATGGACCTTGGCCAAAGCAAACTCGAGGTCATCGCGCAACTTTGGAAACGGTCTAGCTGCCGTGGTTTCGGCCCGACCGATCAGAACGTAATCCCAGCCATCACGCGCCCGGCCCGGCAGGCCTTCCGCGGCCAATGCCCTGAGGCGCCGCTTGGCCCGATTGCGCTGCACTGCACCGCCCACCTTCTTCGAGCAGGTATAACCCACACGGGGTCCTTCGTGGTCATTCACGGACCGCTTTCGTGCTTGCAACACAAAACCGGCCGCAGCCCAACGGCGCGCCCTGGCGCAGGCCAGAAAGTCCCTGCGTTTCCTCAGTGTCGGCGGCGGCTTTGCCATCGCCCGCGGCGCTGCCTAGGCGGAAAGCCGCTTGCGACCCTTGACGCGGCGGCGGTTCAGAATCTTGCGCCCGTTCTTGGTCGCCATGCGCGAGCGGAACCCGTGGCGGGCCTTGCGAACCCTGTTCGAGGGTTGAAATGTGCGTTTCATGGTGCAATTCCGCACCCTTGGCGCGGCCTCTATTTCGTCCCGTCTCCGGCTGTCCGGGCGGGGCGGTCACATACCGAACGGCGGAGATACCCCGCGTTCGGGCCCCTGTCAACGCACCCGGCACCTGTCAGGCGAATGTTTCAATGCGGACACCTGCCATCAAGCTGGCGTGAGAACACTGGCGAACATCGATACCCCGCCCCAATATGGCCCTGCAGAGCGCCTATGCTCTCTTTGCGTTTTGCGGAGGATACCACATGCCCAGCGACAGGATGGTCGATGTGCCAGAGATTACCCCATCGAAGGGCAGCAGTCTTGCCAGATTTGGCCCGATTGCCCTGATCGTGGTGGGGGCATTGGCCGGCCTGTTCTTCGCTCGCGACTATCTCAGTTTTCAAGCGCTCTCCGAGAACTATCGCGGCTTGCTCGCTTGGCGCGACACCCATCAGGTGCTGGCGATTGCGGCATTCATGGGAGTCTACATTTTTGCGGTTGCGTTTTCGATGCCGGGCGCGATCTGGTTGACGCTGGTTGGCGGGCTGCTCTTCGGTGTGGTCGGAGGTTCCGTGCTGGTGATCGTCTCTGCAACCATTGGGGCGTCCCTGATCTTCCTAGCAGCCAAGACCGCCCTCGGCGATATCCTTCGCGAGAAGGCAGGAAGCTGGATCACCAAACTCGAAGTCGGATTCCAAAACGGCGAGATCAGCTTTCTACTGATCATGCGGCTGGTTCCTGTGGTCCCGTTCTTTGTGGCAAACTTGGCGCCAGCCTTTCTCGGGGCTCGGACGTTCACGTTCATTTGGACGACGTTGGTCGGAATCATTCCCGGCACCGTAGTCTTCATTTCCATCGGCGCGGGACTTGGCGAGCAGCTTGATCGCGGCGAGCAACCAGATCTGGGTGTCATCTTCGAGCCGCATGTGCTGGGCCCACTGCTGGGACTGGCAGCTCTGGCCGCCCTGCCACTTGTCATGAAGAAACTGGGTTATGGCCCCAAAGGCGATACCGAATGAGCGAAGTATTGACCCCCGACCTCTGTGTGATCGGCGCAGGGTCAGGCGGATTGTCTGTCGCTGCAGGTGCCGTCCAGATGGGCGCCAGTGTGGTCCTGATCGAAGGCCACAAGATGGGCGGCGACTGCCTGAACTATGGCTGCGTGCCATCCAAAGCCCTGATCGCAGCGGGAAAGGCCGCGCAGGCACACCGGACATCCGCGCGGTTCGGTGTTACGGCGAACGAGCCGGAGATCGACTATGGCGTCGCTATGAACCACGTCCACAACGTCATCAAGGGGATCGAGCCACATGACAGCGTCGAGCGGTTCGAGGGCCTTGGCGTTACCGTCCTTCAGGACTGGGCCACGTTCACCGGGCCCGATGAAGTGCACGCAGCGGGCAAAACAATCCGGCCCCGGCGGTTCGTGATCTCGACCGGCTCATCGCCGGTTCTACCCCCAATCGAAGGGCTGGCAGACACGCCACACCTGACGAACGAAACCTTGTGGAAGAACCGCGAGCGCCCGGACCGGCTGCTGATCATCGGTGGCGGTCCGATTGGACTAGAGATGGCGCAAGCGCACCGCCGGCTAGGCTCCGAAGTTGTTGTATTCGAAGCGTTCAAGGCGCTTGGCAAGGACGACCCAGAGATGACGGCAATCTTACTCGACAAGCTGCGTGCCGAGGGCATCGAGATCCGAGAAGGGGCCAAGATCGCCAGAACCCGGGGCGAGGACGGCAAACCCGTCATCACGCTCGAGGACGGCGAAGAGATCCACGGCACACATCTTCTGGTCGCTGCCGGGCGGGTAGCAAACGTCGACAAGCTCAATCTTGACAAAGCTGGCGTGGAGTTCGACCGGCGCGGCGTTACCGTCGACAAGGGGTTGCGATCGGTCTCCAACCGGAAAATCTACGCCATCGGAGATGTCGCAGGGGGGCTCCAGTTCACGCATGTCGCGGGCTATCAGGCGGGTCTTGTGATCCGCAACGCGCTCTTTCGTCTGCCGGTCAAGAACCGTACTGACCTGATCCCTTGGGTCACTTATACCGATCCGGAACTGGCCAATGTCGGGCTCGGCGAGGCTACCGCCCGCGAGGAGCACGGCGAAAATATCGATGTCGCCCGGTTCGAGTTCGCCGAAAATGACCGCGCCCGCGCCGAACTTAAGACCTACGGTAAGGCAAAGGCAGTGATCGGCAAACGTGGCAAGATCCTTGGCTGCTCGATTGTCGGGCCGCAGGCTGGTGAGTTAATTCAACCCTGGGCGCTGGCAGTCAGCAAGGGGATGAAAATCGGCGACATGGCGGGTCACGTTGCTGCCTATCCGACCCTTGGCGAAGTCTCTAAACGGACCGCCGGCACTTATTACATCCCGCGTCTCTTTGAAAGCGATCGGGTCAAATGGATCGTTCGGCTGCTTGCGCGCCTCGGATGATGTCCGTCCGTTGCGGCCCAGGCTCGTAGTGATGTAAGCCTCTGCGCATGTCTCTGCTACGCAGTCTTTCCGGGCGCCTCCTGATCGTGACGATTTTCATCGTCATGCTGATCGAGATTGCGGTTTTTGTGCCGTCGGTGGCACGGTTCCGTCATGACTATCTGACCGAACGGGTACAGCGTGCGGAAATCGCGGCATTAACCGTGCTGGCCTCGCCGGACCGGGTAATCAGCCCCGTGCTTGAGGCTGAACTGATCCGCAAGGCCGAGGTCCTGAATGTCGTCGTCCGACGTGAAGGCGCGCGGGAACTGGTCCTGACCAGCCGCAAACTTGCGCCCGTGGCCGAAAGCTACGATCTGCGCGACCCGATGATCCTGCCCCTGATCTTCGACGCGTTGAAACGTCTCGTATCAGGATCCGATTCAGAAGTGATCCGGGTCATCGCCCCTGCACCTGCAGAGATGGGCAAGGAGCTCGAGATCACGCTCGACAGCGCCCCCCTGCGCGCGGCGATGATCGACTACGGACTGCGCATCCTGAGACTAAGCCTGATCATCTCGCTGATCACGGCGGTTGTTGTCTTCATCTCGGTGCGCCGGTTTGTCGTGCGGCCGATCTCGAAAGTGATTTGGAACGTCAAAAACTTCTCGCAAAAGCCCGACGACTCCAGCCGCATCATCACCCCGCGTAGCCGTCTGGACGAGATCGCCGACGCCGAGACCGCAGTGGCGGAGATGCAGCGCGATGTCCATGCCGCCCTCAGATCACGGGCGCGTCTGGCCTCCCTCGGTGAGGCCGTCGCAAAGATCAGCCACGATCTGCGTAACATTCTCGCCACGACACAGCTCATGGCGGACCGGCTGGAGATGTCCGAGGACCCTGTAGCGGTGCGGACCGCACCAAAACTTGTGCAATCGCTTGGCCGGGCAATCCGCCTCTGCCAGTCCACGCTCACCTACGGCAAAGCCGAGGAGGCTCCGCCCGAGACGCGCGTCGTTGCCCTATATGGCCTGGTCGAAGAGGTTGTCGACGCGCTTAGCCTGCAGACCGAAGACCGAATGGTCAGCTACGAGATCAACATTCCAATTGATCTGCACGTCGCCGCCGATCCCGAGCAACTCTACCGCGTCTTGCACAATCTCGCGAACAATGCCGCCGGCGCGATCATGGCGACGGGCACACCAGGCCATGTCGAGCTCTCTGCCGAAGAAACCACCGGCACGGTCAGCATATTCGTGACCGACGATGGACCGGGCATCCCCGCCAAGGCGATGGAGAACCTCTTCAAACCCTTTCAGGGCAGTACAAGTCGAGAGGGCACCGGGCTGGGCCTCGCCATCGCGCTAGAATTGGTCGAGGCCAATGGCGGTGCACTAACCCTAGTCAATTCAACCACGGCCGGGACGAAGTTCAAGTTGTCTCTGCCCCCAGCCGCCGCGATGGCCGCGGCCTGAACGACCGCGCCACGGCAAGGCGAGATCGGGGGTGCAATTGCCCTTGCATTCCCCAACCGCCACGGCTAGTTACACGCTCCTGACGCCTGCTATGGCACAGGCCGGGCACCGGTAGCTCAGCTGGATAGAGCACCAGACTACGAATCTGGGGGTCGGGGGTTCGAATCCTCCCCGGTGCGCCACTCCTCACAATCAAGTTGTTGATCTGAAAGGAAAACCTTTTGGAAAGGCGGCTGCAATGCCACACAAAGTGCCACACACGATCCTCGGGAATGGGTCATTCATCTTTAATCGAAGAGTACCAAGCGCCGTACAAGCTGACTTTGGGACTGCCGTTGTCAGGGTCAATCTCGGACGTAGTAAAGACGCAGCACGCATTGTAGCTGAGAGGCTATCACTCAAGCTCGATCAGATTTGGTCGTCACCAAAGGTACAGCCGGTAGACACAACTAGCTTGGTTGCTTCCATCATGGCAAAGGCAATCACACTAGAAGATGCAGTTCATGCTTACCTCGATCAGAGAGGGGGTGGAAAGGGACAGGGGTTTGCAGACATGAGCAGGCTTGCAAAGGGCGTCTTGGTGTCGGTCGCAGGGAACAAAGACATCAAGCTGTATGATCGACACGACGCAAGGG
>CAYYZH010000194.1:0-8431 GCA_964475765.1 uncultured Limibaculum sp.
TGCTGCAGCCTGGCGATGTGCTGACCTCGGTCAACGGGCGCCATTCGGCCAAGGTGCGCGCCGACGGCACACTGGTCTCCGCCGATACCACCGGCTCCATCCACAAGGTCGGCGCCGAACTGGAAGGCGCGCCATCCTGCAACGGCTGGACCTACTGGCACTTCAAACGCGACGGCAAACCGCTGCCCATCGACGTGCTGCGCCAACAGATCCGCGCCGAAATGCGGGAGGTCTGACGGCCTGTCTTCTGGCGCCGCACTGCGCCATACGAGTTTTCTGCCCGGACGCTGGCCTGCGTCCATCCCTCGGCCCCGGCTCGTCCGGGGCCTCTTTTTTTGGCGCCACCTCCGGGGTAAAGCGGATCAGCGCAAGCAGGGGACATCTGTGAAAGCTGGATCTGATCATGCGGACTGATCGCCGCCGCACGGTGGCGGGCGCGCTCGTTGGCGTTGCCATGCTGGGCCTGCTGATCTGGTTCGCCGACATCACGCTCGCGGATCTCGTCCGGATCGATCCGGTCTGGGCCGCGCTGGCGCTGCTCGCCTATGGTGGGTGCCTTATCTGCCGTGCCTTTGCGATGCGGGCGATCGCGCCCCAGGGGCTGACGGCTCCGGCGGCGGCCTGGCTGCGACTGACCGTGCGCCATCAGTTTGTCTTCATCCTTGCGCCGTCCGGGGCGGGCGATCTGGCATTTCCGCTGCTCGCCAAGCGCTATGCCGGTGTGAGCATGCCCGAGGCGGTCCGGATGCTGGCGCTGACGCGGATGCGCGATCTTGTCGTCGTGGCTGTGATCGGGGCCGCCGGTCTGGTGATGTTCGGCGTCTCGCCTCTCTTGGGCGGTGCAGTGATCGTCCTCGGCATCGGTGCGGTTCTGGCAACCGAACGCATCGCGAGCGCCGCCTTTCGGGCCGGGGCACATCTTTGGGGGGAGACACGGGTCGGACAGTTCCTGCGGGCTTGCACCAATGCTCCTGCCCCGGATCTCAGCGCGACGATTGCCCGCTCCGGCCTGATCCTGCTGGCATGGATCTGCGTTGGGGGTTCGGTCTATGCCGCGTTCGCGGCGGTTGGACGGCCGCTATCTTTTGCCGAGACCTGCCTTCTGCTGGCCGCGCTGAACGTGGTCGGCGCGCTGGCGGTCTCGATCGGTGGGCTCGGCGTGTCGGAGGCCGGAGCCACGGGCGTTTTGATGCTGGTCGGTGAGACCGCAGGCAGCGCCGCCGGGTTTGCCGTGCTGGCGCGCCCGCTTCTCCTGATCCTGATGGCGGGAGCCGCTCTCGTACTTGACTTGATTGCAGGTTTGCTCGTTCGCGGCACGCGGAGTTGAGTGCGGGTGAACGGGCCTCTTCCTCGCGTAACCGCAATGCTCGATTTGATTCAAATGCTCCAAATTTTCGCGCAGACCTGCGGCCACGCGTTAGGCCCTTGTAAACCCTACTCTTGAACATAATAGGGGTGGGAGGACGGTGGCATTTGTAGTTGGGGCCTCTGGTTCTGGGCCGTCGACTTTCAACCCCCGCTGGCGCGATCTTGCTCCGAACGACCTGACTGTAGCATCCTCAATGGTGCAAGATTGGCGTGGATCGGCCGGTCAGGCGTCATCGCCACATCGTATTGCAGGAAACTCAGCAGCAACTGAAACCCGACCAGCAGCGGCACCACGCTCAGCATCACCGTACCCGTGGTCGCCGGGACCCCGGTCGCTGAGCTTTCGGCCCACGCGACAAGGCCATAGAGCAGACCAAAGAGACAGAATACCAACCCGGTGGCCAGACTGAGCGAGGCCGAACTGAACCCACGCAAGAAGTAGTTATAGATGATCCGCTTGTAGGTGTTGCGCACATGCAGGAGCGGGAAGGTGACAGCCGCGTTCATCTCGCTGAGATGACTGGTCTCGTCGCCATAAACCGTTTCCATCGGCAACTCGGCGATGCGTGCACGCAAGGTGTTCAGCCGGAACAGAATGTCGGACTCGAAGAAATATCGCGGATGGATCTTGTCCAGAGGAAGCGCACGCGCGACATCCGCGTGCAGTGCGGTGTACCCGTTGGTCGGATCAAAGAGGTTCCAGTACCCGCTTGAGAGTTTGGTCAGGAACGACAGCCCCGCATTGCCCAGAAGCCGAATGGTCGGCATGGCCCGCACGCTATCGACATCGAAGAAGCGATTGCCCTTTGCATAGTCGGCCTCGCCCGCAAGGATCGGGGCCACGAGATTGGGAATGAAGATCGGGTTCATCTGCCCGTCGCTGTCGATCTTGACGAGCACCCGTGCAGACGTCTCCAGCGCAGCGCGATAGCCGGTGATTGTGGCCGCTCCGACACCGCCATTCTCGGCATGGGTGACAACACGCACGCGGCGGTCGGAGGCCGCAATCCCCTCCAAGACCTCTCCAAGATCGTCAGGGCTCGCGTCATTCACACAGATGATTGCACCGACATCTTCAGGGATGGCCGCCACCACCCCCCCGATGGATGCTCCCGAGCGATAGCAGGGAATGATGACCGCCACATCCGCCAGATCAACGGCGCGGGACACATCTTTGTCCGGTGAGAGATCCGGAGCGGACACCGGCGACGCCATGCCCGCTAGGACCCGCTCCGGACAAAGGCCCGAAAGCCCTCCGGCGGGTCGGGATGCTCTGTATACGTTTCCCACAGATTGGCGAACGCCTGATCCTCGAGATAAAACGAGAGAATGTCGAATTCGCTATGATCGATCGCGTGCCGCACGGGGCGGATATCGATCAACACCAGCGCCGGTGCCCGCGACAGATCCCTCAGCGCCATGCCCTGCTCGCGCGCCACAGCGAATTGCAGGGTTTCGTCGCTCTCCGGGGTGCCGGCCTCGCGCATCCGCACGATCGAGGGCAGGAAGATCCGGCTGTTGGTCACGGGCGCCCAGTGCCGCTCGGCATAGAAAGTCGTGGGAAAGCCTGGATAGGGGTGCGTTGAGAGTGCCATGAACATGCCGTCCCGCGGCACGATATCGGCCACGAAGTTCGCCATGGTCACAACATTGCGGCCATACCTTCCGTCGAATGTGCGGTAGTGAAACTGCCAATAGGTCTGGACGACACCGGCCCCGGCAAACAGCACAAGCCCGACCGCCGCAACCACCCGTTGCCAACGGTCTGCCATCAGCAATGTCGCAAATGCCAACGCGATGCAGAAGGAGACAGGATAGAAGTGATAGCTGTAGCCCTTGCTCTGTACGACCCCCGAGACAGCAAAGCCGACGGCAGCAAAGGCAAAAACGGTCGGTATCGCAGGCCATCTTGACCACGCGCAGAGGCCCACCGCGAGCACCACGGCGGCGAGGGTCCACTTGTAGTGCGCCACCACCGCTTCGACCGGATAGGAAAAGCCCCAATATGTTCGCGCGATGGCCGGTGCGAAATCGCCCCAGTAGGGCTTGGCGAAATATATGATGGCGGCGAAGTAAACCACGACCATCGCAATCGCTGCCAGAGCTTCGGGACGATAGACCGAACTGAAACTGCGACGCCGGACAATCAGAGCAACTTCGATGATGAGCGGCACAGCCCCAAGCGGCAGCTTGAAGGAAAATCCGGCAGCCGCTGCCATTCCGGCAAGCACGCCGATCACCGGATTGACCTCGCGCCCGTCCAGACGCCACGCCGCCAGGACGAGATAGGGCAATGCAAGAATGACCGTCAGGTGCTCGCGCTGTCCAAAGTCCCGGTGCACACCGAGAAAAAAGTAAAACGCGATCAGCGTCACGATGATCGCCCGCACGCCGGGCCCGAAATAGGGCCGCAGCAACCCGTTCGCCGCTCCCATGGAGAAAAGCGCAGCAGTGGCCATGAACAGCCGGTACACTAGGATCGGATCGGCGGAATACGCCCGCGAGATCGAAAGCGGCAACGCCGATATCCACCAGATCAGCGGTGGATTGGGGTCGATCACGTCCTTGCCGAATGTGCCGCCATTGAGCAGACGACCCGAGGAGTAGAGCACCCACCCCACATCATGGTTCAGCACTGTCAGGCTTTGCACCCAGAGACCAACCAGCACGAGGACAATGATCAGGGTCCAAGGCAGCATTTCCATGCTGGTGTCATGGTTCTGATCGATGACGGCCCGCTCAGCCATTCCCACTCCCCGCGACGCAACGGCTCGCGAGATGGTCGTCAGCCATCAAGGGGCAACTGGTGGAGCCAGGGGGAGTCGAACCCCCGACCTCTTGAATGCCATTCAAGCGCTCTCCCAACTGAGCTATGGCCCCACGGTTGCAGTTGCGTGCCGCGGCAAACTAGGTCTGCCACCGCTGTTTAGCAAGCGCAATTCGCGCCTTGCTCGCGCCGGTTCGGGTCCGGTCAGGTCTCGTCGTCGCCCGGCTTGGCGACATCGCCGAGATCGTCCACCTCGTCGTCGTCGTCATCGCCGGAATCGAGCAGGACATCATCCTGGAATTCGACGGGTTCGTCGTCGCTTTCCTCGTCGCTCAGCGCCGGTCCCTTGTCCGTGCTGTCGTCCTCATCGTCGTCGGCATCGTCATCGAGAAGCGACTCGTCGCTGTCGTCCTCGTCATCAACGACCAGCTCTTCCTCTTCGACGGCATCTTCCTCGGCCACTTTCTTGGCCGTTTTTGCCGCAGTGGCGGGCTTGGGCGCCGACGCCTTGGGCTGGACCAATTCGACCACTTCGCCGGTATAGGGGCTGATGATCGGGTCCTTGTTTAGATCGTAAAATCGCTGCCCAGTGGTCGGGCAAGTCCGTTTCACACCCCATTCAGGTTTGGGCATTAAGCTATCCTTCGACGGTCTCGATGGTGAAACAGCGCGCATGCCACACCTTCCGCGGCCTTGTCAAAGGGTTATAGCTGCGTATTTCACACAAGCTCACGTTGAAATTGTGCAGGTGCGAAAACAAAGCTTGCCGGTCCACAGACTCACCACATAGACTGTCAGTCTGGGGTGACATCGAGCAGGAAATAAAAACGTGCTTTATCATGCGTATGAACTGACCCATGCCGCGATGGGGCCGATGCGGACCGCGGCGCAGGCAAGCGGACAAGTGCTGAGCAGCCCGTTCAACCCGTTTTCGATGACCTATCCGGCGCGCGCCACCGCGGCGATGTGCGAGATGTTCGTCAACGCCACACGCCGGTATGCCAAGCCGGAATTCGGGATCGATGAGACCGAGGTCCTGGGAGAGCGGGTCGATGTCATCGAAGACATCGTGCTGGAAAGGCCGTTCTGCAATCTCGTCAGGTTCCGCCGTGTCGGCGAGATCCCAGCTGCCAAGAACGATCCCAAGGTGCTGATCGTTGCGCCGATGTCCGGCCATTTTGCAACACTGTTGCGCGGCACGGTCGAGGCGATGCTGCCTGAGCATGACGTTTACATCACGGACTGGATCGACGCGCGCAATGTGCCGCTGAGCGAGGGACAGTTCAATCTCGAGGATTATACCGACTATATCATCGAGTTCTGTCAGCATCTGGCCGTCGACGGGGAGCGCCCCGCGATCATGGCGGTCTGCCAGCCCGGTGTCCCTGTTCTGGTCGCTGCGACCGTGATGGCGTCGGAGAAGGATCCGCACCGGCCATCCTCGATCACGCTTATGGGCAGTCCGATCGACACCCGCATCAACCAGACCGAGCCGAACCGTCTGGCGCAAAGCCGTCCGTTGAGCTGGTTTGAAAAGAACGTGGTCGTCATGGTGCCCTGGCCGAACCAGGGCTTCATGCGCCGGGTCTACCCCGGGTTCTTGCAACTCTCGGGCTTCATGTCGATGAACATGGACCGCCATGTCGACGCGCATTTCGACCAGTTCCGGCATCTGGTCGAAGGGGACGGCGACTCCGCCGCGGCGCACCGGGCGTTCTACGACGAATACCTCGCGGTGATGGATCTGACGGCCGAGTTTTACCTGCAAACGGTCGAGACCGTCTTCCAGCGCCATGACATCCCGAACGGCACCTATCGCCATCGCGGCGAGGTGATCGACCCGGCTGCGATCCGCGATATTGGCCTGATGACCATCGAGGGCGAGAAGGACGACATCACCGGGCGCGGCCAGACCAAGGCGGCGCAGGATCTCTGCACCAAGATCCCGAAAGCCAAGAGGTTGCACTATGTGCAGGACCGGGTCGGGCACTACGGTGTCTTCAACGGCTCGCGGTTCCGCCAACATATCCAGCCGAAGATCCGGGATTTCATCCGCGCACAGCGCAGCCCCGTGAAGGGGTGACCGGGACCCGCACCAAATCACGGGACCGCGAGGTCATCGATCTGGATGACCCGGCCTGCCGAGTGCGTCTGGTCGCCAATCCGCGTGCGCGGCGGTTCACGCTGCGTCTCGATGGATCCGGTGACGGAGCCGTGTTGACTGCACCGCCCGATGTGCCGCGCCGCGAAATGCTGAGTTTTCTGCAGGCCCATAAGGGTTGGCTGAGCAAAGCGCTGGAGAGCCGCCCGCGCCAGATCCCGGTCGAGCCCGGTGTGCACATTCCCATCGACGGGATCGACACGCTGATTGTCGTCAAGGACGGCCCGCGACGCCCGCCGCATCTCGGTGATGGTGAATTGGTGCTGCAGGGGCGCGGCGAGCCCGGCCCGAGGGTTGCGGCGTGGTTGAAGATGCGTGCCCGTGACGCGGTCCTGCCCTTGGCGCGGGGATATGCGCGCAAGCTGGGCAAGCCGATCGGTCGGATTTCCCTCAAGGACACTCGCTCGCGCTGGGGGTCTTGCTCGTCGCGCGGCACGCTCAGCTTTTCGTGGCGACTGGCGATGGCGCCGCCCGAGGTGCTGGATTATGTCGCCGCGCACGAGGCTGCGCATCTGGTCGAGATGAACCACTCCGAGCGTTATTGGGCAGTGCTGGCCTCGCTGATGCCCGACTATGCCGACCATCGCGCCTGGCTGAAACGCGAGGGGCGACAGCTCCACGCCTACCGGTTCGAAGCGTCATGACGTGCAGCGTGAGTGCCAGCACACGTCTGCGGAGTTTTCCTGGAGCCCTCGACGCTTTCCGACCTGAACCCGCTTGAGGGTTTGTGGTTTGGCGTTCTCAGTCGCCATTAATGTAGCGATGGGAGAAGAGGCTTTTCTGAAACACCGCCCACTATTTTCCAATCTTTGCCCGTCAGCTCTCCGGCACGATCCCTTCACCGCGGCGTAGCTCCTTGACCTGCATTTCGGTGGCCGAGAACGCCCGGCGCAGCACATCGACCGCTTTCCACGGGTCGGCATCGCCACACATGAAGACGTCGAACGCGCCGTAGCCGATTTCGGGCCATGTGTGGACGCTGATATGGCTCTCGGCCAGGACAGCCACCCCGCTGATACCGTGTGGGCTGAACCGGTGTGTATGCAGATGCAAGAGCGTCGCCCCGCACGCGGTCACGCAATCCTCGAGCGCCTGGGCCACCCGCGCTTCATCGTCGAGCCCGGTCCCACCAACCACCTCGATGATCAGGTGCAGACCGGCAAAGCACCCCTGATCCGTGCGCACGAAATGGTCTCTGCGCGACGCCGCAGTCACCGCTTCACCACCGATGCGAACAACCTGCCCATGCTCCGCCACTGGCCATCCTCCGATTGTCGAGCAGCATACCCCGGCCCCACACCTAATCGCCGAAGAGAAGCGGGGGAGTTACGCACTCAGTTGCGATGATTCAAGCCGATTCGTCGGGCTATTGCATGTATGACGCACACTCACTATATAGCATTTTGGATGTAGCAATGATATTTAATGAAAGTTCCGGCGCCCGCCGGGACGAGGGGAACACCCGGTCTCGATATCAGCTTTGTCCACCCGAAGTGTAACCAAAGAGAACGGAAATCGACATGGAACTCATCATTAGCCTCGTCGCAGGTGCGCTTGGCGGCAATGCCGCAGGCGGCCTTCTGAAGAACCTCAGCCTCGGCACAATTGGCAACTCGATTGCCGGCATCGTTGGCGGCGGTCTCGGCGGGACCATCCTGTCATCGCTGGGCGCGGGCGACGTGGCGGCTGCCGCGGGCGGCGGCATGGACATTGGCTCGATCATCGGCAGCCTCGCCTCGGGCGGCGTCGGCGGCGGGGTCGTCATGGCGATCGTTGGCGTCGTCAAATCGATGATGGCCAAGTAAGGCCATGCAACGCGGGGTTGGCGCAGCTTTGCGCCTGCCCCATCCCACCCGGCGTCAGTGCCGGAAGTGGCGCATGCCGGTCAGGACCATGGCGAGACCCGCTTCGTCCGCCGCGGCAATCACCTCATCATCGCGCAGCGACCCACCGGGCTGGATCACAGCCGTCGCGCCCGCCTCTGCTGCTGCGAGAAGACCATCGGCAAAGGGAAAGAACGCGTCCGAGGCAACCACCGAGCCCTCGGCCATCGGTGTCGCGAGACCCTGTGCATCTGCCATGTCCTGAGACTTGCGGGCCGCGATCCGGCTGCTGTCGACCCGGCTCATCTGCCC
>CAYYZH010000195.1:0-8405 GCA_964475765.1 uncultured Limibaculum sp.
AGCTTGGCTACCCCTGCGCGAGCCGCAGGCTCGTCGATGCCTTGGGAGGCACCGCTACAGGCGATACTCGAATCCATCGAAGGCCCGGTCGCCAAGATCATCGCGGTGATGATCATTATCATTACCGGCCTGACCCTCGCCTTCGGGGACACGTCGGGCGGCGCACGAAAGCTGATCCAGATCGTCTTCGGCATTTCCATCGCCTTTGCCGCGTCGAGCTTCTTTCTGTCGTTCTTCTCTTTTGGCGGCGGGGCGGTGATCTGATGCATGATCCTGACGCAATCCCCGGTTTCGTCATCCCCGTCCACCGGGCGTTGATCGAACCGATCCTGCTGGCTGGCGCGCCGCGCTCCATCGCGATCCTCAATGGCACGCTTGCCGCCGCCATCGGGCTTGGGCTGCAACTCTGGCTGGTCGGGCTGCTGATCTGGATCGCCGGTCATCTAGCCGCCGTCTGGGCGGCGAAACGCGATCCCCTCTTTGTCGACGTGGTGCGCCGCCATCTGCGCATTCCCGGTCATCTCGGAGTGTGAGGCATGATGAACCTCGCCGAATATCGCCGCAAATCTTCCCATCTGGCCGATTTCCTGCCTTGGGCGGTTCTCGCCGATCAAGGCGTGATCCTGAACAAGGATGGCTCCTTCCAGCGCACGGCGCGCTTTCGCGGCCCCGATCTCGACAGCGCGGTGCCAGCCGAGCTGGTTGCGGTCGCCAGCCGGATCAACAACGCACTGCGGCGGCTCGGTTCGGGCTGGGCAGTCTTCGTCGAGGCGCAGCGCGTGCCCGCCCTCTCCTATCCCGACAGCCAATTCCCCGATGCGGCATCGGCTTTGGTCGACGCCGAGCGCAAGGCGCAGTTCGAAGAGGAAGGCGCGCATTTCGAGTCGCGGTATTTCCTGACGTTGCTGTATCTGCCGCCGGCCGAAGAGGCAGCACGCGCGGAACGGTTTTTGTACGAAGGACGCGACCGCGAGAACGGGGCCAATGCCCGCGAGACGCTGGCGGGTTTTGTCGACCGCACCGACCGCGTGCTGCAACTTCTTGAGGGGTTCATGCCGGAGTGTATCTGGCTCGATGATGCCGATACTCTGACGTACCTGCATGCAACCATCTCGACCAAAGTTCAGCGTGTCCGTGTGCCCGAGGTGCCGATGCATCTCGACGCGTTGCTTGCCGATCAGCCGCTGACCGCCGGGCTGGAGCCAATGCTGGGGAACGCGCATCTACGTATTCTCACGATCACGGGTTTTCCGAGTGCGACGACACCCGGCATTCTCGACGATCTCAACCGGCTTGCCTTTCCCTATCGCTGGTCGACGCGTGCAGTCATGCTCGACAAAACCGACGCCACGCGACTCCTCGCGAAGATCCGGCGGCAATGGTTTGCCAAGCGCAAATCCATCGCAGCCATTCTCAAGGAGATCATGACAAACGAGACGTCGGTGCTTCTAGATACCGATGCGCACAACAGGGCGATGGATGCCGACGCGGCCTTGCAGGAGCTTGGAGCCGATCTGATTGGCGAAGCCTATGTCACCGCGACCATCACAGTCTGGGACGCAGACCCGCGCACAGCCGACGAGAAGCTTCGCCTTGCCGAGAAAGCCATACAGAGCCGAGATTACACCTGCATCGCCGAGACCACAAATGCGGTCGAAGCATGGCTCGGATCTCTCCCCGGCCATGTCTACGCCAATGTCCGCCAGCCACTGGTCTCGACACTCAACCTCGCTCATATGATCCCGCTCTCGGCGGTCTGGGCGGGTCCTGAGGAGGATGATCATTTCGCAGCCCCGCCATTGCTCTTCGGTCAGACCGAAGGATCAACCCCGTTCCGTCTGTCCCTGCATGTCGGCGATGTCGGCCATACATTGGTCGTCGGGCCAACAGGCGCGGGCAAGTCCGTGCTGCTGGCCCTGATGGCCTTGCAGTTCCGCCGCTATGCGGGGGCACAGGTCTTTGCCTTCGATTTCGGCGGCTCGATCCGGGCCGCAGCCCTCGCCATGGGTGGTGACTGGCACGATCTCGGCGGCGCTTTGTCCGACGATGCGACCGAGCCGGTCGCGCTGCAGCCCCTAGCCAACATTCATGAGGCCGCGACCCGCACCTGGGCTGCCGACTGGATCGCCAGCATCCTTGCGCGCGAGGGCGTGACGGTCACCCCGGATGTGAAGGACCACCTCTGGTCCGCCCTGTCGTCTCTGGCTTCAGCGCCGTTTTGCGAGCACACCCTGACAGGACTCTCGGTATTGCTGCAATCCCAGGACTTGAAGCGCGCCTTGCAGCCATATTGTATCGGTGGCCCTTTTGACCATCTGCTGGATGCCGAAACGGAACATCTCGGCACCGCCAACGTCCAAGCCTTCGAGACGGAAGGGCTCATCGGCACTGGCGCAGCCCCTGCCGTGCTGGCCTATCTGTTCCACCGCATCGAAGCCCGCCTCGACGGGTCGCCAACGCTGTTGATCATCGACGAAGGTTGGCTGGCGCTGGATGACACAGGCTTCGCCGGGCAGTTGCGCGAATGGTTGAAGACCCTCCGCAAAAAGAATGCCAGCGTCGTCTTCGCCACCCAGTCGCTTGCGGATATCGACGGCTCTAGCATCGCGCCATCGATCATCGAGAGTTGCCCGACCCGGCTGTTCCTGCCGAACGAACGCGCCCTCGAGCCGCAGATCGCCGAAATCTATCGCCGCTTTGGTTTGAACGATCGCCAGATCGACATCCTCGCCCGGGCCACCCCGAAACGCGACTACTACTGCCAATCCCGGCACGGCAACCGGCTCTTCGACCTCGGTCTGGGCGAGATTGCCCTCGCATTCACCGCGACCTCGTCAAAACCCGATCAGGCCGCGATCTCCCGGATCCTCTCTGAGCACGGGCATGACGGTTTCGTGTCGGCCTGGCTACGCGAACGCGGTGTCGATTGGGCAATCGACCTGCTTCCCAACCTTACCAATCTGGCGCCCGTGCCACCAGCTTCGGAAACCGAAAAAACGAACCCCAAGGACCCATCGGAGGGTCCCACATCCCTCACCCAAAAGGAGACCTCCCCATGACCGCCAAACACCTCACGCTTCGCCTCGCAACAGCGTTGCTGCTCGCCGTCCCCGCAACGGCGACACTCACCGCCACCCCTGCCCATGCGTTTTTCGGCGGCTTCGGGCGCATCGTCTACGACCCGCAGAACCATGCCGAAAACATCCTCTCCGCCGCCCGCGCACTTGAACAGATCAACAATCAGATCACCTCGTTGCAGAACGAGGCGCAGATGCTGATCAATCAGGCGCGCAACCTCACAAGCCTGCCCTATTCGGCGCTGCAGGACCTGCAGCAATCGGTACAGCGCACGCAGCAGCTTCTGGGCGAAGCACAGCGCATCGCCTATGACATCCAGGCAATCGATCAAGCCTTTCAGACCGATTACGGTCCGGCCTCGCTGACGGCCACAGATCAAGCTCTCGTCGACGGTGCCCGTGAGCGTTGGCAGACCACCGTTGGAGGATTGCAGGACGCGATGCGGGTGCAGGCAGGGGTGGTTGGCAATCTGGAGACCAACCGCGCGCAGATGTCAGCGCTGATCGGCGAAAGCCAAGGTGCCACTGGCGCGTTGCAGGCGACCCAAGCCGGCAATCAGCTCCTCGCCCTGCAATCGCAGCAGATTTCGGACCTGACGGCCCTGATGGCCGCACAAGGCCGAGCCCAGAACCTGGAAGCGGCGCAAATGGCAACGGCACAGGAGCAGGCACGTGAGCAGCGGCGGCGGTTTCTGGAGCCCGGCACCGGCTATCAGCCGGGCAATGCCCAAATGTTCCAGAACTGACGTAGGAAATGAAGGGCGCGTTCCTCCTTCGGCTTGGCATTGGCGTTATCGCCTTCATGGCGGTCCTCGGCGCATTGCTGGAGATCGCCCGTGAGGACGGGATCGACGTCCGACCTCTGCCCAACATGACGGGCAGCTCTAATCCACTGGCCGCAGAGTTGCGCCGATGTCAGTCGCTTGGGGATGCCGCTTTGGACGACGAAGACTGCGCCGCCATCTGGACCGAGACCCGCCGCCGTTTCCTGAACCCATCCCCACCGTCAGACCCAGAGGAGTGAACCAATGGGTGGCACAGGCGTCATTGACCGCTTCCTTGAGGTCTTCACCAGCTACATCGACAGCGGGTTTGGTCTGCTGGGTGGCGAGGTTGCCTTCCTTGCCACAACGCTGATCGTCATCGACGTCACGTTGGCCGCGCTCTTCTGGGCCTGGGGCGCGGATGACGACATCCTCGCCCGTCTGATCAAGAAAACCCTCTTTGTGGGTGCCTTCGCATACATCATCTCAAACTGGAACGCGCTGGCCCGCATCGTTTTTGAGAGCTTCGCCGGACTCGGCCTGCAGGCCAGTGGCACCGGGTTCAGCGCCACCGATCTTATGCGCCCCGGGCGCGTCGCCCAGGTTGGGCTTGATGCCGGGCGCCCGATCCTCGCTTCGATCTCCGACCTGATGGGCTATGTCAGCTTCTTCGAGAACTTCATTCAGATCATCGTGCTGATGTTTGCCTGGGCGATGGTGCTTCTCGCATTCTTCATTCTCTCGGTCCAGCTTTTCATCACCCTGATCGAATTCAAACTGACCACACTCGCGGGCTTCGTGCTGATCCCCTTCGGTCTTTTCGGCAAAACCGCGTTTCTGGCCGAACGGGTCCTTGGCAATGTCGTCTCCTCCGGCGTCAAGGTGCTGGTGCTCGCCGTCATCATCGGGATCGGATCGAGCCTCTTCGGCGAGTTCACCGCCGGGTTCGGGGGCGACCAACCCAATATCGAAGAGGCCATGGCGATCGTACTGGCCGCTTTGTCGTTGCTCGGCCTCGGCATCTTTGGCCCCGGCATCGCCAACGGGCTGATCTCCGGTGGACCTCAATTGAGCATGGGAGCCGCCGTTGGCACCGGGCTTGTCGCAGGCGGCGTCACCGCCGTTGGTATGGCCGGGACAGGCATGGCGGCTGGTGCTGCCGGGCGCGGTGTTGTTGCAGGAACCCGCGGCGGAGCTGCGATCGTAGGCGGGGCCTCGGCCGCTTATAGTCTTGGGTCGGCGGGTCGACCCGGAGCTGCAGGCGTTGCGTCTGGAGTCGGTGGTATCGCGCGGGCTGGAGCCGGTGTCGCCGCCAGCCCCTTGCGCCGGGCCGCGTCAGCCCTGAGCGACAGCGCCCATGGCGGGGCAAGGGCGGCGGTTGCGGCCAGCGGCGGTGCCATCACCGGTGGCGAAAGTCCCAATGCCCCTGCACCTTCGTCCAGCCCGCCCGCTTGGGCCACCCGGATGGGACGCGCGCAATCGCTCCACCATGGCGCGACCGCCGCCACCCATGCCCTGCGCTCCGGCGACAGCCCCGGCGGCGGCACCTCTATCAGCCTTTCGGAAAGGGATCCCTGATGTTCAAACGCCCCTCGCTCACTTATGGCAAGACCCCCGAACCCGAGACGCCTTATCAGAAGGCGGCACAGGTTTGGGATGACCGGATTGGATCGGCCCGCGTCCAGGCAAAGAACTGGCGTCTGATGGCTTTCGGATCGCTGTTTCTATCCGCCGGACTGGCCTTCGGCCTTGTCTGGCAATCCGCAAAGGGCACCGTCGTGCCTTGGGTCGTCGAGGTCGACCGCCTTGGCGAAGCCCGCAGTGTCGCCCCCGCTACGGCAGAGTTTGAAGTGACCGACCCGCAGATCGCCTATCACCTCGCGCAGTTCATCGAACGGGTCCGGGCTATCCCAGCCGATCCCATCGTCGTCCGGCAAAACTGGCTGCGCGCCTATGAGTTCACAACCGATCGCGGTGCGATGGCGCTCAATGATCATGCCCGCTCCAACGACCCCTTCGCGCAGGTTGGCGAGGTCCAGATCTCGGTTGATGTCTCAAGCGTTATCCGCGCCTCGCCCGACAGTTTTCGCATCGCGTGGACCGAGCGGCGCTATCAGGACGGCAGCCTCGCTGCGACCGAGCGCTGGACGGCGATCCTGACCATTTCAATCCAGCCACCCCGCAGCGCCGAACGGCTCCGTCAGAACCCACTCGGCATCTACGTCCACGCCATCAACTGGTCTCGGGAGCTTCAGCAATGACACGCGTAAACCTCACCTTCCCCATCACCCTAACCGCGTGCCTTTTGCTCACCGCTTGCGCAACCTATACACCCCCTGAAATCGACTATGACAGTGACGTTCCGTCCTTGCCCGCCGCGCCGCCACCGGTCGTCGAAGAACCCATTCGGGCGATCCACACCCCACCGCCCTGGACCCCGTCGCGGGGCGGTGATGCGGATGCCGCCACGGCAGAGGCCCGCGTCATGAATGCCAATGCAGCCGCCCGCGTCGAACCGCGCCGCGAGGGATACTACAACGCGATCCAGGTCTTCCCATACAGCGAAGGCGCACTTTACCAAATCTATGCCGCGCCCGGTCAGATCACTAACATCGCGCTGGAACCTGGCGAGCAATTGACCGGCACCGGACCAATCGCGGCCGGCGACACGACGCGCTGGATCATCGGCGACACCGAAAGCGGCAACGGGCGCACGGCCCGCGTCCATATCCTCGTCAAACCGACCCGACCCGACATCTCCACAAATCTCGTCATCAACACCGACCGACGCACTTATCTGCTGGAGCTGCGCGCGAATGAAGATTCCTACATGCCGTCGGTCGCCTGGTCCTATCCGCCGGGGCGCGTCCAACCGCGTCCACCAGCGATTCAGCAACCCGCGATCCCTCCGGCCGGCCACCGCAACTATCGCTATGGGCTTCAGGTCGAGGGCGACACCCCGCCTTGGCGACCGGACAGCGTCTTCGACGATGGCCGCCGCGTTTATGTGGTTTTCCCGCGTGGCATCGTGCAGGGTGAAATGCCGCCTCTCTTCGTGCTTGGGGCGGATGGCGACGCAGAAATCGTCAACACCCGCGTGATCCGCAATATCCTGATCGTGGACCGGCTCTTTGCTGCCGCCGAACTACGGTTGGGTGGGAACGATCAGCAGATGGTCAGGATCGTGCGCACCGATGGGAGGCTGCGCCCATGACCACGTCCTCACCAAATCCCAGCGCAGCGCCGCCTACAAACTCTACTGATCCCTTCCGGCTACGGCCCGATACGCCCCGCGTCGTCCGCCTGTCCCGCAAGGTTCTCGGCGGCCTCGCCGTCATCACATTTCTCGGTATCGGCGGAGCCTTGATCTTTGCCTTACAGGACCGCCCGGCCCGAGATCGCCCCGGCGAACTTTTCACTACCGAAAACCGCCCCACCGCCGATGAGCTGCGCCGCCTACCTTCGGATTACATCGGAATCCCGCAACTAGGCCCCGCTTTGCCCGGAGACCTCGGGCGCCCGATCCTGCGGACCCAAGACGCGGGTCAACCCGTCCCTGCCTCGCCCATGCCCGGACCGGATCCTGCCGAACAGCGCCGTTTGGCCGAAGAGGAAGCCGCCCGCACCAGCGAAGTATTCTTTGCAACCCAATCACCGACCGCGCCATCTGGCTTCGCTGCACCTAGTGCCGCACCTCGTGGTAGCTTCAACGCACCACAACTAGGCAGTGGCGCACAGACGGATCAAGACCGCCAACTTGCTTTCCTCAGTGCCCCCGTCGACCGTCGCATCGTAGCCCCGGATCGTGTCACACCGCCCGCTTCACCTTACGTCCTTCAGGCCGGATCAATCATTCCCGCCGTCCTCATCTCAGGCATCCGCTCTGACCTCCCTGGCCAAATCGTCGCTCAAGTGACCCAGAACGTCTATGACAGCCCCTCAGGCCGGTACCTCCTGCTGCCGCAAGGTTCCCGGCTCATCGGCGAATACGACAATGGTGTCGGCTTCGGACAACGCCGCATCCTGCTCGTTTGGAACCGGATCATCTTGCCGAATGGTCATTCTATCATCCTGGAACGACAACCCGGAGCGGATAGCGCAGGTTATGCAGGCCTCGAGGATGGCATCGACAACCATTGGGGAGGTGTATTGAGGGCGGCCGTCCTGTCGACCCTGCTCAACATCGGCACCGAGTTGGGTGCAGACGATGAAGACCCCATCGCCAGTGCCATCCGCGACGGCGCACAGGACACCATCGGCGATGCGGGCCGCGAGATCGTGCGTCGTCAGATTGATATTCCGCCAACCCTGACGATCCGGCCGGGGTTTCCGGTGCGTGTGATCGTCACACGCGATCTGCTCCTCGAGCCGCAAGGAAGCCACTGATGACCAAATTAAAACTGGGCGCTTTGTCGGATGACAAACCGGTCAAGCTGACGGTCGAACTGCCCGCACCCGTCCATCGCGATCTGACTGCCTATGCAAATGTGCTGGAGCGAGAAACCGGCCAAACCATCAAGGACCCCGCGAAATTGATCGCGCCGATGGTCGAACGCTTTATGGC
>CAYYZH010000196.1:0-8353 GCA_964475765.1 uncultured Limibaculum sp.
CGGCTAAAGGTCCAGACATCGCTCTGGCGGCGGATCTCGTTCGGATCGCCCTCGACAACACGATTTTCGGTATCCCGCACAGCAGTGATCAACTCGCCGACGAATCGGATCGAGATGTCTGCAATCTTGCTGTCATTGTCGAAGGCCATTTCGGTGACCTTGGCCTCGCGCACTCCGATAAAACGCGCCTCGACCCGGAGACCCTCGTTCTCGCGTGCAATGATGCCTTGCTCGAACGCCTGATAGACATCGGGCGCCAGCAAGGACCTCAAGGTGTCGCGATCGCCTTCTTCATAGGCCATCAGGATCATCTCGTATGCGCCGCGGGCACCGTCCAGGAACCCATCGAGATTGAACCCCGGCTCGGCCTCGGAGATCGCTGTCATGACAGCATCGCGACCTTCGGGCACGTTCTTGCTCAGCACCGGCTCGGCCTCCGGCATCGGGTCAGGAACCGCGACTGGCCCGGTTGGCTCCTGTTCCGTCTCGTGCTGACGGCGAAGATACTCCGGGGGAGCCTCACTGCCAGTGCGCGTGCCGATTACCGATTTCAATCGGAAAAGCACCACCGCTGCCAGTGCTGCAAGCACAAGTAGTTGCAAGAGATCGCCGCTCATCCCGCTCGCCTTTTTCGCTGCACGTTGTTGGCAAAATCTCCGTACACGTTGCCAGACCGTGCTGTTGATCCCTATGTAGTGACAATGTCGGGGCGAGTCTATCTATGCGCCCCCCTTTGCGACCAGAGGTCCCGCTACCCCATGCGCCTGTTCCTGTTGTTGGTGAGCATTCCAATCATCGAGATCGCCCTTTTTATCGAGATTGGCGGGTGGCTGGGAACGTGGCCAACCATAGCAATCGTCATCCTGACAGCCCTGATTGGATCGGTGTTGCTGCGCCAGCAAGGGATGAGCGCGCTCAACAACGTACAGACCCGGCTTATGGAAGGCGAGAATCCAGGACGGTTGCTCGCCGATGGCGCGATGATCCTGGTTGCGGGCGCGCTGTTGCTGACGCCGGGTTTTTTCACGGATGCTGTTGGCTTTGCCCTATTAATTCCGCCAGTGCGCACAGCGCTTTGGTTATGGGGATCGAAACACATCAAGCTCCAGCACGTTTCGGCTGGCGGGCAGGGGTTCGCAGGGCAGGCCCAGGACGGTCAAACTGTCGACGGCGACTTCGAAGAGGTCCGGCCCGAGCCGGAGCCAAAGGGGGATCAGCCCCGCATCCGGTAATCGGCGCAGATTGTGGAGTTGGCGGGACTCAATTGCTCCCGGCGTGGTGATCTGCTAGGCCGCACGGAAATTGCGTAACGCTTGCCGCAGGAGCATGTCATGTCTGATGAGTCCACCAACGCCGCTGACGGCGCTGTGCCCGATCCGGGCGCGCAGCCGCAACTCAAGATTCTCGCCCACTATATCCGCGACCTGTCGTTCGAGAACGTTGCGGCGATTGAGGGCACGCAGGCCCAGGGTACGCCCGAGATCAATGTGACAGTGAACCTTGATGCTGCAGGTGCTGGTGACAACCGCTATCAGATTGCGATGAAGATCAACGCTTCTGCGAAAACCGGCGAGTCCACGCGGTTTCTGGTCGAGCTGGATTACGTCAGCGTCTTCGAGATCGCCAACGTGCCGCAGGAACACATCCATCCGTTCCTGTTCATCGAATGCCCGCGTCAGATCCTGCCCTATGCGCGCCGGGTGGTCTCGGACGTGACCCGCGATGGCGGTTATCCGCCGTTGATGCTCGACAACGTCGACTTCGCTGCGCTCTACCGCCAGAAGCTCGAAGAATTGAAAGCACAGCAGGACAAGGCGCCGACTGCCTGAGTGTCAGGTCTGGCGCGACCAGATCGCGTCGGGTCCCATCTCGGCAACAAAAGCCGCATGCGCTGCGGTCTCGGCTTCCGTCACACGCGGTTCAAGGGCAGTCGGGCGCGGGGATGCCACCCATTCCTCGGTCGACTTTTCTTCAGTGGGGCTGGATTTTGTCGCGGTCCGATCAAGCACGAGGCCCTGCTGACGACCCCCGAGCAATTCAAGATACACTTCTGCCAAGAGTTCGCTGTCGAGCAACGCGCCGTGTTTTTCTCGCACAGAGTTATCGACGCCGAACCGCTTGCAAAGTGCATCCAGTGAGGCCTGTGCCCCCGGAAATTTGCGCCGGGCTATGTCGAGCGTGTCGATGGCCTGGTCTTTGGGCAGAAGGGGTTTTGCCACCCAGCCAAGCTCTGCGTTCAGGAACATCATGTCGAAGCTGGCATTGTGAATGACCAGTTTCGCGTCTCCCACGAAGTCCAGAAACGCGTCAGCTATGTCGGCGAAAACTGGTTTGTCGCGCAGAAACTCATCGCCCAGTCCGTGGACATCGAACGCCTCTCGCGGCATCGACCGTTGGGGGTTGATGTACTGGTGATAGGTCTGACCCGTCGGCAAATGGTTGAGCAGTTCGACCGCGCCAATCTCGACAATCCGGTGACCATCCTGCGGATCCAGCCCGGTGGTTTCAGTGTCGAGGACGATCTCACGCATACTGTTCTCCGCCCACCGCTTCGATGATCTCATCCACGCGCGTACGTGCGTGGTCCATACCAAGACCAGTGTCGATCAGAAAATCTGCCTTTTCCCGTTTCACTGCATCGGGAACCTGCTTGGCGAGGATCGCCTCAAACGCATCGCTGGTCATGTCGGGACGGGCCAGAACACGTTTCCTCTGAATGTCGGCAGATGCGGTCACGACTACGACTTTGTCCAGCCATTGCTCCGCGCCGGTCTCAAACAACAGGGGAATATCGCAAACGACCAGGGTCGCCCCTGCCGCGCGCGCGTTGTTCAAAAAATCAGCCCGATCCTTGGCAACGATTGGATGGATCACGTCTTCGATCTTCTTCAGAAGCGTATCGTCCAGCATGATCGCGGCCCGAAGCGCGGTTCTGTCCACGCCGCTTGGGCTTACTGCATAAGGCACCAGGTCCGAAATGGCGTCAGCACCTGCACCGCTGGGTCCATAGAGTTTGTGTACCGCAGCGTCTGCGTCCCAGACAGGAACGCGCGCATCCGAGAACATTTCGGCGGTTGTCGATTTTCCCATGCCGATCGAACCTGTGAGACCAAGTACGATCATGTCTGTCCCTCCAGACACGCTGCTCTGAGCGCGTCGGTAACTTTTGGATCACAGCCAAACCATGCAGCGAACCCCGGCCTTGCCTGATGCAGCAACATGCCAAGACCGTCCACGGTTTGCAGACCACGCGCCCTGGCATCGGCCAGAAGCTGCGTTTCCAATGGATTGTAAACCATATCAGTTAACAAACAGGAACGCGGGGCATCGTCGAGCGATATCTCGAGTGGGGGCTCTCCGACCATCCCCAGACTTGTCGAGTTGATGATAGTTGCGGAACCGTCCAGCGCAGACGCGCGTTCCTCCCAGTCCACGGCCTGAACCGGATTTCCGAAGGCGTCTGCCAGTTCATCGGCCTTCGATCGGGTGCGGTTGATCAAGCGAATTTCGGGAACACCGGCTTCTTTCAAGACATGGATAGCGGCGCGCGCTGCACCGCCTGCGCCCAATAAGACAGCTGGCCCGGAACTGGGTTCCCAATCCGGCGCGCCCGCGCGCAGGTTCGATAAAAACCCGAACCCGTCAGTGTTGTCAGCCGAGATTTCGCCATCGGGTGAAAAGGTCAGGGTGTTGGCCGCTCCGATCGCTTTGGCGGCGGCGCTGACATTGTCTGCCAACGCCAAGGCGCTGAGTTTGTGGGGAACCGTGACGTTCAATCCTCGAAAACCCGCGGCGGGTAACGCACGGACAACCCTCTCAAATTCCGGCGCTGGGATCAGGAGGGGAACATAGTGGCCATCGATCCCTAGTGTCTCGAACCAATGGCGAAAGAGAACGGGTGATTTCGTCTGGGCGATGGGATCACCGCAGACGCCTGCCACAAGTGGTCTGGGATCATTGAAGGTCATTCGGTCAATACCCCCCGCGCCCGCAAGAACCCCAGTACTTCCAGCAATGGCAGGCCCAACACGGTGAAGTAGTCCCCCTCGATGCGCGAGAAGAGCTGCGCGCCAAGGCCTTCGAGCTGATAGCACCCGACTGTCGTCAGCGCCAGATCTCCAACCCGATCGAGATAGGTGTTGATGAACGCTTCACTGAAGGGCCGCATCGTTAGTTTTGCGCTTCCAATGTGGCGCCAGACCGGCTTGCCGCTTTCGATGATCACTGCGGCTGACAGCAATTGGTGGGTAGTGCCGCCGAGTGCTGAAAGGTGGGCACGTGCCTCATCCATGTTGGCCGGCTTGCTAAAGAGCGTGCCGTCGTGAACCAGCACCTGATCCGCGCCCAGGACCAGCTGAGAAGGATGTCGCCCCGATATCCTGGAGGCTTTCAGTTCTGCTAGTTTGTCGGCAATGTCGCGTGGCGGCGCGTTTTCAGCCAACATCGCCGCCTTCACCGCATCTTCATCGATCCGTCCAGGCTCGACGTTAATGGCTAGCCCCGCATTTCGCAGGATTTCGGCACGCGCTGGGCTGGCGCTCGCAAGGATCAGATCAGTCATGCGTGTATTTCGGTCTCACAATGAGGTCATCCGACATCCAACCCACGGTCGCGGAGGATGACCAGAATTTCTGCTGCAGTCTCCTCGATCGAACGTCGGGTCACGTCGATCACCGGTATTTCGCACCGGTCAAAGAACAGGCGCGCTTCGGCGACTTCCGCACGGATCTGATCCAGTTCGGCATAGTCAGGCGTTTTGTCCGCACCCAGAACCTGCAGCCTGTGGCTGCGTACCTGCGCCAGACGGGACGGGCTGGCGGAAAGTCCAATCACGGGAACACCGCGTTCAATCGCTTTGAAGAACGTTGGGTCAGGTTCGGATTTAGGGATCAAGGGAACGTTAGCAGCTTTGATGCCGCGATGCGCAAGATAGATGCAAGTCGGTGTTTTAGACGTACGCGAAACGCCGGCCAGAATGACATCCGCCTGGTTCAGGCGATCGCCTAACGCGCTGTCATCGTGTGCTATCGCAAAGTCGAGCGCTGCAATGCGATCAAAGTAGGCAGATGTAACACGATGCTGGCTTCCAGGCTTCCAGGCGGCCGGCACCTTAAGGTGTTCGGACAAGGCATCCACCACGGGATTGAGCACACCAAGAAGCGGCGCACCGATCTCGTCACACGCTGTGACCAGTTTTGCCCTCAGATCAGGATCAGCCAATGTATAGAGGACCAACCCAGGATGTTCGCGCACTCCCGCGATCGCTTCGTCCAGATCGACCTGGCTGCGGACAAATACAGAGACATGCGTGGTCGGTGCGACATCGGAAAAAGCGACCAGAGACGCCCGGTACACTGCCGTCAATGTCTCGCCCGTTGAATCCGAGACAAGATGGATATGAGCTGTGGAGACGATTGTCGGTTACCCGTTCTCTGTAGTTTTGGAGAGTGTGACGAGCGTAGGCAGCCGAGGAAAGCGGAAAAATGCAAGCCTGTGCAAAGCGAGGATAATGGGCACGGATCACAAATCTCGAGTTTTCTACGGGAAAAGGTCTCGCACTGCTGACATGTGAATGGGAAAACGAGTGAAGGTACGAGTGCTGTGGAGAAAAGAGAGTTTACAGTCTGCGGTTCTCTCGGTCGCAGGGCACGCTTGGGATAGGTCTGGATACCTTTGCGCAACTTATTGATTTAGAAAAGTTATTCTTTGTGTAGAGTTCTATTTTATGCACAGGATGCTCGTGAATAACATCAGATGGAGCGCTCTCCTTTGCATAAGACTGTGCATATCTTTGTATTTGCGATAATCCCCGAAAAACACAGGACCTACATCCACAACAAACTTTTAAGACTCTATAGGGGTGAGGATGAAAACCGAGCAGAAAGCATTGATCCGAGTGCTTCGAGGAGAAGCCTTGGAAATACCGCCTGTCTGGCTGATGCGCCAAGCTGGCAGATACCTTCCAGAATATAAAGAGACGCGCAAGGAAGCGGGAAGCTTTCTCGATCTCTGCTACACACCTGAACTCGCTGAGGAAGTAACACTACAGCCCATCCGACGGTATGGCTTCGATGCAGCAATCCTGTTTGCAGATATTCTTCTGATCCCTCAGGCGCTGGGACTCAAGCTTTGGTTTGAAGAGGGCGAAGGCCCAAAACTGGCATGGACAGGCGGTGAAGTTGAGCCTTCAACTTTGAAGCCAGTTGATGAAATCGATGAAGTGTTGAGTCCTGTCTATGAGACAGTGTCGAGACTATCCAAGTCTCTTCCAAAGGAAACGGCGCTCATCGGATTTGCCGGAGCACCATGGACAGTTGCCACCTATATGATCGCAGGGCGGGGAACACCGGATCAGGCTCCAGCGCGGCGCATGATGTATGCAGAGCCAGCAAAGTTCATGGGTTTGATCGATCGGATTACGGATGCGACGATTCACTATCTCTCGCGCCAGATTGAGGCTGGTGCCGAGGCGGTGAAGATCTTCGACAGCTGGGCCAGCACGCTTACACCCGAGATGTTCCATTTATACGCCATTGGTCCGGCAAAACGGATCGTTGATACGCTGAGAAGCCAACACCCTGACATACCGGTCATTGGGTTTCCGAGGGGCGCTGGCGGGCTTTATCCGGAATATGCGTCAGCGGTTGGGATAGCATGTGTCGCACTCGACCAACAGGTTCCACTCAAATGGGCCCGCGAAGTGATGCCGAACGTTGCGCTTCAAGGAAACTTAGATCCGCTTTTAATGGTTCTTGGTGGTGTTCCATTACGAGATCAAGCGAGGCGAATTGTGGATGCGATGCGCGGGCATCCGCATGTGTTCAACCTTGGACACGGGATTACACCGGATGCGAACCCAAGCCATGTCGATCAGCTTTTGACAGCGATCCGGTCCTGAGGACGAGATGGGTGATTTCCTCGCAGCTGCGTATCCTTGGATCAAAGCGCTTCATCTGATGGCGGTGATCAGTTGGATGGCCGCGATGTTCTACTTGCCGCGGCTATACGTCTATCACGCGGAGCGAGCGACCGTGGGTGATCAGCTGAGTGAAACGCTGAAAGTCATGGAAGCGAAATTGCTGCGGGTAATCATGAACCCTGCAATGCTGGCGACTTGGATCTTTGGGCTTTGTCTGGTGTTTACTCCAGGCATAATCGATTGGTCCGAGATCTGGCCTTGGATCAAAGCTCTGATGATAGTCGGTATGACCTGGTTTCATCATGAGCTTGCTAAATGGCGCAAGGTGTTTGCTGCGGATGAGAACACGAAGCCCGGGAGGTACTATCGTCTTGCCAACGAAGTACCGACTGTTCTGATGATCGTCATTGTCGTCATGGCAGTTGCCAAACCATTCTGATGGCGTCCATTGTCAGGTGGGATTGACTTTCTAGGAAAATTGCGCATATACCCGCGCTGATCAGCGTCTCGGCTTGGGCGCCAGTTACACTTTCCGATCAAGCCGACGACCAACCCTCTCCCTTATATCCTGCCCCGATCGGCTTTGGACCGTATCATGACCGAACAAAAACTATCAGACCTCAAGGCAAAATCACCTGCCGAACTTCTAGCGCTTGCGGAAGAGCTGGAGATCGAAGCCGCAGCTTCGATGCGCAAACAGGACATGATGTTTGCGATCCTGAAAGAATTGGCAGAAGAGGGAACCGAGATCATTGGGTCGGGTGTCCTAGAGGTCTTGCAGGACGGGTTCGGATTTCTTCGGTCTCCGGATGTGAACTATTTGCCCGGTCCCGACGACATATATCTCAGCCCCTCACAGATCCGACGCTTCGCTCTGCGTACCGGTGATACGGTAGAAGGTCCGATCCGGGCCCCGAAGGACGGCGAGCGATACTTCGCGCTCCTGAAAGTAAATACGATCAATTTCGAAGATCCGGAGAAGGCGCGCCATAAGGTGCACTTCGACAACCTGACGCCACTTTATCCCGATGAGCGGCTGAAGATGGAAATCGAAGATCCAACCATCAAGGATAAATCGGCTCGTGTCATCGATTTGGTTTCGCCGATCGGAAAGGGCCAGCGCTGTCTGATTGTTGCGCCGCCGCGGACGGGTAAGACGGTACTGCTGCAGAACATTGCGCATTCGATCGAGGCCAATCATCCCGAGTGTTATCTGATCGTACTGCTGATCGATGAACGCCCGGAAGAAGTGACCGACATGCAGCGGTCGGTGAAAGGCGAAGTTGTATCATCGACCTTTGATGAGCCGGCAACACGTCACGTCGCAGTCAGTGAGATGGTGATCGAGAAAGCCAAGCGTCTGACCGAGCATGGACGAGATGTTGTGATACTTCTCGATTCGATCACAAGACTTGGTAGAGCTTTTAACACCGT
>CAYYZH010000197.1:0-4416 GCA_964475765.1 uncultured Limibaculum sp.
ATCTAACACTGCTGCCCTATCTGGCGGCCTCCGGCGAGCTGAAGACCAAACCGACCCAGCACTCGGTCAAGGAACTTCGTTCGATTGGCCTGCAGCCCGACGTCCTGATGTGCCGGACCGAGCAGCCACTGCCAGAGAAAGAACGCGCCAAGATCGCGCTCTTTTGCAACGTAAGACCCGAGGCGGTGATCCCCGCGATGGATCTGAAATCGATCTATGAGGCCCCGCTTGCCTATCACAAAGTGGGTCTTGATCAGGCTGTGCTGGATGCATTTGGAATTGCCCCTGCCCCGCGCCCGGATCTCACGCGGTGGGAGGATGTGGCGGATCGCGTCTACAAACCCGATGGCCATGTTCGCATCGCGATTGTCGGCAAATACGTGCAGCTGGAAGATGCCTACAAGTCGATTGCCGAGGCGCTGACCCATGGCGGGCTTCACAATCGCGTGCGGGTCGAAGCGGAATGGCTCGATGCCGAGATTTTCGAGACCGAGGACCCCGCCCCCCATCTCGAGGGCTATCACGGTATTCTGGTGCCCGGCGGGTTCGGCGAGCGCGGAACCGAGGGCAAGATCCTCGCCGCCCAGTTCGCACGGGAGCGCAAGGTGCCTTATCTTGGAATCTGCCTCGGAATGCAGATGGCCGTGATCGAAGTTGCGCGTCACCTCGCCGACCTGCCCGATGCCGGCTCGGAAGAATTCGACCACGAGGCAGGTGAGCGCCGATTCGAGCCGATCGTTTATCACCTTAAAGAGTGGGTCGAGGGCAACCGAACGGTCAAACGCGCAGTGACCGATGACAAGGGCGGCACCATGCGGCTGGGCGCCTATAACGCGGTGCTGTCCGAGGACAGTCAGGTGGCGAAGATCTATGGTGATGGCTCGATCTCAGAACGCCATCGCCATCGTTATGAGGTGGACATCAAGTACCGCGACCGGCTGGAGGATGTTGGGCTGGAGTTCAGCGGCATGTCTCCCGACGGGCGCCTGCCGGAGATCGTCGAAATACCTGACCACCCTTGGTTCATCGGGGTTCAGTTTCACCCCGAGCTGAAGTCAAAGCCGCTCGACCCGCATCCGCTGTTTGCCGATTTCATCCGGGCTGCCGTTGAACAGAGCCGCTTGGTCTGACCGCAGGCAGCCCGGGACTGGACAAACCCGCATCCGCCTTGCAGGTTTTGCGAGAGCAGAACAGGGAGCCACCCATGGGCCTTCACGAGAACATTGACGGCGTTGCCTACACCGCCAGCGGCGCCGCGGCGGTTGATGCCTATGAGCGGTTCATCTCGGCCTATCTCGGCTTTCGCCCGGACACCATGGACCGGTTGGGCGATGTTCTCGCCATCGATCCCGATATGCCGATGGCGCATATCTCCAAGGGTTTCCTGCTGAAGCTGCTGGGCACCAAGGCCGGGAACGAGATGGCCAACGCGGCGGTGATGGAAGCAGGCGATCGCCTCGATGCGGGCAACGCACGGGAACGCACCCATGCGGATGCCCTGCGCAAATGGCTGGCGGGAGACATGGACGGCGCAACGGCGGCCTGGGAGCGGGTGCTGGTCGAAGCTCCAACCGATGCTCTGGCGCTGCGGCTCTCGCATTTCACGCATTTCTATTCAGGCGATGGCCGTCGGATCAGGGATTCGGTCGCACGGGTTTTGCCGGATTGGAGCGAAGATCACCGCAACTATGGCTTCGTGCAGGGCATGTATGCCTTTGGGCTGGAAGAAAGCCGCGAATATGGCGAGGCCGAAAAGTGGGGCCGCGCAGCGGTCGAAAAAAACCCCGCGGATGCGTGGTCTGTCCACTCGGTTGCCCATGTTCTCGAGATGACCGGCCGAGCCAATGAAGGGATCGACTTCGTGAATCAGCACGAGGCCGATTGGTCGACCGTAAACAATTTCCGATTTCATCTCTTCTGGCATCGATGCCTCTACCATCTCGAGCTGGGTCAGCACGATCAGGTTCTGGCGGTCTATGACAGCGAGTTGGAGAAGGCTCACGAGAACGCCTATTACCTCGACATTTGCAATTCATCGTCACTCTTGTGGCGACTGGAATGCTGGGGCGTCGATGTCGGCAACCGCTGGGCCGGGGTTCGGGCGTTGGCCGAGGACCATGTCGAAGACGACGACCTGATCTTCGTATCTCTCCATTATCTGATGGCGATGCTGAGCCATGGCGATCAGGCCGGAGCCGACGATATGGTGGACCGGATCGCAAAATGGGCGGAGGTCGAGACGACCCAAGGGTCCGTCACGCGCGATATCGGTCTAACCGTGGCTGAGGCGCTGCGCGATCACCGCCGCGGGAACTATGCGGCCTGCGTAAACCGGATGCTGGATGCCCGCTATCGGATGGATGCACTCGGCGGATCGATGGCGCAGCGTGATGTGTTCGAGATGGTAATGTTCGATGCCGCCCGCCGTGCAGGGGAGCCGATGCTGGCCGGTCGTCTTCTGCGAGAACGGGCCGCCCGCAAACCCCATTCACCTTGGGCCCATGATGCGCTTGAAGGGCTTGCTGCGCATTAGACGCTTTAGCGCACGTTCATCGAGATGTAACGTTGGCGATCCAGACCAAGAGCGCTGCACTCGGCATCGGTGGAAGACCTCAGCCTCCCCAATACGCCTTCAACGTCATAAGGTTTTTTGCACAACGGATCGTTCGTGTAGAAATCGAGATAACACTGACAACACGCTGCAATGCCTAAATTTCCCTTGGAGCTATGTGCCTGCTGATAGGTGCTCATATCCTGGAGACAACGCTGGATATACGCCTCGAAGTTCGCGCTCGAAAGCGGCGGGGTTCCATCCAGAAATTGCATGGCCAGCGCGCCATGAACCTTGTCGACAATCCGATCCGGGCCGATGTTGACCCTTTGCGGCAACTGCCGTGTCGCCCCAGCCATCACCTCGAGCATGGCCCTGAGCTTGAAGGCAACGGGATCGATATCGGGCCGGGCGAACTGGTTCGCCTTTGTCAGAAACGCGGGCCGGATGCCTAGATTGCAGTAATGCGCGGCATCGGTCCGGCCGCAGGCCGTCGCGGGCTGATCGACGATCTTCGGATCTTTGTCCTGAAACAGAAAATACGCGTCATCCCCGCGGCGCAGCCCATAGGCAATCTGATGCGTCGCCTTGACGCTGACCCCTTCGGCTGGGCCAAGCGTCTGACCATGCACGTCCCGAAGCCGGTCCGAAAGCGCGGCATAGCCGAAAAGAAAGTTGAAGAAATACTGCGCGCGCTGGGCCGCATGCATACGCAAGGCATCCCCCAAAACGCCGGCGAGAATCGCAAGCGCCTGATTGGATCCGGTGTGAATGCGTCCCATCCGGCGGCCCCTGACCTTGTGTTCACCCCCCTGCCAGCGCTTGTGCAGCGTGCTTTTGGACAGGGATGGCAACATTTTGCCAGAGCCCCGGGGGCTGGGTAAAGCGAATCTGCCCAATGGGTGAGGCATTTGGACCCGGCCTGATTGGAATCTCAGCGTGGAAACTGATTGGAAACATCGCCGGGATAGGGAACAAGGCGCCTGATGGCAGGATCCTGTCGTGCGGCGCGTTGTCCGCTGGACCACGCGGGCCGGGATGGGCTAACCCGTCGTTGAAGGGTCGGAGCGATGCGGCCGCGTGGGGATTGGACGCCCCTTTTGTGAAGCAAGACCCCGGATCAGGGGACGCTACAGAAGGAGAGACAGACGTGTCTCACGGAGATCATAGCGACGACGGCGATCGTCGAGACTTTCTCTATGTTGCAACAGCGGGCACCGGGGCTGTGGTCGTCGGTGCTGCGGTCTGGCCGCTGATCGACCAGATGAACCCGGCAGCGGATGTCCGGGCACTGGCCTCGATCGAAGTTGATGTCTCGGAAATCGAACCGGGCTCGCAGCTCACAGTGAAATGGCGCGGCAAGCCGGTCTTCATCCGCCGCCGGACCGCCGAGGAGATCGCGGCTGCACGGGAGACGGCACTCGATGAGTTGCCCGACCAGAGCGCCGAGAACGCCAACATGCCTGGCGCGGACGCCGAGGATCAGAACCGCTCGCTAGACGCAGATGGCGAATGGCTGGTCATGATGGGTGTGTGCACCCATCTCGGCTGTGTGCCGTTGGGCGATGCCGGCGATTTCGGTGGTTGGTTTTGCCCCTGCCACGGGTCGCACTATGATACCGCGGGACGGATACGAAAAGGCCCTGCACCGACCAACCTTCCGGTGCCCCAAGCCGCCTTCATATCCGACTCCGTGATCAAGCTGGGCTGAGGACAAGAACATGGCCGGTATCCCGCACGAACATTACGAGCCGAAATCGAATATCGAGAAGTGGCTCGACGCACGCCTGCCGATTGGCGGCATTATCTATTCGACCCTGACGATCCCAACGAGGAAACCCTTTGGTTGGGCGACGTTGGCGAAG
>CAYYZH010000197.1:4426-8215 GCA_964475765.1 uncultured Limibaculum sp.
CCGAAAAACCTGAACTGGATGTGGATCTGGGGCATCGTCCTGACGTTCTGTCTGGTCCTGCAGATCGTGACCGGTATCGTTCTGGTCATGCATTACACCCCGCACGCCGACTTGGCGTTCGCGTCGGTGGAGCACATCATGCGTGATGTGAATGGGGGTTGGCTTCTGCGCTATACCCACCAGAACGGCGCGATGTTCTTCTTTGCCGCGGTCTACTTCCACATCTTCCGCGGGCTCTACTACGGATCTTATAAGGCTCCGCGCGAGATCACATGGATTATCGGGATCCTGATTTATCTCGCCATGATGGCGACCGCGTTCATGGGCTACGTGCTGCCATGGGGCCAGATGTCCTTCTGGGGCGCGACGGTCATCACCAACCTGTTCTCGGCCATCCCGCTGATAGGCGACCCGATCGTTGAGTGGCTGTGGGGCGGCTTCGCCGTCGAGAACCCGACGCTGAACCGGTTCTTCTCGCTGCACTACCTTCTGCCGTTCATCATCGCCGGCCTGGTCGCCGTGCACATCTGGGCATTCCACACCACGGGCAACAACAACCCGACCGGTGTCGAAGTTCGCCGCGACTCGATTGATATTGCCAAGCAGGACACGGTGCCGTTCTGGCCTTACTACGTGATCAAGGATCTCTATGCGTTGGCCGTGATTGCCGCAGTCTTCGTGGTATTCGTGTTCTTCATGCCAAACTTTCTCGGCCACCCCGACAACTATATAGAGGCGAACCCACTTTCGACGCCTGCGCATATCGTACCGGAGTGGTACTTCCTGCCCTTCTACGCAATCCTGCGGTCGATCACCGACGATCTCTGGCTGATCCAGATCCTGCCGATTGACGGCAAGCTCGGCGGTGTGCTGGCGATGTTTGGAGCGATCGTGGTGATGGCGCTAGTGCCGTGGCTGGACACGAGCCGCGTTCGGTCGGGCCGGTATCGTCCGCAGTTCAAGTGGTGGTTCTGGCTGTTGGTGGTGGATTTCTTTGTCCTGATGTGGTGCGGCAGCCAACCGGCCGAGCCGCCCTACTCCACCATCTCACTGATCGGAACGATCTACTGGTTCGTCTACTTCCTGGTGATCCTGCCCCTCTTGGGCATCACCGAGAAGCCGCTTGAGCAACCGGAGACCATCGAAGCCGATTTTGACAGCCACTATCCGCCGAAAACCTCGGCGACCCCGGCTGAATAAGCCTGGGCGAGGAGACACAAGATGATCAAATCCCGCATCATCCCTGCCCTTGTGGCGGCTGCTCTGGCGCCCGGACTAGCGTTGGCCGCCGGTGGCGACAACAAAGTTGTGGACGTGGATTTCAGCTTCGAGGGGCCGTTCGGTACATACGATACGCACCAGCTTCAACGTGGTTTCCAAGTCTTTCACGAGGTTTGTGCCGCCTGTCATGGCCTGCGCTATCTTTCGTTCCGGGATCTTGGTCGTAAAGACGGCCCGGCGTTTCCGGAAGACCAAGTGAAAGCGATTGCGGCACTCTATGAAGTGGCAGATCCCGACGGCGAGCCAGGCGATACACGGGAAGGTCGCCCCTCAGATCGCTTCCCGGCCAACGAAGGTGCTGGGGCTCCCGACCTGACCCTCATGGCCAAGGCGCGAGCAGGCTTTCACGGGCCCTATGGTCTGGGGATCAACCAGCTCTTCAAGGGCATTGGCGGACCCGAATACATCTACTCGATCCTGACCGGGTACACCGGAGAGGAAGTCGAGCAGGCTGGTGTATTTCTTTATGAGAACACCGCAATGCCGGGCGGTTTGATTTCGATGCTCCCGCCACTGGAAGACGATCTCATCGAATACGCCATGCATGGCGGGGATCACGGCGAAGGGGATGACCACGGCGATGTGGCGGAGGCACCAGCTGCGACCGCAGATCAAATGGCACAGGACGTGTCGGCATTCCTCATGTGGGCCGCAGAGCCCGCGATGGTGGAGCGTAAGTCCGCCGGGTTCCGTAACCTCTTCATGATTATCGTCCTGGCGGTGCTGCTCTACTACACGAACAAGAAGCTTTGGGCGCCGGTCAAACGCAAGAGCGCCTGAGCCGGACAGTTCTCTGCCAAATCTGAAACCTCGCCCGGCCATCGGGCGGGGTTTTTCTTTGCCTCGACGACCGATTGCACGTCATCATCGCACAATGCGCGAAGCTGATCTTTACCCCCCGGTCAAGGACCTGCTGGTACAGCAGGGCTATGACGTTAAAGCCGAGATCACCGGCTGCGATGTCGTGGCCCGGCGCGGCAGTGAGCCGCCTCTGATTGTCGAACTCAAGCTCTCGTTCTCGCTCGCGCTCGTCTATCAGGGGATTGCTCGCCAATCGATAACCGACACGGTTTATCTGGCGATCCCACCCTTTTCCGGTCGCGGGGTACGCGGGCAACAGCGGGACGCTCTGGCGCTCTGCCGTCGATTGGGGCTTGGCTTGATGATCGTGCGCACAAGCCCCGCCCATGCCGAGGTTCTGACCGACCCCGCGCCCTATCGTCCCCGCAAGACCAAGGCGCGCCAAACCCGGTTGCTTCGCGAATTCGAACACCGCGTCGGTGATCCCAACGCTGGCGGCGTCTCAAAGCGCCCTATCATGACGGCCTATCGTCAGAATGCATTGCGCTGCGCGGCTCTTCTGGCGGAGCATGGCCCGACCAAGGGCGCAGATGTCGCCAAAGGCACCGGATTTACCAAAGCCACAACCCTAATGCGTCGCGATGTATATGGTTGGTTCGAGCCTGCTGGGACACGCGGCGTCTATCAGATCTCGCCAAAGGGCCGCGATGCCTTGGAGACCTGGGCAGATATGGTCAGCGCACTTGCTACCCCGCCGACGCAATAACTGGCACCCGACACTTCCGCCCGACCATCGTATCGGATAGAGAGCGCGGACGGGAGTTCAGACCATGTCCATGAATACATTCGGCCATCTCTTTCGCGTGACCACCTGGGGCGAGAGCCACGGGCCTGCGCTGGGCGCCACGATAGATGGATGCCCGCCTGGGGTCTCCGTGGATGCAGATGAGATCCAGCACTGGCTTGATCGCCGCAAGCCGGGCCAGAACAAATACACCACCCAAAGGCGCGAGGCGGATGAGGTCGAGATCCTCTCCGGTATGTTCGAGGGCAAGACCACCGGACACCCGATCCAGCTGATGATCCGGAATACGGATCAGCGCTCGAAGGATTACTCCGACATTATGGACAAGTTCCGCCCCGGCCATGCGGATTACACATATTGGGTCAAGTACGGCATCCGTGACTATCGCGGCGGCGGGCGATCCTCGGCGCGGGAGACCGCGGCTCGGGTTGCGGCGGGCGGCGTGGCCCGAGCGGCTTTGGCCCAGATGGTGCCGAACATGAAGATCCGCGGCTGTATGGTCCAGATGGGGCCGTACCAGATCGACCGCGATGCGTGGGACTGGAACGAGGTCGAGCTGAACCCGTTCTGGACGCCAGATGCCAAAGCCGCCACTGACTGGGCCGGGTATCTGGATGATCTGCGCAAATCCGGCAACTCGGTGGGCGCTGTGATTGAAGTCGTCGCCTCAGGCGTACCGGCGGGCTTGGGCGCGCCGATCTACGGCAAACTCGACACTGACCTTGCCGCTGCCATGATGTCGATCAACGCGGTCAAGGGTGTCGAGATTGGCGACGGTTTCGCCGCCGCAGCCCTGACCGGTGAAGAAAACGCAGACGAAATGTCCTGGGGCAACGATGGCCCGCGTTTTTCTTCAAACCACGCAGGGGGTATCCTTGGCGGGATTTCGACCGGCCAGGATG
>CAYYZH010000198.1:0-8112 GCA_964475765.1 uncultured Limibaculum sp.
CGCTTATCCTGGCGGCTTCCATGGTCACAGTCATGTTGATGGCGGCGAGCGAAGTTGCGGCAGGCTCCCTGACCGTCGGCGCGTTTGTCATGGTCAACGCCTTTATGATTCAGATCACCATGCCGCTGAACTTTCTCGGCACCGTGTATCGCGAGATCCGGCAGTCGCTTGTCGATATGCGGGAGATGTACAGTCTTGTCGATCATGGGGCGGAGGTTGTTGACGCGCCTGATGCGCGCCCGCTCGACTGTGCCGATGGCGCGGTCAAGTTCACCAACGTTGCCTTTGCCTATGGTCCGGACAGGCCAATCCTGGAAGATGTCAGTTTCGAGATCCCGCCCGGCAAGACGGTTGCGATTGTGGGCGGTTCTGGCGCGGGTAAGTCCACCATCGCGCGGCTTTTGTTCCGGTTCTATGATGTCACGGGTGGGTCCGTGACAATCGACGGCCACGATCTGCGCCATGTCACGCAGGCCAGTCTGCGCAGGGCCATCGGGGTCGTGCCGCAGGACACGGTGCTCTTCAACGACACCATCGGTTACAACATCGCCTATGGGCGGGATGAAACGACGCGCGAGGATGTTGTGGCCGCTGCACGCTCGGCTCGAATCCATGACTTCGTGGAGACGCTGCCCGATGGCTATGACACGGTGGTTGGCGAACGTGGACTGAAGCTTTCCGGCGGAGAGAAACAACGGGTTGCCATTGCGCGAACGGTTCTGAAGAACCCGGCCATCCTGATCCTCGATGAGGCAACTTCGGCGCTCGACACCGCGACCGAGCGGGAGATCCAGGCCGAACTGCGTCGTCTGGGGCAGGGGCGCACGGTCCTGATGATCGCGCATCGTCTGTCGACGGTGGTCGAAGCGGATGAGATCATCGTGCTGGACCAGGGCCGGATCGTCGAGCGGGGCAACCATGCTGCGTTGCTGGCTGAAGGCGGGCAATATGCGGCGCTGTGGCGGCGTCAGGAGACCGAGACCAGCCCGGAGCCTGCTTGACCCTGCAACAAGACACTGTCCCGGGCACAGACCCGGGACCTCCTTTCGGGTGATTGGGTTCCGGATCACCGCCCGGAACCCATCGTCTTAGCTTCCGACGCCAAGCGCGCCGCCGCGACCTAGCCCGCCGCGCACGTTCTGAACTTCGTAGTTGCGAAGCGCGATGACCATCCCGTTATAGGCATCGAGGAAAGCGGCAACAGTCGCCTTGCCCTCGGGCGTACGGGAGAAGCCGCCAAGCGAGCCGGCGGCCCCGCCGCCAAATCCTGCCAGAGCCGCGCCGAAATTCGTCGCGGTCGAGCTGCCCTCGGAAGCGCTGATCTGAACCTGACTCCGGATATCGAAGAGAGAGAGGGTCACAACCGAATTCTTCGCTTGAACCGATCCTGCGATCGCACCGAACGCGGCTCCAGCACCGCCAAAGAGGCCGCGCGCGACGCCACCGACGCCGCCGGCCACACCGCCGATGGCGTCGTTGTTGATGATGATCGCGGGCTCCATGAAATAGTCGGCAGCCACGCGCTGGCCCTTTTGCTGGCGCGATCCGGCGCGGAACTCACCGGAGTTGCGCTGCTTTTGCGTGATTCCGGAGATCCGGCTGTCGAGCCGCGAATTCCCGATTGATGTCAGCACGAAGCAGTTGGATTGCTGGACCGCGAGACGCAGCAGCGGCTCGATATTGGTCACCCCTGTCCGGCGGCTGAATTGGCCGTACCAGCCCCGCTCCCGTCCATCGTCGACCGCCAATGTTCCCAGTGGTTCGGCGCAGCGCTCGACCGAGCCATTGACGCTCGATCCGCCTGCGGCGGCCCCGGTGACACTCGTGCTTCCCGAGCCCTGCTGGACCACGCCGCCGCACCCGGCGAGCATTGCAGCGGAACAAAAGGCTGCGAACAATTTGATTTCTAGACGCATTGGTAAAACCTCCTCGGTTCAAATTCGAATTGATGCGCAATGATCGCAAAATCTGGATCGGGCATTTCTTCAGTTCTTTTTTTGGATTCTGGCCGTGATTGGAGGCTTTCCGGTTGGAATCGCCGTCTCCTGTTTTTGGGGAAACTCATGGTCGCGTTGCGACTGTCAGACCGGCGTTTGAACAAAGGAAAAAGGATATGCACTTACACTCTTCGATAGTTTTACTGGGGGCACTCGCGATGTCGGCCTGTGCCCAGCCGCAGGGCACACCAAAGGCGAAATCGGTCGAGGTCTGTAACTCCTCGGGATGCGGGGTCCAGTCGAGCAAAACCCAGACGTTCGATCCGTCGGCCGCGGTGCCGGATGAGGATCCCAACGGCATGCTTCCCGCGTTGACCGCTGCTGCCGAGGCAGATCCAAGGGCGGCCTTCGATCTTGGTCTTCGATACATGCGAGGCGATGGCCTGCGCCAGAACAGTTGGAAGGCCATCGAATGGATGCGCGATGCGGCGGAGCGCGGCGAGTTGCGCGCGCAATCTGCGCTTGGGCGTCTTTACATGACCGGGCTTGAAGAGACCGGGGCGGACTTCAACGAGGCCGAGCGGTGGCTTTCGATCGCGGCAGACCGGGGAGATCGCGAGGCCCGTACGCTGTTGTCCGAGGCGCAGGCGGGAAAGGCCCAGCAACAGGCGTCCTACAATCCGAACCAGCACTATCGTGTCGGGCGTTACTGGTATCCGATACGTGTGGTTAGCCGGTGGCGCCGGGTCTATACGCGGCCCTATTGGTATCGCACGCGGTACTACGGCTACTGGCGCCCGGGCCTTTCGGCCTATGCGTATTTCTGAGGGAAGACTGTTCTACTCTGCCGCCTGAATGAACGGTTTCGGAGGCCTTTTCTGCGGGGTCTCCGGATCGCTCGGCTCATCGATCCAGATCAGTTCCTGCATCGGCTTCTCGCGGAACGTGCGAGCGAGCCACGCATCGTCCTGCTTTGCGATCCGAACCGTCCTGTCACCGATGTGCCGCGTCACGCCCTTGCCAATCTGACCCAGCAAGTGTTCGGCCCACACCCGGGCGGCAAGGGCCGCCGGGGTTACGATCAGGGTCAGGACTGTCGCGATCCCAAGCCCGAACACGACAGCGGTCGCAAGCTGCACCCACCAGAGCGCCGTCGGCGCACCGACCGCGACGCCGCCATTGGCAAAGTCGAGGCTGGTTGCGAACATCATGGGCATCAGGCCCGCCATGGTGGTGATCGTTGTCAGCAGAACCGGGCGGATCCGTGCCTCCGCCGTGCGCACAATGGCTTCGAGCCGGCCCATCCGTTTGCAGAACGCCTGATAGGTGTCGATCAGAACGATGTTGTTGTTCACGACAATGCCAGCCAGCGCGACAATCCCGGTGCCTGTCATAATGATCGAGAACTTCTGCCCCATGATCAACATGCCAACGAGCACGCCTGCCACCGACATGACGACGGCGAAGAGCACGAGGAGTGAGTTGTAGAGTGAATTGAACTGCGCGAGCAGGATGATGAACATCAGCCCGAGTGCTCCGGCAAAGGCCGTCCTAAGAAAGGACTGGCATTCGGCCTGCTCCTCCCGGTCGCCGGTAAAGCGCGCGGTGACACCTGCGGGGAAGGGCTGTTCGTCCGCCATCCAGGCTTCCAGCTCTTCGATCTTTGCTATGTCCGAGACGTCCGCGCCGACATCCGCACGCACCAGGAAGAACCGTTCGGTGTCGCGGCGGTTGATCTGCGCAAGCTTGGGGACGGGACGGCGTTCGATGAAATTCGATAACGGTACTTGGCCCCGATCGGTTGCGACTTTCAGTTGGTCGAGGGTCGACAGCACACGGTCCTCCGCCGGGAACCGCATCCGGATGTCGAGCTCCTCGTCACTGTCATTGGGACGGAACGTGCCGAGGATGGCACCGCGTGTCACGAGTTGCACGAGCGGACCAACCGTCGCGATATCTGCACCAAACTGACCTGCCGTTGCCCGGTCGACCGTGATCTCCCAGTCGATGCCGGGCAGGGGACGGCTGTCATCGACATTCACGAGGCCCGTGGTCGCATCGAACTTGGCGCGCGCGATCTCCGTCGCGGCCAGCAGCGTCTCCCAGTTGTTCGAGCGCAACTCCAGCTGAACTGGTTTGCCCTGCTGTGGTCCTTCCTTTTGCAGCGCCAGTTCGGCGACGATGCCGGGGATGGAGGAGATGCGTTTGTCGATCTCCGCCAAAATGTCATCACCGGATCCGCGCGCGTTCCATGGAGCAAGTTCGACCTGCACCTGGCCGATGGCATCTGGCGGGCCTTCCTGGCCGCCCCGGTTCTCAAGCCCGCCGCCACCGGAAAAAGCGAAGATGGATTCGATGCCCGAGATGCCTGCGACCCGGCTTTCGACCGAGCGCACCAGACGGTCGGTCTCGGCCAGCGAGAGATTTCCGCGCGCGCGGACATAGATGATTGCCCGCTCGGGTTCGGTCTTTACGAAGAACTCGACGCCCTTCTGGTTCTCACCGTAATAGCTGAAGATCAGAAAGATTGCCGTCAAGGCCACGCCAATTGCGATGAACGGACCGACGGGGTTGAGGGTGATCATGCCGACCACGCGGCCGAAGAGCGATCGCTTGTAGGTTTTCGCGCCTGCGTCTTTTGAGGTGTCACGCCCGATGGCTCGAGCCAGCGCCCTGTTGATCCGCCCGGAGATCCCGCCGAGCACCGGCAGGAAGATCAGCGCTACAATCAACGACGCCGACAGGACGAAGATCAACGTGATCGGCAGTTGCCCCATGAACTGACCGGGCATCCCAGGCCAGAAGAGCATCGGCAGAAACGCACAAAGGGTCGTGGCGGTCGAGGCCACGATCGGCCAGAACATCCGCTTGGCTGCCGCCGCATAGGCGCGCATTGGTCCCTGACCTTGAGCAATCTGCTTGTCGGCGTATTCCACCACAACGATGGCCCCGTCGACCAGCATGCCGACCGCTAGGATCAGCCCAAACATGACCATGTTGTTGATCGGAAGGCCAAAGGCCGACATCAGCGCGAACGACAGAAGGAACGAGGACGGGATCGCGATGCCAACCAGAAGGGCCGAGCGGAACCCCAGCGCTGCCAGAACCACGATCATCACGAGGATCACGGCGGTTGCGACCGAGCCTTCGAGCTGTTTGACCATGTCCTCGACACGGCTGGACTCGTCCATGGAAATGTCGACGCGCACCGCTTCGCGCAGGGGTTCGGGCCACTTGGCGACCTCCGCATCGACGATGGCGCGCGCGGAGCTTACCGTTTCGATGATGTTCTCACCGATCCGTTTTGAGATCTGCAGCGAGACCGACGTGCGCCCGTTATAGCGCGCCTCACCGTCGGCGTCCTCGAAGGTCCGGCGAATCTCCGTGACATCGCCGAGCGTGACCACCCGGTCGCCATTGGTCTTCACCGGCACTTTGTAGACATCCGCTGCGGTCTCGAACGCGCCGGGGACCTTGACCGAGAATGCCGCCGTCGCGCTCTCGACCGCGCCCGCGGCGACCAACCGGTTGTTCCGATCGACCACGCCCAGCAACTCCTGTGCCGTGACGTTGTAGGATTCCATCTTCAGCGGATCGATCAGCACCTCGAGCATCTCGTCCCGGTGCCCGGTCAGCTTGGCCTCTAGCACCGAAGGATGGCCCTCGACGGCGTCCTGCATGTCCTTGGCCAGGTTGATCAGGGTGCGTTCCGGGACGGCTCCCGAGAGCGATACGACCAGAATCGGGAATTCCGAGAGGTTGATCTCGTTGATCGTCGGTTCTTCGGCATCGTCGGGAAATTCCGACTTTGCCTGATCCACCTTGTCACGCACATCGGCCAGCGTCGCCTGCTTGTCCCAGCCGAACTGGAACTCGAGAAGCAGCCCCGCGTGACTGTCGGAGGCAAAGCCTGTCATCTCCTTCAGCCCGTCGAGACCGCGCAGTTCGGTCTCTAGTGGCTTGACCACCAGCCGTTCCGAGTCGGCCGCCGAGACACCAGGGAAGGGGATGGAGATATAAAGGACGGGCACGTCGATGTTCGGCGCGCCTTCCTTGGGAAGCGTGAAATAGCTGACCAGCCCGGCGCCGATGGAAATCACCACGAAGGCCAGCACCATGCGCGCACGCGAGGCGCACCAGTCGATCAACCCGGTCATCGTGGACCTGCAGGCGAGCAAGGCCGGTTCATCTCAGATCATCCGGGCTGACCCGTGTTGCCTTGACCGCCCGTCCGTCCCTGACGAACTCCTGGCCAACAACAATGACATCGGCTTGCGGCGGAAGACCATGCACCCAGGCACCACCGGCTTCGTCACGCAGGATCGTGACGGCGATGAAACGGGTTGCATCATTTTCGGCAATCCGCACGCCCAATCTGCCATCATCGTCCAGCGTCAGGGCGGTTTGCGGGATAAGGTGCGCGGTTTCGGCGGGCAAATCGATCGTCAGTTCCGCCGTCATACCGTCGCGGATCAGCCCGTCGGGATTGTCCATCACCACTTCGACCGCGTAGGTGCGGGTCTGAGCGTCTGCCATCCGGCTGATGAAAGCGATCTCGCCCGTTGCTGTCATACCATTGATCAGCTTTGCCGATGTCTGCTGTCCAATGGACAGCCGGTCGACGTCCTGTTCGCCAACAAAGCCCGAGACTTTGATCCTGCTTAAGTCGATAATGTTGGCGCAGTAGCTGCCCGATGTCAGAAACGTACCGATCTCGGCGGTGTCCGTCTCGAGCGCGCCATCGAAAGGAGCGCGGATTTCCAGCCGGTCGATGTCCCATTTCACCTGATCGACCCGGGCCTGAGCCGCCTGAAGCTGGGCCTTGCGTGATTTAAGAGTGGTTTCTGCTGTGAAACCTTTGCGTTGAAGCTGTGTCGCCGCATCCGCTTCGGCCTGCGCTTCGGTCAGGCTCGCCTCCGCCTCGGCAAGCTGTGCGGCGCGCACGCCGGGATCGAGGCGGCAGAGCACATCTCCTTTGGCGATTGTTGCGCCGCGACGTAGCGGCTCCGAGATCACCTGACCGTTAGTCTCCGCAGTAATCTGTACATTGCGGTTCGCTTCTGTTCGTCCTCGCAACGTCAACTGACGCGTCGTCTCCTGCGCAATGCTTGGAAGCACCAGGACTGGAACGGCAGCCTCAGCCTGTTCGGCGGTTGCTGAGCTCGCTTCCGAAGTTGTCGCGGCCAGCGCTGTTTCGGTTTGCGCACCCCGCACACCGAACCAGTAGTACAGACCTGCCGCAGCGATCAGCGCGAGAAGAAGCGATGTGATCCGCATAAACGTCCTATCGAATACCATACCCGTAACAAGTTACGGTTCCGTCAACGATTTCTGGCGGTGCCGTAAACGGAAGATAGGGCGTTTCCGAACTGCGGAAAAGGGGGGTGACGCAAGGGAATGGTGCACCGCAAACCAGCTATGCGTCGGCGGCAGGTCTGGCCGTGCTAGCGTCTTGTTCGAAAAGGAGTTTTCGCTCGGCATCATCTGGTGGGGCCTGGCGGCGGAGATCCTTGCCAAGATCGACGGCGCGTTGGGTGGCGGGGCGTGCCTTGACCCGTTTGCGCCAGGCTATCACGTTGGAAAAGCTGGATAAATCGGCGGTCAATGGTTTGGCGATCAGGACCCATGGCCAGCAGATCATGTCGGCTATGGTGTACTGATCGCCGACCAGCCAATCACGACCTTCGAGACGTCGGTCGAGGACGCCGAGAAGGCGCTCATACTCGCCCCGATAACGCTTTAAAGAGTAAGCATTATCAATATCTTCCGGCGCGTAATTCACAAAGTGAGACAATTGCCCCGCCATCGGTCCTTGACCGCCAACCTGCCAGAACAGCCACTCCATAACTTCTTTGCGAAGCAGTGCATCCGAAGGCAGAAATTCATCATATTTATCAGATAGATACCACATTATTGCGCCGCTTTCGAAGACGCTGACGGGGTCGCCCTCGACATCGTGATCGACGATAGCGGGCATCCGGTTGTTGGGAGAGATCGCGAGAAACTCAGGCCGGAATTGCTCGCCTTTTGAGAGGTTTACGTGGATCATCTTGTACTCCACGCCCAGCTCTTCCAACAGCATCGCGACCTTCCAGCCATTGGGCGTCGGCGCATAGTAGAAGTCGATCATGCCAGGATTTCCCCCGTATGGCAGGCGTATGGCTCGCGTATGGCA
>CAYYZH010000199.1:0-8097 GCA_964475765.1 uncultured Limibaculum sp.
CGGCCATTCTGCGCAGCGCGGTCAGAACCGACGCGCCTCCAGTCCGGTTGGATGCTGCCGCGCTGGGCATGCCCGATCTGCCCAGTCTCGATGACCTTCTGGCGGGAGGATCGAGATGACCAAGCACGGGATCGCCCTTCTGACGCTGACCATCATCGCCATCGCGGCTTGGGCATACAATGTCAACTACAACACCAAAAACGCGCTGCAACGCGTCTCAACGCTCCGTGCCGAGATTGCCGAGGAACGCGAGATCCTGCGCGTCCTGCGGGTAGAGTGGGCCTATCTCAATGCTCCGGATCGTTTGGCCGCTCTGGTGGCCAAGCACAACGAGGCGCTGCGCCTGATCCCGATGACCCCCGAGCATTTCGGTATGGTGGCCGCCATTCCTTATCCGCCGAACAGCGCCAAGGAATTCGAGCGTACAAACGTCTTCGTGAACATTCATCCAAGGGTCGAGGGGCAGGGCGGCGTGCCACTTCCCCCGGCGCGTCCGCGCGTTAGTCCAACAGGCTGGATCCGACAATGACGGATATGGCAAACCACACGCGCAAAGCCCAAGCTGCCGCGTCTCGGGGAGAGGCGCGGCTTTATCTGCTGATGGCGGTGTTCTGCGTTTGCTATCTCGCGGTCGGCGTGCGCATGGGTCTCCTTTCGGCCTCCGATCCGGTTGAGCCGACACTGGCCCGCGGATCCGAAGCAGGGCGCCCCGTGCGTGGTGACATCGTCGACCGGCATGGCAGCCTGCTGGCTGCGAACCTTCCGGGCTGGTCGCTTTATGCTCACCCGCGTGAGATGAAGGACCCTCTGCTGGTCGCCGATAGTCTGGCGACGATTTTCCCCAGCATGGATCGTGACGAGCTCTTGAAGAAGCTCACGGGCAAGCGCCGCTTTGTCTGGATCAAACGCCCCGTCAGTCCCCGCGAAAAGCAGGCCGTGCACGATCTGGGCTTTCCTGGACTGCATTTTGGTAATCGCGAGATCCGGATCTACCCCGCCGGGCGCACCGTCAGCCATGTCGTCGGCGGCGTGAAAGCCGAGCGCGAAGACGTGCGCTTTGCTGAGTTTATTGGCTCGGGCGGGGTTGAGAAGTTCTTCGACGACCGTCTGCGCGACCCGGCAATGGCCAACGAGCCGCTGCGCCTTTCGCTTGATCTGCCCGTCCAGCAGGCGATGCGCGAAGCCGTCGCCGCAGGGATGAAGCGCTTCACAGCGAAGGGCGCATCCGCTGTCTTGATGCGGGCAAAGACGGGCGAGATCCTAAGCCTGGTCTCGCTGCCCGACTTTGATCCAAATGAGAAGCCGCAGAATTTCCGCGGTGCCGCCGATCGCAATCCCCGATTCAATCGCGCGGCACAGGGGCGGTATGAGCTGGGCTCGACCTTCAAGGTTTTGACGGCGGCGATGGCATTGGAGACCCGAGTGGCCAACGCCGCGACCTTGATCAAGACGCCGCCGGCGTTGAAATACGGTCGTCACAATATCCGTGATATTCACCGGATGCCGCTGCAGATGCCGCTCGAGGATATCATTGTGAAGTCCTCAAACGTTGGTTCGGCGCGTCTGGCCATGATGGTGGGTACGCGGCGCTTCAAGGACTTCCTCAAACGCATGGGCTTTTTCGAGCCAAGCGGTCTGGAGCTCTCTGAGGCGGCCCACGCCAAGCCACTTCTGCCTTACCGCTGGACGGATCTCTCGTCGATGACCATTTCCTTCGGGCATGGCCTGGCGGCGTCCCCGATCCACATGGCGGGTGCTTATGCGACGCTGGCCAATGGCGGCAAGCGGGTGAAGCCTACGCTGGTCGCGGGCGATCATCCCTCTGGCAAGCGCGTGTTCTCCGAGGACACGTCCCGCCAGATGCTGGACATGATGCGTCAGGTCGTAGTTCGCGGGACGGCGACGCGCACGGATCTGCCCGGCTATGACATCGGCGGCAAGACGGGCACAGCGGAAAAGGTTCGCCCGGGCGGCGGATACTACTCTGACCGGGTCATCTCGACCTTTGCCGGGGTCTTCCCCACCGCCGATCCCGAATATGTTCTGATTGTCTCGCTGGACGAGCCGACCGACCGATCAGGGCGCAAGCCGGTGCGCAGTGCCGGACGCACCGCTGTTCCGGTGGCGGCGAACATCATCCGCCGGATTGCGCCGGTTCTGGGTCTGCGTCCCGTGCCACAGGTGCTGGAGGAAGGTCCCGAAACGATCGGGGCCCGGTTGGAGTAGGTTGATGTCTCAGGCTCACCACACGATTGGAAGCCTAGGACTGGACCGGTTGGCTTCGGCTGGCCCGACGCCAGATCCCGCGACAATGGTGACCGGGCTTGCGGTAGACAGCCGCGAGGTGCGCGAAGGGTTTGTCTTCGTTGCGATCAAGGGCGGCACGCTCGACGGGGCGGAGTTTGCGCAATATGCCGTCCGCCAGAAGGCTGCCGCGGTGGTGATCTCTGCGGAGGGGGTGGAGACCGCGCGCCGGGACATCGGCGATTTGCCGATACCATTTCTGGTCAGCTCCAACACAAGGGCGGAACTCTCCCGTCTGGCAGCCGCCTATTCTGGTGCGCAACCCGAAGTGATGGCAACGGTCACCGGCACGAATGGTAAGACGTCTGTTGCACATTTCCTGCGTCAGATCTGGGCGGCAACGGGTCACGCCGCAGCCGCGTTCGGCACGACCGGCGTCGAAGGCGAAGGCTTTGCCGAGCCGCTTGGCATGACCACGCCGGAGCCGATTGCACTCCATGCGCTTCTTGCGCGGCTTGCCGAGAAGGGCTGCACCCACGCAGCGATGGAGGCGTCAAGCCACGGCCTCGCCCAGCATCGCCTCGACGGCGTGCATCTCAGAGCGGCGGCGCTTTTGAACATCACGCGCGATCATCTGAACTACCATGAAGACCTCGACGATTATGTTGCGGCCAAGCTGCGCCTCTTTCATGCGGTGCTACCTGAAGGGGCCGTGGCTGTCCTGAACGCGGACGATCCCGTGTTTCCGCTTGCCCGGTCCGTTGCTCAGGGGCGGCGGCAGAAGGTCATCTCTGTCGGTCGCGCAGCCCATGCCGATCTGCGTCTGGTCTCCGCGCGCTATCACGATCGCGGACAAGACATCACCTTCTCCTGGGAGGGCCGTGAACACAGCGCGGGTCTCAACCTCATTGGCGGGTTCCAGGGCGAAAACGTTCTCACCGCAGCGGCCTTGGCCATTGCGACGGGGGGTGCGGGGGAGGCGGTGTACGACGCCCTCCCCGCACTAACCGGGGTTCGCGGCCGGATGGAACTGGCGGGACGGCGCGAAAATGGTGCCGCGGTTTATGTCGACTATGCCCATACACCTGACGCCCTGGTCACAGCGCTCAAGGCGTTGCGCCCGCATTGCTCTGGGCGCCTTATCGTGATCTCCGGCGCCGGTGGCGATCGCGATCCCGGCAAGCGCCCATTGATGGGCAAGGCGATGGCTGACCATGCGGATACGGCCATTGTGACCGATGACAATCCTCGCACCGAGGATCCAGCAACGATCCGCGCCGCCGTGCGCGAGGGCTGTCCCGAGGCAGATGAAATCGGCGATCGCGCTGCCGCCATTCTGGCCGGGATCGATGCGCTGAAGGAGCCCGGTGATTGTCTGCTGATCGCGGGAAAGGGTCACGAGCCCGGGCAGGATGTCGGCACGCATGTCATTCCCTTCGATGATGTCGAGCAGGCACGCGCCGCGGTGACGGCGCTGGACGGGATCGAGATGCAGATGGGGTCCGTGGAATGAACCCGCTCTGGACATCCGCTGATCTCGTCGATGCCACCGGTGGGCAGCTTCAGGGCAACTGGTCCGGGGTCACTGGCATCGCGATCGACAATCGCGAGATGGATCCGGGCGATCTCTTCATCGCTCTCGAAGGCATCTCCCACGACGGACACGTTTACGTGGCAAAGGCATTGGAGGCCGGAGCAACCGCTGCGATGGTCTCACACATCCCCGATGATGTGCCCGACGGAGCGCCGCTGATATTGGTCGATGATACGCTGAAAGCGCTCGAACGCCTCGGCGCTGCGGGTCGTGCACGTACCCAAGCCAAGGTGATCGCTGTCACAGGCTCGGTCGGCAAGACCTCGACCAAGGACATGCTGCGGACCATGCTTGCAGGGCAGGGGTCGACCCATGCACCTGTTCGCAGTTTCAACAACCACTGGGGCGTGCCGCTGACGCTGGCGCGGATGCCCCCGGCGACCGAATTTGCCGTGATCGAGATCGGCATGAACCATCCCGGCGAGATCACGCCGCTGTCGCGTCTGACCCGCCCCGATGTGGCGCTGATCACGACGGTCGAGGCTGTGCATCTCGCGGCATTCGAGAGTGTCGAACAGATTGCCGATGCCAAGGCGGAGATCTTCGCGGGTCTGCCCGATGGCGGCATTGCGGTGCTGAACGCCGACAATCCACATTTCGAGCGTCTCAGCTCAGCGGCGGCCCCTCATCTTGTGCAGAGTTTCGGGCGGGTGGGCGAGCATACTCGCCTGCACGATGCCAGCCCGGCTGAAGGCGCGACCGTCGTGCGAGCGGCCATCGGCGACAAAGAGCTTTCGTTCACCATCGGTGCGCCCGGCACCCACTTTGCCCTGAACGCCGTCGGTGCGCTTACCGCCATTGCGGGCATTGGGGCAGATCCTGCGCAAGCCGCCGAAGCGCTTGCACATTGGTCTCCACCGGATGGCCGTGGCAAGCAGATCAGGATCGACCTCGCCAAGGGCGGTCAGATCACCCTGCTCGATGAAAGTTACAACGCCAATCCCGCCTCGGTCCGTGCCGCGCTTGCAGTGCTTGGCTCTACCGCGACCGAAGGCCGGCGCGTCGCCTATCTCGGGGATATGCTGGAGCTTGGCCCAGGCGAGTTTGCCCTCCACGCAGCACTTGCCGACTTGCCCGAAACGCAGAGCATTCATCGCATCAACACCTGCGGCTCGCTCATGCAAGCGCTCCATGCAGCGCTGCCCGAGGAGAAACGCGGGCTCCATTGTGCAGATAGTCAGGAATTGGCCGGCGCGATCGCCCTGACGGTTGACGCGGGCGATGTCTGTATGGTCAAGGGCTCCCTCGGCGCACGCATGGCGCGTGTTGTGACCGCATTGCGCGATCTGGGCCAGGTATCCGGTGACGCAGCGCCCGGCGAAGAGGTGTCCTGAGATGCTCTACCATATCCTTGTGCCTCTCAGCGATGGCGGCGATCTCTTCAACTTGTTTCGCTACATCACCTTCCGCGCGGGCGGGGCGTTTTTCACGGCGCTTCTGATCGGGTTCATCTTTGGTCGGCCGATTATCGACTGGCTGCGCCGCAAACAGAAAAAGGGACAGCCGATCCGCGACGATGGCCCCCAGCGGCACATTATCGAAAAGGCCGGAACCCCTACCATGGGTGGAGTGCTGATCCTTGGTGCGGTGCTAATTTCGGCCTTCCTCTGGGCACGGCTCGACAACGGGTTCGTCTGGACAGTGCTGCTGGTCACGCTCTGTTTCGGGCTGATCGGGTTCGCCGACGACTACGCCAAGGTCACACAGCAATCGCACCGCGGACTTTCGGGCAAACTGCGCCTCGCCATCGGGTTCACCGTGGCATTGGTCGCGGGCTGGTATCTCGCGACCATCCAGCCCGAACCAATGCAGCAGCAGATCGCCATGCCGATCCTCAAAGACGCGCTTCTATATGTGGGGCTGCTCTATCTGCCCTTCGTGATGGTGGTGATCGTAGGCTCGGCCAACGCGGTGAACCTGACGGACGGTCTGGACGGTCTGGCGATCATGCCCGTCATGATCGCGGCCGGCAGTCTGGGGATTATCGCTTACGTTGTTGGGCGCATCGACTTTACCGAGTATCTTCAGGTTCACTACATTCCGGGCACGGGCGAGATAACTGTGATCGCCGCGGCCATCATCGGCGCGGGGCTGGGCTTTCTCTGGTACAACGCGCCGCCCGCGATGGTGTTTATGGGCGATACCGGGTCACTGGCGCTCGGCGGATGCCTCGGCACAATTGCAGTGGCGACCAAGCACGAGATCGTTTGGGCGATCATCGGCGGGCTCTTCGTTTTGGAGGCCGTAAGCGTCATCGTGCAGGTCGCAAGCTTCAAGATGACCGGCAAGCGGGTCTTCCGCATGGCGCCGATCCATCACCATTTCGAGCAGAAGGGTTGGGCCGAGCCGACCGTTGTGATCCGCTTCTGGATCATCGCCGTGATCCTTGCGCTGATCGGTCTCGCGACGTTGAAGCTGAGATGAAGTTCATGGGTCATCCCATCCCTGCGCCCGAGCCAGCGCGCCGCCCACCCGCCCGCCCCGGCGCCCTGCCACGGACGCAGGGATGGGATGAGGTGCAAAGATGATCCCCATTCACGGATATGACGGCCAGCGTGTTGGCGTATTGGGGCTTGGACGTTCTGGGCTAGCCACTGCGCGGGCGTTGGCCGCCGGTGGCGCAACACCGATCTGCTGGGACGACAGCGAAGCTGCACGGGAGGCCTGTGATTTCGAGATCGCCGAGATCGGGCGCCCGCGCGAAGCCGAGACCCTCGATACCCTGATCGTCTCTCCGGGTGTCCCGCATCTTTATCCCGTGCCGCACCGCGCTGTGGTTCTGGCGCAGGAGAACGACGTTCCAGTCGACAACGATGTTGGTCTGATGTTTCGCGCGCTGATGGATCATGAACCGGAAGGGGATGGACCGGACCCCAAAATCATTGCGGTGACGGGATCGAATGGCAAATCGACCACCACGGCGTTGATTCACCATATCCTCAAACAGGCAGGCCGACCCACGCAGATGGGCGGCAATATCGGGCGCGGTGTGCTTGATCTTGATCCGCCCGAGGCAGGCGAGGTTATCGTACTGGAGCTGTCCTCCTATCAGATCGAACTGGCACGGATGCTGGCGCCGGATGTGGCGGTGTTCCTGAATCTCTCACCCGATCATCTCGACCGTCATGGCGGTCTTGGCGGCTACTTCGCAGCCAAACGCCGGCTGTTCGAAGCGGGTGCACCGGAGCACAGCGTCGTTGGGATCGATGAGCCGGAGGGTCGCTATTTGGCGTCACGGCTGGAGAACCCCGTGACCGTCTCGGCCAGGATCAAGCTGCGCGGGGAGCCTCGTACCGTCTTCATGAACAAGAACCATCTGACGGAGTGGCGCGGCAAGCAGCTTGCGTCGATTGACCTGCGGAGCGCACAGGGTCTTGTCGGGGCGCATAACCATCAGAATGCCTGCGCCGCCTATGCTGCGTGCCGGGCCGTCGGTCTCGCACCGCGCCAGATCGAGACGGGGCTGCTCAGCTTCCCCGGTCTTGCGCACCGGATGGAGCGTCTCGGCGAGGCTGCGGGGGTGACAATCGTCAACGACTCCAAGGCAACCAACGCCGATGCTGCGGAGAAGGCCTTGCAGAGTTACGAGCGGATCCGTTGGATCGCCGGCGGTCAGGCCAAGGCGGGCGGGATCGAGCCTCTGACCGGGCTCTTCGACCGCATTGCTAAGGCGTATCTCATCGGTGAAGCGGCGGAGACCTTCGCCGTGACCCTCGGTGACACAGCCCACATCCAGTGCGGCACTCTGGACGACGCAACCGCCCAGGCCATCGAGGACGCGGAACCCGGCGATACGATCCTGCTCTCTCCGGCCTGCGCAAGCTTCGACCAGTTCCCCAGTTTCGAGGCCCGCGGCGATGCCTTCCGCGCCCTTGTGCAGCCCCACCTCAGCGAGGAGGCCCCCAAATGACCGAACTCACATTCCGCTCGATGATGATGCAGCGCCCGGAAGGGTCGGTGATCGGCAATTGGTGGCAGTCCGTCGATCGCTGGACGCTTGGGGCCGTGCTTGTGCTGTTCTCGGTCGGCATGATCCTCGGACTGGCGGCCTCGCCGCCGCTGGCCGAAAAGAACGGCCTTTGGACCTACCACTATGTCGTGCGCCACGGGATCTTTGCCGCAATGGCACTGGGCGTGGTGATTGTGATGTCTATGGCCAATGTCATCGCGATCCGCCGCTTTGGCATCATGCTCTTCATCGGCGCGGCGCTGGCGACGTTTCTGCTGCCGTGGCTGGGCACCGATTTCGGCAAGGGCGC
>CAYYZH010000200.1:0-4440 GCA_964475765.1 uncultured Limibaculum sp.
ATCCAGCGGTTGGGCTCCTCGAAGCCGAGGAACTGCGCCGCCCACATCTGGTGTTGGCCGACCTCGGTCGTGATGTAGCGATCCGCGCCCTTGGTCAGCTCCTCCAGACGCTCCAGCGCGTGCTGCGGTTTGATCGTGCTGTCGGATTTGGCATAGCGCAGGCAATCGACGGCCTTCCACTGGGCGATCTGCTCGGTCCAGCCCGTGATGTTCTGGGTCTTCGAGCCGCGTTCGCGCCAGAGCGACAGGATCTCCGTCAGAACCTCCCCGACATCGCCGACAATGGGCACGTCGACATGGATGTTCTTGTTGATCGAGGAGGGGTCGATATCGATATGCACCTTCTTCGAGCCGGGCGAGAACGCATCCGTGCGCCCCGTGATCCGGTCATCAAACCGCGCGCCGATGCAGATCATGGCATCGCAATCGTGCATGGCCATGTTGGCCTCGTACGTGCCGTGCATGCCCAGCATGCCGACCCAGTGCTCGCCCGATGCGGGGTAACAGCCCAGCCCCATCAGGGTCGATGTGATGGGAAAGCCGGTCTCTCCCACCAACTCGCGCAGCAATGTCGATGCGTGCGGCCCCGAATTGATGACCCCGCCGCCGGAATAAAGGATCGGGCAGCGCGCGTTTTCGAGGATTTCGACGGCCGCGGCAATGGCCTCGGCGTTGCCCTTGGTCTTAGGCGCATAGCGCTTGGTGTTCGCAGCCTCCGGCGGTGTGTACGTGCCATCGGCGAACTGAACATCCTTGGGGATGTCGACCAGAACCGGGCCGGGCCGTCCATGGGTTGCGACATGGAACGCCTGATGCATAACATCGGCCAGCTCGTCCGTTTCCTTGACCAGCCAGTTGTGCTTGGTGCAGGGGCGGGTGATCCCGACGGTGTCCGCCTCCTGAAACGCGTCATTGCCGATCATGAAGGTCGGAACCTGGCCGGTCATGACGATGATCGGAATGCTGTCCATCAGAGCATCGGCCATACCCGTCACCGCGTTGGTGGCACCGGGGCCGGAGGTGACGAGGACAACGCCGGGCTTGCCGGTCGAGCGCGCATACCCCTCGGCCATATGGGTCGCGCCCTGTTCGTGGCGGACCAGAATGTGCCGGATGTCGTTCTGCTTGAAGATCTCGTCATAGATCGGAAGCACAGCGCCGCCCGGGTAGCCGAAGACGACTTCCACGCCCTGATCCTTCAGAGCTTTGACGACAATTTCCGCACCGGTCATGGTGCTCTTTTCTTCCCCGGACATGGCTGTGCTCCTTCGGTTCCGGTTCTCTCTCGTCTGATGCGATCAGGTCTTGCAATCGGGCATAAAAAAAGCCCCTTCCGGGGCCCATGCGCGCATCCAACGTGATGGTGTTCAGCCCATCACGCCCCAGCGCGCCGAATTACGAGTACCTGCTTCACGTCAGTCTCCTGTTGGTGGCGAGGGGAATACTGCCACAAGCGAGAGCGGTCAAGCGGGAAATCCGGGTCATTGTGCAGAATATTTCACCGCATGCCAGTTTCGCGCAATATTCTGTTTATGGCGTCGGGATCGGCAGGGTCGTGGCGCGACCAGTCGGACATCTGATTGCGGATCCATGTGAGCTGGCGTTTGGCGTAGCGCCGCGTCTCGGTCCGGGCCTGCTCTATGGCTGCGTCGAGCGTGATATGGCCTTGCAGATGCGCTGTGAGTTCCGGCGCGCCGACGGCCTTCAGCCCCGGCGTCTCCGGCGGCAAGTCCAGCGCCATGACCGCGCGCACCTCGTCGAGCGCTCCGGCTTCCATCATCTGAGCAAACCGTGCGTCGCACCGGGCATAGAGCGCATCCCGATCCGGGGTCAGGGCGACGGGGTGACAGGTGTCGAGCGGCAAGAGAGGCGCGGGCGTCTCAGCCTTCCATGCCGCCAGCCCTTTGCCCGTCGCCTCCAGAACCTCCCAAGCGCGCAGGACGCGGCGCGGGTTCGCGAGATCGGTCTGGGCCGCGGTCTCCGGGTCGCGGGCAGTTAACTCCCTGACCAGCGCGTCTGCGCCTTCGTTTGCCTGGATCGCTTCGCCCCGGACGCGCACGTCTGTCGGAACTTCAGGGATCGGAGCCAGCCCATCGGTCAGCGCCTTGAAGTAGAGGCCGGTGCCGCCGACGATGATCGGGCGCTGGCCCGCGCGCCCGGCGTCGTCCAAAGCCTCGGTCACGTCCTTTAGCCAATGGCCAACGGAATAGTCGTCGCGAATGCTGACATGGCCATAGAGCCGATGTGGCGCGCGCGCCTCCTCTCGGAGGGAAGGCCGCGCAGAGAGAACCCGCCATTCGGCATAGACCTGCTGGCTGTCGGCGTTGATCACGACACCGCCAAGGCGTTCGGCCAGATCCAGCGCCAACCCGGATTTACCGGAGGCCGTTGGTCCCGCGATCAGGATGGGCTGTGCGCTGGCGTCGTGCATCCCGCAGGTATCGGGGCAAGATGTGACAAGAGCAAGCGCCGGTGCTGAGGGGTTGCGTAAGGCCGGGCTTGGGAAAAGCCGGAGACAGACGCGCACGGGGTAACTCGTGCGCGCCTGTTATCAGTCACTTTCCGTTCGCTTTGGGGGTCTCGGAAGCTGCGGCGTCAGGCGCCGCAACACGCGAGACATCCCATTCGCCGTGAACAGCGACCCGGTTGTGTTCCCGCGCCCAGATGGTGTGCGGGACGCCACCTTCGACACGCTCTAGCGTTTCATCGTCGATTGCGGTCGGTGCCGTTGTGGCTTGGTTCTGATCGGTCATTGGTTTTTCCTTTCAATTTCATTTCATGATGTCTGCTTCTGACCGGGCACATCTTGGCGGCGGTCTGTATCGGGGTAATGTCGCGGCCTGTCTCAATTGTACCGCGCCGGAAACATCCGCGGCCCCGCAGGGATCGCCAAAGGGCAAACCAAAGCTAGCTCTGTGGTATCATCGGGTGTTGCCGGACGTAGGGGACCATCGGGCATGACAAAGCCGGAGAAGGCATCGCCGCGGTGGTTGGGGGTCCTGAAGGGGCCCAACCTTCTTATGGGCTCGCTTCTATCCGCCGTCGCGGTCGGCGCGCTGGCGTATCAGCTCTACGATATGGTGATCCCCTTCGAAGTGCGGCTCGATGTGCAGGGACGCGGGATCATCGATGAGCGGATGGTCATCTGGCAGTTCCTCGACGAGGACGACCCGGCTCTGCCTGCCCTGCGCAATCGTAGGCATAATTTCGAGGTTGACCTCACCGTGAGTAATCGCTCGCGCGGTGCGGTCGAGCTGTCGCGCATCTTCGATTGTAGCGGCGAAAGACTGTCCAAACCTTTGCACCTCCACTTCAAGGAGCCGACCAACATCGCGCCGGGCGAGACCAAGTCGTTCACGCTGGATGGACATTTCAGCAAGCCCCGTGATCACCGCGTTGACGTCGAAAGGATCGCAACGCGCTTCAATGACGGGGCCAGCTTTACCTTCGGGTGCAACCTTCATGCCTATCCGCTGGAAGAGGCGCTGGTGGAGAGCGAGGCAACGCTGATCGGGCTGAAGCTGAACAATTACGGGATTTACGCGTATGATCCGCCGCGCTGACGCGGGGGTTGCGCTCAAGCGGGGTTGCCGCTATAGCCCCGCGACGAAATCCACAAGCGGAGATCGGGCCGATGGGGGAGACATCCCCGGAGGTCCACCGGTTGGGAGCATATGCTCTCTACTCTCCGCTGAGGCGAAACCGGAAAGGACAACGGATGGCGCTGCCTGACTTTTCTTTGCGTCAGCTTCTCGAAGCTGGCGTACACTTCGGACACCAGACACATCGCTGGAACCCCAAGATGTCGAGCTATATCTACGGCTCGCGCAACGGGATTCACATTCTAGATCTGACCCAGACCGTACCGCTGCTTGATGCGGCGTTGCAGGCCATGCGCGATTGCGTGGCCAAGGGCGGGCGCGTTCTGTTCGTCGGCACCAAGCGTCAGGCCCAGCAGCCGCTGGCCGATGCGGCGGGCCGCTCGGCGCAGTACTTCATGAACCACCGTTGGCTTGGCGGTACGCTGACCAACTGGAAGACGATCTCGAACTCGATCAAACGGCTCAAAGAGCTGGATGAGATGATGGAGAGCAACGCGGTCGAGGGCTTCACCAAGAAGGAGCGCCTGAACTTCGAACGCGAGCGGGCCAAGCTTCATGCGTCGCTCGGCGGGATCCGCGAGATGGGCGGTGTGCCGGACATGCTGTTCGTGATCGACACCAATAAAGAAGATCTGGCGATTGCCGAGGCGCGTAAGCTGAAGATCCCCGTGGTGGCTGTTCTCGACAGCAACTCGGACCCGGCAGGCGTCGATTACCCGATCCCGGGCAATGACGATGCGGCGCGGGCAATCGGCCTCTACTGCGATCTGGCTGCACGGGCGGTGATCGACGGGATGGCCTCGCAGCTTGATGCCGCTGGCTTCGATCTCGGCGAGCT
>CAYYZH010000200.1:4540-6184 GCA_964475765.1 uncultured Limibaculum sp.
CCGGCAGAAGATGCCAAAGCCGGCTGATGCATCGGGGCGGTCTTGCCGTCGCCCCGCCGCAGCCCAGAGATAGACGACATGCAGCGCCCCATCGGGGGCGCATCCACTCAAGATGGAGAGAACGATGGCGATTACAGCGGCCATGGTGAAGGAACTCCGCGACGCAACCGGCGCGGGCATGATGGATTGCAAGAAGGCGCTGGCCGAGACCGATGGCGACATGGAAGCCGCGGTTGACTGGCTGCGCGCGAAAGGCATCGCCAAGGCGGGCAAAAAGTCCGACCGTGTGGCAGCCGAAGGTCTGGTTGCCGTTGCGGCATCGGGCGGCGCAGGCGCGGTGGTCGAAGTGAACTCCGAGACCGACTTCGTGGCGCGCAACCCCGATTTTCAGGCGATGGTTGGCGGGATCGCCTCGGTCGCGCTGGGCACGAATGATGTCGATGCACTGCTGGCAGCCCCGATGGAGGGCAAGACAGTGGCCGATATCGTCACCGACCGGATCGCGACCATCGGCGAGAACATGAACGTGCGCCGGATGGCCAAGCTGTCGGGCGACACCGTCGCGTCCTATGTCCACAACGCGGCAGCCGACGGCATGGGCAAGATCGGTGTGCTGGTCGCGATCAAGGGCGGCTCGGACGACGCTGCGGCTGCGATCGGCAAGCAGGTCGCGATGCACGTCGCGGCGACCAACCCGGCTTCGCTGGATGTCGCGGATCTCGATCAGGCTCTGGTCGAGCGCGAAAAGCAGGTGCTGACCGAGCAGGCCCGCGAAAGCGGCAAGCCCGACAACGTGATCGAGAAGATGATCACGGGCCGTCTGAACAAGTTCTATCAGGAAGTCTGCCTTCTCAAGCAGGCCTTCGTGATCGATCCCGATCTGACGGTGGAGAAGGCCGTGGCTGCCGCAGGCGATGGCCTGTCGGTCGCGGGTTATGTCCGGTTCGAAGTCGGCGAAGGCGTCGACAAGGGACCGGAAGAAGACTTCGCCGCCGAAGTCGCCAAAATGGCAGGGTAATGGCGGGCTGATCGCCGTCCTGACGGCTTTGCCCAAGCATATCGGCATTGTGGGCTGCTCCGCCGAAGGAGCGGCCCTTTGCTACCGAACGCTTTGCCACGAGGCGGGCGACGACCACCCCGAAATCACGATGCATACGCCGCCGCTGGCTGCCTATATGGCGTGCCTTTCGGCGGGCGATATGGCCGGTGTTGCCGACCTGATGCTCCGCTCGGCCCGCGTTTTGGCCGAGGCCGGCGCGGATCTTCTGATCTGTCCCGACAACACCATCCATCAGGCATGGCCGTTGATCGAGACGACCAGCCCGCTCCCATGGTTGCACATTGCCGACCCTGTGGCGCAGGAGGCCGCGCGATTGGGGCTCCGTCGGGTTGGTCTTCTCGGCACGCGCTGGCTGGTCGAGAGCGATGTCTACCCCAAGCGCCTTGCCCCGCTTGGGATCGAGACGGTCACCCCCGATGTTCCGGACAGGGTGGAGATTGACCGGCTGATCTTCGACGATCTCGTGCCGGGCATCTTCAGTCCCGCCGCTGCTGCGGCCCATGAAAGGGTGATCACGCGTCTTGTCGAGCAAGGATGTCAGGCGATTGTGATGGGCTGCACCGAGATCCCGATCCTGATGGAGG
>CAYYZH010000200.1:6284-8002 GCA_964475765.1 uncultured Limibaculum sp.
GCGATGTTGACGCTCCGGGCTTTGTAGAACGCGAGATCCTCGTTGAACTTCGCCTCCGCGGTCACATCCGGATTGTCCCAGCCCTGATGCACAGCAAGTTCGAAATAGCTGTCAGGCTGTTGCGAGGAGCACTGGGTATAGGCGCGCTCGTTTGTCGGCTCATCGAGTTGCCAGTTCCAGTCGCGCCCATCGTTCTCAAAGATGGCGCGGGCGTTCACCGCGTCGAGCATCTGGCAGGCATTGTGTTCGTAAGGGGCGTTTCCACCGCCAAAGAGGCTGGAAAACAGACCTGCCGTAAGCAGGAAAGATGCGCTCAAATTTGTCATATCGGTCTCCTGTCGTCACGTGTTCTGGGCCAGGCACGCCCCCGTGTGCCTGGCTTGGGTGAGTGGAGAGACAGCTCTCCGGTCTCACGCGGGCAAGTCTACGTAGCCAGCGGATCGGGGCTGTAGCATCCGTCACGTGAGCGAAAATTTCTCGAATCCACTGATCCGAACGCCGTTGATGCACGTAGAGATGACATTAGCTGCTGTAAACGCAGCCTGACATTGGGGAGAAACTCACATGAGACTGCCAGCCATTATCCTGTCCGCTTCCGTCTTCGCGATCAGCGCCAGCGCTGTTGCCATCGAGGACCGCGTGCTGGAACTGCCAGCGGACTATCGCGTGGCCTACGACAACTACTACGCCGCCAATCGCCAGATTCAGGAAGATCAGTTCATCTCGCTCTACGCCAACGATGTCGCTCGGGTCGGCGCGGCCAAGGACGGCACATTGCCCGACGGCTCCGTCATCATCGGTGAGATCTACGGGGTCAAGAAGGACGCCGATGGCGAGGTCATGGAAAGTATGCTTGGCCATCGCATTCCCGAGACCCTGAAGGCGATCGTGATGATGGAGCGCAAGGCGTCCTGGGCCGATCAGTATGCCGAAGGCAACAAGGTCGGCGGCTGGGAGTTCGAAGTGTTCAGCCCCGCGGGCGAGAACCTCGGCAAGGACACCACAGCCTGCCGTGAATGTCACGAGCCGCTCGGCGCAACCGAGTACACATGGTCGATCGAGCATCTGGGCGCGGCCAACTGACCAGAAATAATGCCCCCGCGCCTTGATTACTTGATCGAAGTCAAGGCGCGGAATGGCGAACTGGGCCAGACAGGGTCTCACTCTGAACAGTCGGAGAGACCCAGATGGACCTCACACCGAAGCAAGTCACGCTGATCCGCGAGAGCTATCGAAGACTGGTGCCGGAGATCGACCGGGTGTCGGGCAAGTTCTATCCCGATCTCTTTCGACGCGCCCCGCACCTGCGCGGCCTCTTTCGCGAAGATCTGGCGGAGCAGGGCATGAAGTTCATGTCCGCGATCAGCGTGATCATCGCGCATCTCGATCGACCGGAGGCGCTGGAGGCGCGTATGGACGAGCTTGGCCGCGGGCATGCGGCCTATGGCATAAGTCCGGCAGATTATCGCGACATGGAGGAGGCGCTGATCGACACCTTTGCCCATGCGCTCGAATGCCGGTTCAACAGCGAGATCGAAGTTGCTTGGCGACGGGCGTTCTCGCAGGTGGCGTCGCGGATGCGAGAGGTCGCCGGAGAAAGCGGTAAAGCCGCGACCTCAGGCTGACAGCAGGTCACCGATGCGCTCGAGCGCCGTGCGGATGTTTTCCGTCGAGTTCGCGTAGGAGAACCGGATGAACCCGTCAGCGTGTACGCCAAA
>CAYYZH010000201.1:0-7977 GCA_964475765.1 uncultured Limibaculum sp.
GCATCCGGGTCGCCAGCGCCTGCATCCGGGTCGCCAGCGCCTGCATCCGGGTCGCTATTTGAAAAGTCCAGATCGCCATCGGACGAGCTGTCACCACCCAGATTGCCCAACGCGGCCTGTTGCTCGTCGCTGCCATCGCTGCCGGTGGTGTTGGTCACTTCTTCTTCTGAGGTCTCGGTGTTGACGAAATCCTCTTCCTGATCGGGCTCCTCTTCACCGCTGGTCGAGACCGGGGTGTTGTTCTCGCCGCCCGCGATGCCGGAGTTGACCGCCGCGACCGATTGCGCGCCTTCGCCGGTCGCATCCGAGTCGGCTGCGCTCTCGCTGCTGCCATCGCCTGTGCCCTCGAACGACGCGTATTCATCTGCCAGATCCTGCGACCCGACCAGCCCGATGAACTCGGCCTGCCCGCCCGCGCTCACCACAGCGCCCGCATTGGGACGGCTGAGCCGGATATCGGGCACAGCATCCGGGCTCCAGTCCGATCCGGCGCCGATCTGCACGAACTCGCCGGCCAGCATGATGACCTTGGTACTGCCATCCTCGAGCACGCGGATGATCGCCATGCCGCCGCGGATCCCGATCGTCGCCGAGGGCGTTCGCACGATCGCAGTCTTGTTCTTGGTCACCCTGCCCCCGATAAAGCGCAGCGCACCGCGGGTCAGCTCGAGCGCGATGTCACCATCGCTGCTCTCGGCATCGTAGACATAAGAATCGATCAGTAGGTTCGAGTTTGGCGCAACCGTCAGCGTGGTCTGATCAAGAAAGAGAAGTTGCCCCGATCCCTGCCTCGAGGTCTGGATCAGCTCGTCCTGAACGATCCCCTCTCCGAGCGACAGAGCCCGGCGGCTGGCCTGCGGCGGCGTTCCATCCATCTGGCGATTGACCGCGGCGACGGAGCCGACCTTTGCGGCGGACATGTCGGCGGACAGAAGTAAACATCCCAGGGCAACAACGCCCGTTGCGTATCGAATCATGGCTGAAAACTCCTCACCCCACGCGAAATATGGCGGAAATGTGGTAGCATATTTCCGGACTTTTCCGAACCGGTTTGAGCCTGTTTCGCGTGCAGTTTTGAGCGAAAATCACCCATTTTCGCGTGAGTTTCCGGCCGGTCTCAACCAGTGCTTGAAACGCCTACGGCCGCTTCTCTTTCTGGCCTTCACAGCGCTGACAGGTCGGTCTGGCCGGCTGCACGCCTGCCCCGCGCCGCTCGCCGAACCTCTTGTATTCCCCGCCCCCTCGCTTACATGCGCGCACTTGGCGCTGGCCTGAACGGGTCCGGCGTGGCAATCAGACGGCCAGAACCCGCGACAGCGGGGACAGCGGCACAGGAGCCTCAGGCACCTCATATGGCCTGGACGCAACATCTGAAGATCGGCGTGGACAAAAGCGCCGTGCGCCTCGTGAAGCGCCTCCTGATGGAGAGCGCGGCCGAGGAATGGCCGAGCTATGCCGCCTCGTTCGCGCTGGTCGGCATCGTCTCGCTGACCACGGCCGCGATGGCGTATCTGATGCAGGATGTCGTCAACTCGATCTTCATCGAGCGCAACGAGGCCGCGATCTATTTCATCGCAGGCGTGGTGCTTGCGGTTTTCGTCATCAAGGGCGGGGCCAGCTATATCAACGCGCTGATCGTGGCGCGGCTCGGCCAGCGCATCGTCGCCAAGCTCCAGATCCGCTATTACGAAAGCCTGCTGCGCCAGGGGCTGGATTATTTCCAGTCGACCAAGGCGGGCGGCATCATGGGCCGCCAAGGGCACAACGCCACTGCAGCGCGCAACATCATCAACATGGTGGCGATGTCGCTCTGGCGCGATCTCTTCTCGCTGATTGCGCTGATCGGCGTGATGATCCTGCAAAGCCCGGAGATGTCGCTCTTTGCGCTCCTGATCGGCCCGCCCGCAGTGTTCGTCGTCGGCTACCTGATGCGCCGCATCAAGGAGTACGCAAAATCCGAGGTCGAATATATCGGCCTGACCACCTCGATCCTCAAGGAGACCATCGACAATGTCCGCGTGATCAAGGCCTACACGCTCGAGGACCAGCAGCGCGAGGAGATGCGCGACGCCATCCACCGCCTGCAGGAGCGCGGCTATGCCATCGCGCGCCTCTCGGTCCTGACCGTGCCGCTGATGGAAGTGCTGGGCGGGGTCGCGATCGCCGGCGCCATGGTCTTCGGCGGCTACATGGTCGTGCACAACAATGCCGATCCCGGCGCGTTCATCAGTTTCGTCACGGCCTTCCTGCTGGCCTATGAACCGGCGCGGCGTCTGGCCCGGTTCAATGTGACCTTCCAGCGCCAGTTGATCGGCGTCGAGCTGTTCTACGAGATGATCGATCAGGACGGCAGCGACATGGAGCGACCGGGCGCGGTTCCGCTCACGGTCGACACGGGCGAGATCCGGTTCGAAAATGTCGACTTCTCCTATGGCGATGCGCCTGCCGTCTCGGACCTCTCCTTCACGCTCGAGGCGGGCACCATGAACGCGCTGGTCGGCCCGTCGGGCGCGGGCAAGACGACGATCTTTTCCCTGATCGAACGGTTCTATTCACCCGGCAGCGGGCGCATCCTGATCGACGGGCAGGACATTGCGGACGTGACCAACCGATCCTTGCGCGGGAACATGGCCATCGTCACGCAGGATCCACTGTTGTTCGAAGGCACCATTGGCGAGAACATCGCGCGCGGACGGCCCGGCGCCTCCCACGAAGAGGTCATCGCCGCTGCCACGGCGGCCAACGCGCACGGCTTTATCGAGGAACTGCCCAAGGGCTATGACACCCAGGTCGGCACCGCCGGTGCGCGGCTCTCGGGCGGCCAGAAACAGCGCATCGCCATTGCCCGTGCGATCCTACGCGACGCGCCGATCCTGCTGCTGGACGAGGCGACGTCTGCGCTCGATACCCTCTCGGAGGTCGCCGTGCAGGAGGCGCTGGCCCGTCTGACCAAGGGCCGGACGACCATCGCGATCGCGCACCGGCTCTCGACGATCTTCGATGCGGACAAGATCCTGGTGCTCGATCAGGGCCGCGTCGTCGAGACCGGCACCCATAAGGAACTGGTCAAAACCTCCGGGCTCTACGCCTCGCTCTACGACCAGCAGGTCTCGCGAATGGCGGCGGGGTGAGCCCCGGCGTTGTCTGTCGCTGCATACGACCCAATCAGTTGCAGCTTGCGGGCGATGTCTACTTTGGCAACCTACCAAGAATAATAGCCCAAAGAGTTCCCCATCCGGTGAAGGCTACCTGTTGATCCCGAGCCAAACTGTAATGATCCGGCTTGTGGTCACTGAATATCTCTCTGGTGAGCGTCCACCCTGCCTGATCATCAAAGAGACCTTGTCCAAAGATGTATCTCTCTGAGTTTCTTGGCTTATGCCAAATGGATGTGCCGCAGCCCGCGCAGAAACCTCGGGAGCCGATTTGAGAGGACTTCCAGTGAGTTATTTCTCCCTCGATCGAATTCACCGTTTCACACACCACGCCCATCCAGATGCCGCCACACCAGCGGCGACACATCCGGCAGTGGCAGGCCCCATAGGTCTTGGGCGCCTGGACGGAGAATCTCACCGAACCGCAGGCACACCTGCCATTTTGGCTAGATGGATCATCTGACACCTCGACTACTGGACCTCTCGCACCTCGTCGATCTCACCTCTATCCGAACCTCGCTCTGAATTCGAGTATCGGTTCGCTTGCCCATCGCGCAGAGCCAGACGACAACCCCAAGGCAACCAACCCTTGGACAACGCCCGTCTGCCCGTGTAGATGCTGCGCTGAGGCACGCTGAACGGGTTATCTTATGTTGAATTTCGCGTTGATCGGGGCGGCGGGCTACATCGCGCCCCGCCATTTCAAGGCCATCGCCGATGTCGGCGGCAAACTGGTCGCCGCGGTGGACCGCTCGGACAGCGTCGGCATCATCGACCGCTATTTCCCGGACGCGGCCTTCTTCACCGAATTCGAACAGTTCGACCGTCATGTCTCCGCCGTGCAGGCCGGACCCGAGACGGGGCGCATCGGCTATGTCGCGATCTGCTCACCCAACTATCTGCATGACAGCCACATGCGGTACGCCCTGCGCGCGGGCGCCCATGCGATCTGCGAGAAACCGCTGGTGCTCGAGCCCTCGGATCTCGACACGCTGATGGATCTGGAAAAGACCACCGGCAAGCAGGTCAACACGATCCTGCAACTGAGGCTGCACCCGTCGATCATCGCGCTGCGCGACCGGCTTCAGGCCAACCCGCAGGACGAAAAGCACGATGTGATCGTGACCTACTGCACCTCGCGCGGGTCGTGGTATCACGCATCCTGGAAGGGCGATCTGGCAAAGTCCGGCGGCATCGCCACCAATATCGGCGTGCATTTCTTTGACATGCTGAGCTTTCTCTTTGGCGACATCCAGCATTCCAGCGCCCATGTCCGCGCAGACACGCACGCGGCGGGGTATCTCGAGCTGGAGCGCGCCCGCGTACGCTGGTTCCTGTCGATTGACCGCAATCACCTGCCGCCGAATACCCCGCAGGGCCAGACGACATACCGGTCGATCACCGTCGATGGGGCCGAGATCGAATTCTCCGGCGGCTTCACCGAACTGCACACCGAAAGCTACCGCGCGATCCTTGAGGGCAACGGGTTCCCATTGGAGGCCGCGCGCAACTCCATCGAGACCGTCACCATGATGCGCAATGCCCCCCTGACGCCGGAAGACGGCCCGGCACACGATTTCGTCGCGAGGCTCTGATGGCCGAACCCTTCGTCCATGAAAGCGCGTGGATCGATCAGCCCTCGGAGATCGGCGCGGGGACGAAGATCTGGCATTTCTGTCATGTGTTGAAGAACACGAAGATCGGGCAGGACTGCTCGCTCGGTCAGAACGTGATGGCTGGGCCGAACGTGACCATCGGCGATGGCTGCAAGATCCAGAACAACGTCTCGCTCTATGACGGGGTGACGCTCGAGGACCGGGTGTTCTGCGGGCCGTCCTGCGTTTTCACCAACGTCCTGACCCCGCGCGCGGGCGTCGAGCGCAAGGACGAGTTCGCGCCGACCCTTGTGCGCGAAGGCGCCTCCATCGGCGCGAATGCCACCATCGTTTGCGGCACGACGTTGGGGCGCTACTGCATGGTGGCCGCAGGCGCCGTGGTGACGCGCGACGTGCCGGATTACGCGCTGGTCGCGGGCGTCCCTGCAAAGCGTATCGGCTGGGTTTCGGCCAGTGGAGAGCGGTTGGGCGAGGATCTGGTGTGCCCCCGCACCGGCGCGCGCTACACCATGGACGCCTCCGGCATGCTGGCCCGGGTGAAGTAGCGTGATGCAGTTCATCGACCTCGCCGCCCAACAGGACCGCCTGCGCGAGAAGATCGAGGCGCGGATCGCGGGCGTTCTGGCTAAGGGTCAGTACATCATGGGGCCCGAGATCGCTGAGCTGGAAGCCGGGCTCGCGGCCTTCGCCGATGTCCCCCATGCGATAGGATGCGCCAACGGCACGGACGCGCTGCGCCTTGCGGTGATGACTCTGGGGGCCGGGCCGGGTGATGCCATCTTCTGCCCGGCGTTCACCTTCGCCGCGACGGCGGGGATCATCCCGCCCTTTGGCGCGACACCTGTCTTTGTCGATATCGACCCGGCGACGTGGAACATGGATGCGGGCAGCCTTGCCCGGGCCATCGACGGCGCGAAGGCCGGTGGCCTGACCCCGCGCGGGGCGGTCATTGTCGACATCTTCGGGCGGCCTGCGGATTATGACGCGCTGCTGCCCATCGCCCGCGACGCCGGCTGCTGGGTCATCGCCGACTGCGCCCAGAGTTTTGGCGCGAGGACACAAGGGCGCAGCGTTGTCGGCATGGGCGATATCGCCACGACCTCGTTCTTCCCGGCCAAGCCGTTGGGCTGCTACGGCGATGGCGGCGCGCTCTTCACCACCAATCCGGATCACGATGCGCATCTGCGCTCGCTGCGCGTCCATGGCAAGGGCACGGACAAATACGACAACGTCCGGATCGGCCTGAACTCCCGGCTCGACACGCTGCAGGCGGCGATCCTGCTGGAGAAGCTCGCGGTCTTCGCCGACGAGATCGAGGCCCGCGAGCGGGTTGCCAAACGCTATACTGCCGCGCTCGCGGGCATCGTGCAGACACCCGCGCCGTCGAACGATCTGACCTGCACCTGGGCGCAATACAGCGTGGTCCTGCCCGAAGGCACCGACCGCAAGGCGCTCCAGTTGAAGCTCCACGACAAGGGCATCCCGACCGCGATCTATTATGCCAAGCCGCTGCACCTGCAGACCGCGTTCGAGGGCGCGCTCAGCGACCCGGAGGGCATGACGGTGTCGGAGACGGTTGCAGACCGCGTGCTGGCGCTGCCGATGCATCCCTATCTCGGCGAGGCCGATCAGGACGGGATCATCGCCGCGCTGACCGGTACGCTCGGGACCGTATCATGACGTCCCCCCATGTGCTTGTGCTCGCGCCGAACTCGATCACGAACGATGCGCGGATCTCCAAGCAGATCGCCTCGCTGGTCGAGGGCGGCTATACCGTCACCGTGCTTGCCACCGCGGCCAAGGGTGAGGCCCCATCGGACACGACCGACGACCGCCGCCACATCTACCGGATCGACGAGCAGGCTGCGCGGCAGGCGGAAACGCTCCCCGCCTCGCTCGATCACTCGGTCTTTGGAGCGCTCTCGACCCAGATCCGCGACGCTCACGCGGCCTATCGCGAAGCATGGGAAGTCTATGCCGAGATGCGCCGCGCGGGGAAAACCCACCGCGTGGTCAGTATGCTGAGCGCCCTGACGGGCAAAGCCAAGGCCAAACGCAAGCGCGTCAAACAGGGGCTGCTGACGCTGCGCGATGCGATCAACGAGAAGTTCTCGATGCACGGGCGGCTCTTTCGCCCGACATTCTTTCACATGACCGCCGAGACCTTCATCGAGACCTCGCCGCTCTGGGCCGCGCGTCTTGCGGACAAGGGGCCGCCCAAGGTGGTCCACGGGCATGATCTTTTCACCGCACCGACCGCCGTAATCCTCGCCGAAAAATACGGTGCGGCTGCGGTCTATGACGCGCACGAGTACGAGCCCGAGCGCAACCCGCCGCTGGCAGCCGGTCCCAAGGCGCTGGTCACCCAGCTCGAGGATCAGGTGATCGCGCGCGCCAATGCCGTGATCACCGTCAGCGACAACATCGCGGATCTCTACCGCGCCCGCCGCCCCGGTTTGGATATGCGGCTGATCTATAACTGTCCGGAAATCCGCGGTCTGCCCGAGGAAACACCGGGCATGCTGAGGGCCAAAACCGGGCTTGCTCCCGATATCCCTATCATCGCCTTTGTCGGCGTCGTCACGGTCGGCAGCCGCGGGTTGCAGGTCACGCTTGACGCCCTGCAAAAGGTCCCAGAGGCGGTGCTGGTGGTGATCGGCCCGCGCCGCGCGCAAGCCGATGCGGAATTGCGCGCCGCCGCCGAGAAGGCCGGGCTGACGGATCGCCTGATGCTGCTCGACCCGGTCAAGCCGAATGAAGTCGTGCCGACCATCGCCGATGCCACCGCTTCGGTCTGCCTGATCCAGGACACGACGCTGAGCTACCGCTTCGCGATGCCGAACAAGCTCTTTGAAGCCGCGCTGGCGGGCGTGCCGATCATCGGCTCGGACCTGCCGGATATCGGCGGGTTCATCCGCCGCTTCGGCGTCGGCGAAGTTGTCGATCAGACCGACCCGGAGGCCATTGCATCGGGCCTCGCCAAAGTCATCGCCAACCCGGCAGGCTATCGACCGGATGCCGCGACCCGCGCCGCCATGGTGAGCGACTACTCCTGGGCTGCGCAGGAGCGCAAACTGCTCGAACTTTACGGCGATCTCGGCGCGGCAAGGACCTGAGCGGGAAGGGCCGATGGCTTTGTCCCCGATCCCCGCTCCGGTTTCGATTGTCGCCACGATCGCGACGCGCGGGCGGCCCGATGGCCTGCT
>CAYYZH010000202.1:0-1125 GCA_964475765.1 uncultured Limibaculum sp.
GTATGGCACCTGTATGGCATCCGTACCGCAGGCGTATGGCTCGCGTATGGCAAGTGTATGTACACGAGGTCGATCTCAGGTCATGGCGCTTTGCACGATCGAAGCTCCTCTTTTGTGCGCCGCCGAAGAGTGTAGACTGCGCCAATGACGACGAACATTACCCCATCCGAGCGCCCGAAAGCGGCGAAGCGGCAGGACTGGCACCACAAGCCGGATCTGCCGATCCGCGTCTCGCCGTTTTTCGAGTGGCCACCGGACCCGCGGGCGATGGCGCGTTGGATCTGGGTGAACTGGTTCTGGCTGACCGAGCGGTCGATACTCGTGGGCGTTGCGGTGATCTGCTGGTTTTGGTTCCAGCCGCCGCTGGAGGCGATGCGGGATCTGGAGGCGGGCTGGATCGCGCAGATCTGGGTGCGCAACCTGATCCTGATGTCTCTGGTCGCGGGCGGGCTGCATCTCTTTTTCTACACACTGACGGGGCAGGGCAAGCGGCTGAAATACGATGCGCGGGACATGGCCGCCGGGCGCAAGTTCAGCTTTACCAGTCAGGTCCATGACAACATGTTCTGGACGCTCATCAGCGGGGTCGGGTTCTGGACGGCGTTCGAGGTGCTGACCTTCTGGATGATGGCAAACGGCTGGGTGCCGGTGCTGATGTGGGCCGAGAACCCTGTCTGGTTCGCGGCGATGATCGTGCTGACGCCGGTCTGGATCTCGTTCCATTTTTACTGGATCCACCGGGCGCTGCATTGGCCGCCGCTTTATCGGCTGGCGCACGCGCTGCATCACAGGAACACCAATGTCGGGCCGTGGTCGGGCCTGTCGATGCACCCGGTCGAACATCTGCTGTTCTTTTCGTCCGTCGCTGTGCATTGGTTGCTGGCCTCGCACCCGATCCACATCCTTTTTCACATGCAACATCAGGCGCTGACCGCCGCGACTTCGCATACCGGGTTCGAAAGCCTCGTGATCCGCGACAGGGGACGCCTCGCGCTGGGCACGTTTCACCACCAAATGCATCACCGATATTTCGAATGCAATTACGGCAATCTGGAAATGCCGTGGGACAAATGGTTCGGTTCGTTCCATGACGGGACCGAGGCCTCGCACGCCAAGATGCTGGAG
>CAYYZH010000202.1:1135-7977 GCA_964475765.1 uncultured Limibaculum sp.
CTATGTGGTGGGGGGGGGGGGGGGGGTTTTGGGGGGGTTCCGCCCCCGCCGCCGGGTCCGCGCATGGCCAGACAAAAGCGCTGTCCCGGGCTTGACCCGGGACCTCGTCGTGGAACCTCGAAGCAAGGCGAGGAGGTCCCGGATCAGGTCCGGGACAGTGCCGGACCCGGGATGTCCTGCGCCCCGGCAGCGTCGCGTCACGGCTTCCCGATCCAGCCCTTCAGCTCGGCGTTCTCCGCCTCCAGCTCTGCGATGCGCTGGCTGAGTTTTGCGGTGGCGAGGCGTACAGTCTCCACATCATGGAGCTCGGGAATGTGCTGGTGGCAATTCAGGTCCCACGCCTCGATCGTGATGACGATCGCGCGCTCGGGCCGGGCGCGGTAGGCGGGATCCGAGAGCTGCGCGAGCAGGTCCGGGTCATCCTCGACAACACGAGCGCGCCCCCAGATCTTGATCCGGGTCTGGCTCGCATAGTCCATGCAGAAAAGGTGCACCCGGTCGCCCGCGTCGAGATTGCCGAGCGAGATGTAATGCCGGTTGCCAGCAAAGTCGGCAAAGGCCAGCGTGGTTTCGTCCAGCACTTTCAGAAACCCCGGCGGGCCACCGCGATGCTGGATATAGGGGTGGCCGGTCTCGGACACGCTGGCGATGTAAAAACTGCGACGCGCGGCCAGAAACCGTGCCAGATCTTCGGACACGGTGTTTTGCCAATCCTGCTGGGACAGCTGGGTTTCAAGCGCCTTGCGCGAACCGAGGGCCTCTTGGCGCGCCTTGACCGCCGGGGTGAAGGCGATATCGGCAATACGGTCGGACATCCGGGCCTCCAGTTTATGCCAGGCGCACCGCGCCCTGAAAGATGGGTTGTCGCTTGCGTGCAACGCGGCTCAGATTTTGGTTGCCGCGCGCGCGCTGAACTAGCGCGGCACGCGAAAGATTGCCATAGATGCGCCTCATAGTTTGGTATACCACGCGGCGTCCGGACTAATCCGGTATCCCTTTTCGGCTATTTCAGCCCATTTGCGTGTCGCTCTCAGGAACCCGAGGAGACCCAAACCGTGCGAAGAAACGTGTCATACCTGTTGCTCCCATGCTTGCTGGTCGCCGCGCTCGCCGCGCCTGCGCCTGCCAAAAGCCAGCAGGGCACCGAAGAATTTGCCGAGCAGGTCCTCGACTATGCCCGGAGCAACTTGCAGACATGGATCACCGATCCCGTCATCGTCTATGCGATCAAGGAGCAGAACCTGCTGTTCGCGAGCCTGAAGGAGCGTGACATCGCCCGGATGGACAAGACGTGGATCGACAGCGGCAAGTTTGGCCCGATGGTCATTGATCTCTTGGATCGTCAGGCGTCGATCATCGCGCGCGAGCGGCGTGAAGAATCGAACGGGGTGGTCAATGAGATCATCGTCATGGACATGCACGGGTTGAACGTGGCGATCAGCGACCGGACGTCGGATTTCTTTCAGGGCGACGAAGCGAAGTATCAGGAGACCTATCTGAAGGGGCCTGATGCGGTGCATGTGAGCGAGCTAAAATTCGACGAGTCGACCCAGAAGGTGCAGACACAGGTGAGCCTGAGTGTCTCGGATCCGGAAACCGGTGAAGTGATCGGTGCCGTGACGCTGGGTGTCAGTCTGGATCAGCTCTCGCGGTAGACGCCCGGCAGGGTGCCAGCATGGTCGTTCAGGCCAGCGCGGCTTTAGCCCGGCAGTTCCTCAGGCACATCGCGGAAGCGGTTGATCTTCCACTCCGCGACATCCTCGCGCGAGCCAAAGCGCATCCATTTCGATCCATCGCACAGCTCGAACGGGCGAAAGCCGATCTTGTAATCCATCTTGGGCGACTCGGAGACCCAGTAGCCGAGATAGACGTAGCCCAGCTCCATGTCCCGTGCCATCGCGAGGTGGTCGAGGATCATATAGGTGCCGAGGCTGCGGGCCTCATGGCCCGGCTCGAAGAACGAATAGACCATCGAGAGCCCGTCCGACAGCACGTCCGAGAGGCAGGCCGCGATCAGGGTCTGGGTGCCGGTCTCGGGATCGCGCTCGAGGTATTCGACGACCATCGTGTTGACCGGCGTCTCGTCGACCATCGAGGCGTAGTCGAAGGCGTCCATATCGGCCATGCCACCATCGGCGTGACGCGCGCTGAGATAGCGGCGAAAGAGCGCGAACTGCGCCTCGGTCGCCCAGGCCTCGCAGGGCCGGCGCACGAGATGGCTGTTGCGCTGAAGAATGCGTTTCTGGGTGCGGCTGGGTTTGAAGCCTTCGGTCGGGATGCGGATCGACATGCAGGCCGAGCATCCCACGCAGGCCGGGCGGTAGATCACCGACTGACTGCGCCGGAACCCCTTGAGACTGAGAGAGTTGTTAACCCCCACCGCCTTGTTGCCCGAGAGCGTGGTGAAGACCTTACGTTCCTCGCGCCCCTGCAAATACGCGCAGGGCTGCGGCGCGGTCAGATAAAATTGCGCCTTCAGTGAGGTTTCGTGGTGACTCATCTCAACTCCCAACCTTGAGGGAAAAGGATAACAGTTTATTACCGCTTGTCACGGCCTAGCACCGTCTGATGACGGGAATTTACGTTCAAATTGGGACGGTGCCGGTCAGGTCGGGCGATTGATCACAACCGAGCCGACAAAGAGGTCGTGCATGGCGCGCCGATGGGGCGAGTTGGCCATCATCAGCCAGCCGACGATCAGGAGCGGCGGCGCCAGGAAAGTGACGAAAAACCCGACCGTGTGCATGAAGGCGAGCTGGCTGTCGCATGTGTTGCCGTTGCGGTCGCGCACTTCGATCCCTGTCAGCGACATGCCAAGGGTCGCCGAGCGTGTCTTGAGCATGCCCCAGCGATAAACAAATCCGGTGACGGTGAAGAAGAGCATCAGGAACGGCGCCGCGAGACCAAAGGTCAGAACCGTGACCGCAGCACCGATGATCAGCACCGGCACAAAGAGCGCGAGAATGATCAAGAAGTCGATCCAGAACGCCACGAAGCGGCGCAATGGCACGCCCTGATAGAACTGTGGGTCCCTGATCGGGTCCGGAATGCCCATGCTGCCCCCGAGGTTGTCTCGCTAGAGATAGGCCGTGGAGGGCCGTGCGTTCAAGGGATAGCGCAGTCAGCCCTGTCCGGTGAGCCTGTTGATGGCAGCGATCACCGCGTCGGGATTGGCATGATGCGGCATGTGGCCGACGCCCTGAAGCAGGGTCAGACGCGAGTTGGGCAGGCGATAATGCATCGCCACGGCGTGGATGTCGGGCCAGACAGCGTTGTCGGCCTGACCGTGGATGATCTCCACCGGAACCTCGAGCGCGCCATAGCGCGCGGACTGGCGGGTCAGGGCGTCGTGGAGGTTCTCGATGTCCTCCGCGTTGTAGCGCGCGACCCGTGGCCGTGTGGCGAGCGGTCCCCCGACATAGTCGGCGTACCCCTCGGGTACGGGCTGCGGACTGAACGTGCCGACCAGATGGCTCGCGATGGTCTTCTCGGTGGCGACCGCGCTGACGATGCGACCGAACAGGGGTCCGGTCACGTCCGATGCGCCGATCTCGTAGAAGAAGGAAAGCTCTCCGCCCCAGGGCATGGTGGCGCCCGCGACGCTGACGATGCCGGAGACAGCATCTGGCCGATCCACACCCCAGGCCATCGCCAGTGCGCCGCCCCAACTGTGCCCGGCGATGACGGGATCGTCAGCGCCCAGCCGGGCCGTGGCCTTGGCGAGCAGAGCGGCCTGAACGGCAGGGTCCCAGCCCTGCTCGGCGATGCGTCCGCTGTGACCAAAGCCGGGCCGGTCAAAGGCGATGACGCGGTGGGTTTCGGCAAGCCTCGGTGCGATCTGGAACGTCCAGTCCCGCAAGTTGCCGGAAGCGCCATGGATCAGGACCACACTGGGGCCCGAGCCGCGGTCCCAGTAGTGGATGGGAATGCCGTCGACCTCGATGATGTCGCCGATGGCGGGCCAGCGGCTGAGCACTTCGGGCTCCGGGATGGCGGCGCATCCGGTCAAAGCAGCCGCGCTTGCGGACATCAGAAATCCGCGCCGGGACAAATATTGGGACGTCATACTGAGTTTACCTCGATCACCCGATGTGTACGTGCGCCGCGTCGGTTTGGTTCACCAGGTGGGAGGCGCCTAGAGCGTACGACTAGATCCGCGCCTCGATCCTGTCGATGGCTGCGAGGATCTCGTCAGGTGCCGCGTGGTGGGCCATGTGGCCAACATTTTCCAGCAGCGTGAGATTGGCGTTTGGCAGGACCGAGGCCAGCGGACGAGGCTGGCGATCGGGACGTATGATCGGATCGGCCAGACCGCTGACAACCTCGACCGGCAAAGTGATACGTGGATAATCCGGCGACTGACGCCGAAGCGCGGTGTTCAGCGAGCGGATGTCGTCCTTGTTCGCGGCGACGCTTTCGGGGCGCAGAGCCAGCGGGATCCCGACATGGTCGATATACCCCTTTGGCGGGGTCTGCGGACGGAAGTTTCGCGTGATAAACCGCTCGATGGTGCCGTCGGCGGCGCCCGACGAGAGATAATCGAAGTAGAACCCGATGAGCACTTCGTCGAGGCCAATCACCTCGGCCAGCATCGGTTTGGTGCTCCACGGCATGGTCGCGCCGGAGACGTTTACGACGCCTGCGACCCCGTCCGGATCCGCAAGCGCCCACGCCATGGCGACCGCAGCGCCCCAGCTGTGGCCCACAAGGATCGGGCGCTTTGCTCCGAGGGCACGGGTCGCATTCAAAAGGGCACGGGCCTGCACGGCAGGGTCTCCGCCCCGCTCGGGCGCGCGGTCGGAATATCCGAAGCCGGGCCGGTCGAACGCGATGGCGCGGTGTCCCGTTGCGATGCGCGGGGCAAGATCGTAGGTCCAGTCGCGCAGGTTCCCGCCCGCGCCGTGGATCAAGACGACGGGTTGGCCCTCTCCCTGATCCCAGGCGTGAATCCGAAGCCCGTCCGCGTCGACAAAGCGCCCGGTCGGGGGATACTCCACCGACGGATCGCCAATCGGCGGCGGACCGCCCGCGCAGGCCGAAAGCAGCGCAGCGCCCGAGGTGGCAGTCAGAAAATGACGTCTGTCCATGGCCGGTCTCGCATGTGGCTCTATTCCAGAGGTAGCAAGTGGGGGCACCGAGACAAGACGGCCCCTTATCAAATTTCCTTCATGGCGCCGGGATCAACTCGGCGCATGGCTGGCGGAGAAGTTGACGCGGACATAGTTCTCGAGCAGTGCCGCCAGCACCAGCACGGCGCAGTAGACAGCAATGGCGTACCAGAGATCGGTCGTGCGCGCGGTGTAGTTCAGGAAGGTCGCATCACGCGCCTGATCGAGCAGGTGAAAGAGCGGGTTCCAGTCCATATAGGGCCGGGTGTAGCCGGGCAGGGCGCTGGCCACGAAGAACTTGCCGGATGTGAAGAACATGATCCGGATATAGGCGGTTTGCAGGAGCCCGCCCCACGTCAGGTACCGCGTCGCCGCAAGGAACACGACACCGACCCCAACACCGCCAAGCCAGCACCAGAGGAAGACCCAGATGAACAGGAGCAGGTCCTGCATCTCGTAGACGTCGCGCACGAGATAGTTCAGGGCGAGCAGGATGAGCACCGTCAGGATGGTCTTGTAGAGCGCGCCGAACGCCTTGACCCAGATCATCAGAAAGAGCGACAGGCGCTGGTGTTTGAGCATGTCGATCTTGAGCGCGCCGCCCACCGCCGAGACCGAGCGGATATGGGCGAAGAAACAGGCAAAGCCGACAAGCACGAAGGTCAGCGTATCGCCGCGCAGCTTGTTCATGCCGCCGCCGATCAGCTCCATCACGGCATAGAACACGAGCCCCATCACAAGGGGCTGTCCAACCGAGATCAGGATGCCGAGGGCGGCGTTCTTGTGCTCGGCGCGCAAATCGCGCACGACCAGCGAGTAGACCAAGGCCAGAAAGGCCGTCAGGGACACCCAGAACGGCTGTTTCACAACGTATTGCGCAGATCTGGCCATGCGTGCCGCGTCTCTCGTTTCTGCTCGTTTCGGGCCACGGCCTTGCCGCGTTGGGACATTTCGCCCCGTTTCGCCCCTTTGCAGACGTATATTTACCGCAACCGGTATATAGGCGGTGAAGGCAGTGTAACTCAAAAAATGAGGCGTGGTGATGGTACCGGCAGGTTTCGAGCGTGTGATGATCGATTTGGCCCTGAATGCGGGGGCGAAGATCATGGAAATCTACAATTCCGGCGACATGGACACGCAAGCCAAGGCCGATGAAAGCCCGGTGACGGCGGCAGATCTGGCCGCTGATGCGATCATTCTGGCCGGTTTGAAAGCCGAGTTTCCCGAGGTTGCGATTGTCACGGAGGAAGCAGCCGACAGCCACGATCAGGTCGGGCTGACCGATTTCGTGCTTGTCGACCCGCTCGATGGAACCAAGGAATTCGTCCAGCGCCGCGGCGAATTCACGGTAAACATCGCCTATATCGAAGGCGGTACGCCGATTGCAGGCGTTGTCTATGCGCCAGCCAAGGACCGGCTGTTTGCGACCCGAGAGGGCAAGTCTTACGAATACGCGGTCTCCGACGGTGTGCTGGACGAAAGCAGCCTGCGTGAAATCCGTGTCTCCAGCCCTGACAATGGTGCGCTGGCGGTGATCGCTTCGAAATCGCACCGCGATCAGGCGACTGACGACTACATCGCCAAATTCAAGGTCTCGGAGTTCAAGAGCGCGGGCTCGTCGCTAAAATTCTGCCTGCTGGCCGCGGGCGAGGCGGATTTCTACCCCCGTTTCGGACGGACCATGGAATGGGACACCGCCGCAGGGCACGCCGTTCTTGGGGCTGCGGGCGGGAT
>CAYYZH010000203.1:0-7973 GCA_964475765.1 uncultured Limibaculum sp.
TTCCGTTTGGGTATCCCGCAGGCGTCGCCAAAACCCTGACCGGCGAGGCCAACGCGATGGGGCTCTGGGCCTGGCTCGACAAAAGGATCGAGGACGGTCCGGACAATGCCAACAACCGCTACGCCGTCGCGGACGAGATCAACCGCGTCTATTTCGATGGGATCGGACCGTTCTGGGGACGGCCCGCAACTGCGCCCTGCCTCGATATCCCGACCAAGGCCTCGAGCCGCAAGGGGCGGGGGCACCCGCCCGAGCGCCGTCTCGCCGATGCCAAAGCCAAGGGCGCCAAGACGGTCTGGCAACTTGCCTATGCGGGCGCTGTCGGCAGTCAGGTGCTGATGGGCCTGCCGGTCCTGTACCGCCTGCGCCATGATCCCACGCTCGCCGATCATATCAGGGTCTGGCCGTTCGAAACCGGGCTGACCGCGCCCGACGCTCCCATTGTGTTGGCCGAGATCTACCCCTCCCTGATCCCGCCGGACCCGGAAGAGGACATAAAGGATGCCGGTCAGGTGCGCGCCGTCGCCAACTGGCTCGCCGGGCTTGACCGCGACGGCGTGCTGGCGCCGCTCTTTGCCGGTCCGCAGGATGCCAGCGCAAAGGACCGCAGCCAGATTGTCACCGAAGAGGCGTGGATTTTGGGGCTGGACGCGCCCGCCGTGCGCCCGGTCCAGACCAAACCTCCTGCAGCGGCCCCTGCCCCGGCGCCGCGTAAGCTCTCTTATGTGCGCGATCCCGCCGAGATCTACGCCCAAAGCTTCGCGACCGTCCGGGCCGAGGCCAAGCTCGACCACCTGCCCGAAGACCTCCATGATATCGCTATCCGCCTGGTTCACGCCTGCGGGATGCCCGAAATCACAAATCGGCTGGCGTGGAGCGCGGACGTCGTCGCCAATGCACGTAGCGCGCTCTCCAAGGGCGCAGCAATCCTCTGCGATTGCGAAGCCGTCCGGTCCATGATCGTGCGCCAGTACTTGCCCTCCGACACGGGCGTGATCGCGACCCTGAACGCGCCCGAAGTGCCAGACCTCGCCCGCAACCTCGGCACAACGCGCTCCGCCGCCGCGGTCGATTTGTGGCGAGATCACGTCGCGGGCGCCATTGTCGTCATTGGCAACGCGCCGACCGCGCTCTTTCACTTGCTCGAAAGATTGGATGAGGGCTGGCCTCACCCTGCTGCCATCCTCGGCTTCCCCGTGGGCTTTGTCGGCGCCGCCGAGTCGAAAGCTGAACTGGCGGGCAATTCGCGCGGCGCGCCATTCCTGACATTGCGCGGACGACGCGGCGGATCGGCCATAGCCGCCGCCGCCCTAAACGCTCTTGCCGCCGGCCTGAGGCCCCCGAGATGAGGCCCTTACGAACATCAGCCACAAGCGCCCGCGCGGCCATCTGGCTGCCGCAGGCAGACAGGACGGGGGCGCATGCCCCCGGTGTCTCGCCAGAGACATGGCCGCGCGCTGGCCACTTACGCAAGGCGCTCCGGACATGACCGAACGCTGGCTCACCATTGTCGGCATCGGCGAGGACGGCATGGCCGGTCTAAGCCCATCCGCCCAAAGGGCCGTCGAAAACGCTGAGGTCATCATCGGCGGTGACCGCCATCATGCGCTCTCGGACAATGTAAAGGCCGAGCGTTTGAGATGGCCGCACCCGTTCGATGCTCTCATCGACGAGCTTCGCGCCCTCAAACCGCGCCGCCCCGTCGTGCTCGCCACCGGTGACCCGCTCTGGTACTCGGTCGGCGCGCGCATCGGCAAAGCCATCTCCCCCGAGGAGATCACGTATTTTCCGCAACTCTCTGCGTTCCAATGGGCCGCCGCGCGCATGGGCTGGTCGCTCGCCGATGTCGAAACCCTCACCGCCCATGGCCGTCCCGCGGCCCAGATCACACCCTTCTTCTGGCCGAACGCCCGGCTCCTCGTGCTCACGTCCGGCGCCCAGACCCCGGAGGAAATCGCAACGCTGCTGACCGATCGCGGCTATGGCGGGTCGGAGCTGACAGTGCTTGGCAATCTCGGCGCGCCGAACGAGACGCAGCTCAGCGGTACGGCCACCGACTGGGCCGCGAGTGATCCGACCGACAAAGTGCCACCCTTCAACACGCTGGCGATCACGTGCCGGGGCAAACCAGGTCGATTGCTGCCCCGCACGCCTGGCCTGCCTGACGATGCCTTCGAACATGACGGCCAGCTTACCAAACGCGAGGTTCGCTCCCTGACGCTTGCCCGCCTGATGCCCACGCGCGGCGCTCAGCTTTGGGATATCGGCACCGGGTGCGGCTCGGTCGCCATCGAATGGATGCGGGGCGCCCGCGACGCCGAGGCCATTGGCATCGACCGCCATTCCGGACGGTTGGCCATGGCGGCGCGCAACGCCCAAACCCTCGGCACGCCGCGCCTTGCGCTGATTGAGGGTGAGGCCAGCGACCACCTCGCCGATCTGCCCACACCTGATGCCATCTTCATCGGTGGCGGGCTGAGCGAAGATCTCGCGCAGCGGGCAATCAACGCCCTCTCAGCCAACGGCCGTCTCGTGGCAAATGCCGTAACACTCGAATCCGAAGCCATTCTGACCGGTCTCCACCGGACCCATGGCGGCGATCTGACCCGTCTCTTGGTGCAGCGCGCCGAACGTGTCGGTGCCAAAACCGGCTGGCGCCCGGCCATGCCCGTCACTCAATGGGCCCTGATCAAATGAGCGGCACGCTCTTTGGCATCGGCGTCGGCCCCGGCGATCCGGATCTTCTGACGCTCAAGGCCGCGCGCCTGATCGGCAATGCCCGCGTCATCGCTTTCCCCGCACCGGATACCGGACCTAGCCTCGCCCGTTCGATTGCCGCCGACTTCATCCCGGCGGATGCACACGAGATCCCGATGATCGTCCCGATGCAGCCCGAGCGTTTCGCTGCCCAGCAGGTCTACGCCGCCGCCGCCGAACAGATCTCGGCACATCTCAGCGATGGCACCGATGTCTGCGTACTTTGCGAAGGCGACCCGCTGTTCTACGGCTCGTTCATGTATCTCTTTGCGCGTTTGGCCGACAAACACCGGACCGAAATTGTCCCCGGCGTCTCCTCACTAAACGGCTGTGCCGCCGCGCTCCGACAGCCCTTGGTCGCTCGCAATGGGGTTATGACAGTCCTGCCCGCCCCCCTGCCCGATGAAGCGCTACGCCAGCGCATTGCGGACGCCGATACTGTCGCCCTCATGAAAGTTGGTCGCCATCTGCCGCGCATCCGGGCGCTGATCGACAATCTCGGCCTGACCGCGAAGGCCGGTTACATCGAACGAGCGACGATGACAGGCCAGCATGTTTGCCCGCTCACCGACGCGCCGGAGACCGCGCCATACTTTTCCATGATCCTCATCAATGCCGGAGTGGACCCGTGGCTGACCGCCTCCCCGCCATCCTCTGCCTGACCGACGGCGCACTGCATCTTGCACGCCGGATCGCCGAGGCCGTCGGCGGAGAAGTCCATGCGCGCACCAACCCGCCCGATGTCTTGTTCTCCGACACAGGCAGTCATATCGCCGACCTCTTCCTCGCACGCACGCCCATCATCGGGATCTGCGCCGCGGGCATCCTGATCCGCACGCTGGCCCCGCACCTGACGAACAAGCGCGAGGAGTCGCCGGTGCTCGCCGTCTCCCATGACGGTGCCTCGGTCGTCCCGCTCCTTGGTGGCCATCGCGGGGCCAACCGTCTCGCCACCCGGATTGCCGAGGCGCTCGATACCCGACCCAGTCTGACGACCGGGGGAGAGACGGAACTCGGTGTCGCGCTGGATGACCCACCGCCCGGTTGGCGGTTGGCCAATCCCGATGCGGCAAAGCCCGTCATGGCGCGGCTGTTGTCCGGAGCAGGCGCACAATTGACCGGCGAGGCGGCTTCTGAGGCCGGATGGCTGAGGGGCTTACCTGCGGGAGATGAGATCTCGATCGCCGTGACGGTCAAACCCGATTCGCAAGCGGATCTCGTCGTCCATCCAATTCAGGCGATGATCGGTGTCGGCTCTGCCCGTCATTGTCCCGCGGACGAATTGGCCAATCTGGTCCGCGCTGCGCTGGCCTCTGCCGACATTGCTCCGGGGGCCATCGCCGCGATCAACACCATTGATCTGAAGGCAGACGAGGCGGCCATCCTTCAGCTCTCCCAAGACTTGGATCTGCCCCTGCGGCTGTTCTCGCCAACCGAACTCGAAGCCGAGACGCCTCGCCTCGCCAATCCCTCGGATGTGGTCTTTTCCGAGGTTGGCTGCCACGGGGTCGCCGAGGGCGCAGCTCTGGCGGCAGCCGGGCCCGATGCCGCTCTGATTGTCGAGAAGCAGAAGTCCGCCAACGCTACCGTCGCCATCGCGCGAACGCCTGAACTCATCACGACACTTAGAGGGCGCAAGCGGGGCCGTGTCTCCCTCATCGGCATCGGGCCGGGCCGGGCAGACTGGCGCACGCCCGAGGCAACGCGTCTGATTGCGGCAGCGGACGAGTTGGTAGGCTATGGCTTTTACATCGACCTGCTCGGACCGCTCGCCGCCAAGAAACACCGCCGCAATTTCGCGCTCGGGGAGGAAGCCGACCGTTGCCGCTACGCCCTTGAGCGCGCAGGTGAGGGGCTGGACGTTGCGCTGATCTGTTCCGGCGATGCGGGCATCTACGCCATGGGAGCGCTGGTCTACGAGTTACTCGACACAGGCGATCTCTCGGATGCCGCAAGGCGCGTGGAGGTCATGACCACGCCCGGGGTCTCCGCCATGCAGGCCGCCGCCGCCCGGATCGGCGCGCCGCTTGGCCACGACTTTTGCGCCATCTCGCTGTCGGACCTTCTGACCCCGCGCGGCGACATCCTGAAACGCCTCGCGGCAGCGGCGGAAGGCGACTTCGTCATCGCTTTTTACAACCCGGTCTCCAAGCGGCGGCGCGATCTGTTCCAGCGTGCCCTCGAAACCCTTGGCGAACATCGCCCACCGGACACACCCGTGGTGCTGGCGCGCAGTCTGGGCCGTCCGGATGAAACCCTCACCGTGCACGCGCTGGCCGACGTGACCGTCGATCAGGTCGACATGATGACCACCGTGGTTGTTGGATCGTCGCAATCACGCACTGTCTCGCTCGCGGGCCACACGCATATGTACACGCCGCGCGGCTATGCGAATAAAACCGATCCAGATACCAACGGGAGCACGCAATGACTGTCTATTTCATCGGCGCAGGCCCCGGCGATCCCGACCTGATCACGGTCAAGGGTCAGCGCCTGATCGGTGACTGTCCGGTCTGCCTTTACGCCGGGTCGCTGGTGCCCGAAGGGATCGTGGCGCTGGCACCGGACGGAGCCCGCGTGATCGACACCGCACCGATGACGCTGGATCAGATCATGGTCGAGATCGAGGCGGCGCATCGCGCAGGGCAGGACGTGGCGCGCGTGCATTCCGGCGATCCGTCCCTTTACGGCGCCATTGCCGAGCAGATCCGGCGGCTGAACGCGCAGGAGATCCCGTTCGAGGTCATCCCCGGCGTGCCCGCCTATGCCGCTGCCGCCGCCGCGCTGGGGATGGAGTTGACCATTCCCGAGGTCGCGCAGACCGTGATCCTAACCCGCACCGCGATGAAATCGAGCGCCATGCCTCCCGGCGAGGATCTGGACACGCTGGCCGCGACCGGCGCGACGCTGGCGATCCACCTCTCGATCCGGAACCTGCTGGAGGTCGAACGCAGACTCGCGCCGCATTATGGAGCCGACTGTCCGGTGATCGTCGCCTACCGGGTCGGCTGGCCCGATCAGAACTTCATCCACGGTACGCTCTCGACCATCCGCGACAAGGTGCGGGCCGAGAAGATTACACGCACAGCGCTGATCTTCGTGGGCCGGGCGCTCGGCGAGACCAACTTCCGCGACAGCGCACTCTATGATGGCGCACATGTCCATGTGCTCCGGCCAAAACGCAGCGCCTGAAAAGGCGCACTAGCGCACTTCGATCAGATGCGCGAAGGAGCCCTGGACCGAGCCATCGCGCAAGCCAATCTCACCAAGGCTGTTCCCGGCGGCGTCTGTCGCTGCAAACAAGGGCTCACCCTCGGCACGCAAGGTGCGGGCATAGTGAAATTCGTGCCCGAAAAACCCGCCGGTCCACTGCCCTCCCAACGATGTCAGTACGCGGTAGCCGAGATGACGTTCGGGCTCGGCAATACTGGTCTCGAGCCTAAGGAGCCCCAGCATCTCGTGGCGGGCGCCGTCCTTGTCGATCAGCCCCTCGCCCAGAACCATGTAGCCACCGCACTCGCCGTAGATCGTGGCACCACGCTTTGCGGCGTCTGTCATGCCCGCCCGAAAGTTTGAAGCGTTCGCCAAGGTCGCTCCGTGGAGCTCGGGATAGCCTCCGGGAAGAAAGACGGCATCCGCCGATGGGTGCGGGCCTTCATCTGAAAGCGGTGAAAAGAAACTGATCTCCGCGCCAGCCGCGCGCCAGTCCTGCAGCAGATGCCAGTAGAGAAACCCGAAGGCGTCATCCCGCGCGGCGGCGATGCTCTGGCCAAGCGGCGGGACCCGCCGGGGCGCGCCACCAAGGCCGAGCGGGGACGCCGAAGCCTCGATCTGAGCCAAATCACACCCGGCTTCGATGGCATCCGCCGCCCGGTCAAGAAACGCGTCGAGATCGGGGCGCTCTTCGGCCTGCACCAAGCCGAGATGGCGCGCTGGGGTGGCCAGATCGTCGCTCCGAGGCACAACACCCAGAACTGGGCAGACAGTCTCGGCGGCGCAGCGCACCATCCCGGCGTGACGAGCGCTGCCGACGCGGTTCAGGATCACCCCCGCAATCTGCACGTCGCGGTCGTACCCGACCATCCCGTGGAGCAATGCAGCAACACTGTGGCCCATGCGCGCCACATCGACGACAAGAACCACGGGCGTGCCCAGCGCTTTGGCCAGCACCGCCGCCGATCCCGGCGCGGGCAGCGCGTCGCCAACAGCCGCACCATCCCAAAGACCCATCGCAGCCTCGACAACCGAGAAACTGCCATCCTGCTCATGCAGCCGCGCGCGTACCTGTTCCAGCGAACCCGCCCAGGCGTCCAGGTTCACACAGGCCCGCCCCGTTGCCGCCCGGTGAAAGCCGGGATCGATGTAGTCCGGCCCAGACTTGGCCGAATTCACATCCACACCGCGCCGTTTCAGCGCGCGCAGCAACCCGAGTGTGATGGTGGTCTTGCCCTGCCCCGAGGACGGGGCAGCAATCATCAGGCCCCGCAAGAGCCCGTTCCGGTGCCGGTCTCCGGCATTTGCCGTGTCTCCAGCGGATCGAGATCTCGCGGACCGTGCCCGGCCATTTGCCCGACCCAGTCGAGCACGCTGCGCATGCGCACGACCTCACCTATGCAGACAATCGCGGGCGGCGCCAAACCGGCGGCGGCCACATCCTCGACCGCGGTGCCCAGCGTCGTTTCCAGAACCTGCATCTCGGGCAGAGTCGCATTCGTGACCACGGCCACCGGTTCGGACGGCGCGCGCCCACCGCGGATCAGGGCCGCGGTGATCTTCGGCATTGTCTTCATTGCCATGTACCCGACGATCACGGGGGAGGACTTCGCCAACGCCTCCCACTCGATCGCGCCGGGCGCATCGCCGGTCTGATCATGCCCGGTCAGGAAGGTCACGGCCTGGTTCACATCCCGGTGCGTCACGGGGATTCCGGCATAGGCCAGCCCACCGATCCCGGCGGAAACCCCTGGCACAATGCGGATCGGCACCCCGGCGGAGACCAGCGTCTGCGCCTCTTCCCCGCCACGGCCAAAGACAAAGGGATCGCCTCCCTTCAGACGCAGCACCCGCTTGCCAGCGCGCGAAAGATCAATCAGCCTCAGCGAGATATCCCGCTGTTTGGGTGAAGGTTTGCCGCCGCGTTTGCCCGCATATTCGATGACAGTCCCGGGCCGCGCCCATTCCAGCATGGCGGCGTTCACCAGCGCGTCATAGACGAT
>CAYYZH010000204.1:0-7921 GCA_964475765.1 uncultured Limibaculum sp.
CTCCAGAGATTTGCCACCGATGCCGTCATGGCAACGGGGACCCAGCCTTACGCCCGGGCGGCGCCGACCGGGCGGTCCGTGGGGGTGGTGGGCGCAGGACCGGCCGGTCTGGCCTGTGCCCACCGACTCGCGCTTCACGGCCATGAGGTCGAGGTCTTTGACGCCAAGGCCAAAGGGGGTGGGCTGAACGAATATGGCATTGCGGCTTACAAAACGGTCGATGATTTCGCGGCGCGCGAGATGGACTGGCTGCTGGGTATCGGCGGGATCGAGCTGATCACTGGCCGGCGCCTTGGCGATGATCTCAGCCTCGCGTATCTGCAGGGCCGCCATGATGCCGTTGTGCTGGCCATGGGTCTCGGCGGTGTGAACGCGTTGGGACTTGAGGGCGGTGGCGACGCCGTCGAGGACGCCGTCGATTTCATTGCGCGCGTGCGTCAGGACGACCATGCATCGATCCCGGTCGGACGCAGTGTTGTGGTGATCGGCGGGGGGATGACCGCCATCGACGCCGCGGTGCAGGCCAAGCTGCTGGGCGCGGAGACGGTCACGATCGCGTATCGCCGGGGCAAGGCGGAGATGGGCGCGAGCCGCTTCGAACAGGATCTCGCCACTTCGAAGGGCGTTGCTATCCGCGAGAACCTGCAGCCCAAAGCTCTGGCTGACGGCACGATCACGCTGGAATACACAAAAGCGGACGACGGAAATCTGACCGGCACCGGTGAGACCGTCGCGCTTCCTGCCGATCAGGTGTTGGTTGCCATCGGACAGACGCTCGACTTGCCTCTGGATCTCACCCTTGATGGGCGCAAGATCAAGGTCGACGAGCATGGCAGCACATCACTCATTGGCGTCTGGGCTGCGGGTGACTGCACACCGGGCGAAGACCTCACTGTTGTTGCAGTCGCCGAAGGCCGCGATGCGGCTGAAGCTGTTCATCAGTACCTTCAGGAGGATTGAATGCCGTTCATCGATGGTTTTGTGGCGTCCGTCCCCCACGCAGATAAGCAGGCGTTCATCGACCACGCCGCGCATTTTGCCAAGTATTTCAAAAAGAAGGGCGCGCTGCGGGTTGTGGATTGTTGGGGCTCGGACGTGCCTGATGGCAAGCTGACATCCTTTCCCATGGCCGTGCAGTGCGCCGAAGGTGAGACCGTTGTCTTCAGCTGGATCGAGTGGCCCGACAAGGAGACCCGTGATGCCTGTCATGCAGGCATGGAGTCCGACCCCGAGATGGCGGAGGCTGGAAGGGACATGCCCTTTGACGGCAAACGCATGATCTATGGCGGGTTCGAGCAGGTTCTGGACGCCTAGGAGTAGACCGATGGCCGACATTCGTAACGACTTCGCAGGGATCAAGTCACCCAACCCGTTCTGGCTGGCCTCGGCCCCGCCGACGGACAAGGCGTACAACGTTCGCCGCGCCTTCGAGGCGGGCTGGGGCGGTGTGGTCTGGAAGACGCTGGGCATGGACGGCCCGCCCATCGTCAACGTCAACGGCCCGCGCTATGGTGTGGTCTATGGCGCGGATCGGCGGCTGTTGGGTTTGAACAACATTGAGCTGATCACCGACCGCCCGCTGCAAATCAATCTCGACGAGATCAAGGAGATCAAGCGCGACTATCCCGACCGCGCCGTGGTCGTCTCCCTGATGGTCCCCTGCGAAGAGCCGTGCTGGAAAGAGATCCTGGCGCGGGTCGAGGAGACCGAGGCCGACGGGGTCGAGCTGAATTTTGGCTGCCCGCATGGGATGTCAGAACGCGGCATGGGATCGGCGGTCGGTCAGGTTCCGGACTACATCGAGATGGTTACGCGCTGGTGTAAGCAACACACCCGCATGCCGGTCATCGTAAAACTGACCCCGAATATCACAGACATTCGCTATCCCGCGCGCGCGGCGCACAAGGGCGGGGCCAATGCGGTCAGCCTGATCAACACGGTGCAGTCGATCACTTCGGTCAATCTCGACACGTTCAGCCCCGAGCCGGAAATCGACGGCAAGGGCAGCCATGGCGGCTATTGCGGGCCAGCCGTCAAACCGATCGCGCTCAACATGGTTGGCCAGATCGCGCGCGATCCGGACATGGGCGGCCTGCCGATTTCAGGCATTGGCGGCGTGACGACTTGGCGTGATGCGGCGGAGTTCATCACGATGGGCGCAGGAAACGTTCAGGTCTGCACCGCAGCCATGACCTATGGGTTCCGCATCGTGACCGAGATGATCGAGGGGCTGAAGGCGTGGATGGATGAGAAGGGCCATGCGGACCTTGCTGCAATCGAGGGCCGCGCGGTGCCGAACTTCACCGAATGGCAGCATCTCAACCTCAACTACATCACCAAGGCGCGGATCGATCAGGACGCCTGCATCAAGTGTGGGCGTTGCTTTGCCGCCTGCGAGGACACCTCGCATCAGGCGATTGTCATCGGTGAGGGGCGCACGTTCGAGGTGATCGACGAGGAGTGCGTCGCGTGCAATCTCTGCGTCAATGTCTGCCCGGTCGAGGGCTGCATCACCATGGAGCAGCTCGCGCCCGGCGCGCTCGACAAACGCACGGGCGAGAGCGTCGAGGCTGACCACGCGGACTGGACCACGCATCCGAACAATCCGATGCGGGTGGCGGCAGAGTAAGTCTGCCGCCTCTCATCAGGCCGTCTGAACAGGTCTTGTGGTGGCGCGCTTTTTCTTGGCTGCGGCTGCAAAATTCTTCCAGAACTTCTTGAGATCATTCATGTTCTTGGGCCCACCTTTGGTGGCCATCCTGCGCTGGGCACGGGTCATTTCGCCCCACTTCTTCATTTCGGTGCACTTCGCGATCGCAGCCAGGAGCAAGGCCCGGACCTCGTCCGAAGACTCGTCGATAGGGACTAAACGATTGCGGCTGGTGTGGATTTCGTCGTCACCGGCCCACTCCACCGCGTGCATGCCGTCCTCGAACTCCTCATTGGTGATCAGGTATTCCGGGTGCTCATTGACTTTCTCGCGGCCGACATTCTCCGCAACGTCGTGCTTCTGCGTGATATGGCCGAACAGCACCGTTTTGCCGATATCTCGCATGAAGTAGACGGTTGGATGGCTCTTCGGGTCTCCGGAGTGTCCGATCAGATTGTCGGCGGTGTAGAAATCGTCGCGGTATCCCATACATACGCTCCATACTAAAATCTGCTTCGGGCAGGCGGGTTTGGACGATCTCAATGCCGATCGCCGCCGCACCGAAGCTCAACGCGAATTTATGAAGTCCAGTTTAACCCACACCGTCATTTCGGCAAAGCGGTCGGCTATGCGCCCTTAGGTGCGCATGCATAAAGTCTGCCAAAGCCGGGCGGTGGGGTTAGGCCCGCCAGATGGTGCATATGCCATGCCAGCGCGTGGTTTGACGTCGTGATGGGCAGATCGATCTGATCCTCGGTCTTAGCCACGGCGTCTAGGAATCTCAGACTGGTGCAGGAGACGAAGACCATATCAATATCCTGCCCGGCAATCAGCGTATCGATGGCACGGCGGATGCTGCCGCGATCGATGGAGGCGACCACTGGGTCCATCGGCTCGTTGAACGATCCGAACACCGGCACCGCGAAGCCCGACGCCTCGAGATGGTCACGGAGCCGCACGTTCACATCTGCTGTGTAGGGCGTCAGGACCGCGATCCGTTTCGCGTCGAGCGCGGAGAAAGCCGCCTTGGCCGCGGTGATAGGTGTTGTGACCCGCGCGCCGGGTTGAATGGCGTGGACGGACGCAGCGACCGCATCCTCGCCCAGCACGACAGAGGCAGATGTGCAGCCATAGGCGACAACATCCAGCGTATCTCCGGGCAGGATCAGTCGCGCGGAGTCTGAGATGCGCGGCCCCATGGCGGCCAGCGTCTCCGGCGTGACCTCCGGGTCCATCGCGATCCGGGCAACGTGCATTTCGTGCCCACCGGCGGCGAGAACGCCGCCGATCTCGATTTCGATGGTGTAGTCGGTGGCGAGGACCACGAGACCGATTTTGGGCTTGTCCGCCAGTTCCCGGTCGACCCGGAAATCGAGCGATACAAAATCGGAGGCGGTCATCGCCACTTTGTCCTAGTCCACAGCCGCAATCACGCCGATCTCGACGGTGAAATCAGGCGAGGCAAGCTTGGACTCCACGCAGGCCCGCGCAGGCGTGTTCCCCGGCGACACCCATGCGTCCCAGACCGCGTTCATCTCGGCAAAATCCCCGATATTCGTGAGCCAGATGTTCGCCGACAGCAGTTTGGACTTGTCGGTGCCGGCTTCCGCCAGCAGGCCATCAATGGCCGCCAGAATGTCTTTGGTCTGATCCGTGACAGACGCGCCGCGCGCGTTCTGCGCAACCTGACCGGCAGTGTAGACCGTGTTGCCGTGGACCACCGCCTGGCTCATCCGGTCGCCGGTCTTGATTCGCTTGATGCTCATGTTCTCTCTCCCTTGGGTGTGAAGTTGTCGGCACATTGCGGGGCAGATCGCGCGTGGGCAAGCGTCAATTCGCGACTTTGGCGACTCCAATGGATCGCGACCGGCACTCATGATCAGATTCCTGATCGACATATAATACGCCTGCTTATAATATGCCTGTCATGTTTTCGACTGATCCCGCCATCAATGTCGGCTTCCTGCTGCACGACGTCTCGCGCCTGATGCGGGCGACTTTCGACGAGCGCGCGCAGTCGCTCGGTATGACCCGTGCGCAATGGCGGGTGCTGATGCATCTGGCCAAGCGCGAAGGGCTGAATCAACGCGCGCTGGCCGAAATCCTTGAGATCGACAATGTCAGTCTCGGCCGTCACATCGACCGTCTCGAGCGCGATGGCTGGCTCGAGCGCCGCCCCGATCCTGCGGACCGGCGGGCCTGGTTGATTTATCTCAGCGATGCGGCGGGTCCGACGCTGAAGAAGATGGAGAACATCGCGACCGCCATGCAGTCTGATGCGCTGTCCGGCCTTTCGCAGGAGGATCTCGCGCGGCTCACCGACATGCTGATGCTGATCAAGGAAAACCTGACCGAAGCGGATGCAGACGACACCGCCCGGCCAAAGGCGGCCAGCGGATAGCACCATGACAAACTCGGACAACACGCCGCCGCCGCGGTCCTTTCTTGGCCGTGTCACCCGGTGGCTGACCCGGACGACCCTGCTCATTGCTGTGCCGATGGGCCTCGCGCTCGGAGGGCTCTGGTTCTACATGAACTCGGGCCGCTACGTGACGACCGAGAATGCCTATGTGAAGGCGGAGCTGATCATCGTCACTGCCGAGGTTTCGGGCCGCGTCACAGAGGTGACAGTTGCCGACAATCAGCCGGTCGAGGCAGGTGACGTGTTGTTCCGCATCGATCCTGCCCGATTTGAAATCGAAGCGGCCCGCCATGAGGCGGAACTGGGTGCTGCGCGTCAAAGGGTTTCCGCTCTGAAGGCACGTTTGCGCGGCAAGCAGGCGGCCCTGGCTGCGGCCGAGGTCGATGCCGAGTTTCAGCAGGCCGAGCTTGAGCGCTCCGAACGATTGCGCCGCAACGGGACGATCTCGCAGTTTCGCCTGCTGGAGGTTCAGCGTGAAGTACGCCGGGCGACCTCCGCCGTCGACGTCACCCGCGAGGAAATCTCGGAAGTGCTGGCCGAACTCGGCGGCGATCCGAACTTGCCTGTCGAGCGACATCCGGATGTCCTGCGCGCTCAGGCTGAACTCAGCAACGCAAAGCTTGATCTCGACTCCGCCACCGTGCGCGCGCCCCGTGGCGCCGTTGCGGCGAACCTTCGGTTGCAGCCCGGCGAGTATGTCGAGGAAGGCGACCCGGTCATCAGCCTGATTGCCAATGACGGCTACTGGGTCGAGGCTAATCTCAAGGAAACCGATCTGACGCATCTTCGTGTGGGCCAGATCGCCGACCTTCAGATCGATGCCTATCCCGATGTCGTCTGGGACGGCGAAGTCACCAGCCTTTCGCCCGCCACCGGGGCGGAATACGCGTTGCTGCCCCCGCAAAACGCATCGGGAAACTGGGTCAAGGTCGTCCAGCGCATTCCCGTGCGGCTTGCCATCCGACCCGGACCTGACGCGCCGCCGCTGCGCTCCGGCATGAGCGTCGCAGTCAGCATTGATACCGGATACGAGCGGCCCTTGCCCGAGGTCCTGAACACGGCGCGCGCCTGGATCGGCACCGGATCTGAATGATGGCAACCGCTGTGGCGGAGCCGCAGGCCCAGCCCAGCCTGTTTCGCCAAGCCATGCTGCTGGCGACGCTGACCTTCGTGACCATGCTCTATGCGATGACCGTCACCATCGCGAATGTCTCGCTTCCGCAAATGCAGGGCTCGCTCTCGTCCACGCCGGACCAGATCGCGTGGATCGTCACGTTCAATATCGTCGCCACCGCCGTCGTGACCCCCATGGCAGGGTGGCTGGCAGCGCGGTTCGGGCGGCGACGCCTGATGATCTGGGCGATCATCGGATTCGGGACGTCCTCGGTCCTTTGCGGGTTGGCCACCTCTGTGCCGGAGCTTGTGATCTACCGGATTGCGCAGGGAGCATTTGGCGCGCCCCTCGTGCCGCTCAGTCAGGCAGTGGTGCTCGAGACCTTCCCCGAGCGCCTGCGAAACCGCGTGATGTCGATCTGGGGGACCGGCGTCATCCTTGGCCCCATCATTGCACCCGCCATCGGGGGGGCGCTCAGCGAGGCGTACAACTGGCGCTGGGTCTTCTTCATGCTGGTGCCGTTCACAGCGGTGGCCCTGGCCGGAGTTCTCACCTTCATTCGCGATCCTGAACGGGGCACACCGCCGAAACTCGACTGGACCGGGTTCCTCGCGCTGGCCGTCTCGATCACCGCGCTGCAACTGATGCTGGACCGGGGCGAGCGCGCGGGCTGGTTCTCCGCCTGGGAGATCCTGATCTATGCCGGACTGTGCCTCGCCGCGTTCTGGGTGTTCCTCGTGCGCAACTTCCAGTCAGACCATCCGTTCCTGAACCCTGTTCTGCTGAGGGATCGGAACTTCGTCGTCGGGCTGTTGCTGATCTTCATCTTCGGGATGCTGAACTTCACGCCGATCACGCTGTTGCCGACGCTGTTGCAGTCGGTGCAGGGTTATCCAGATTCGATCATCGGCCAGATCCTGTCGGTGCGCGGGGCAGGGACCTTCGTAGGCTTTGCCCTGATGTTTGTGCTTGGGCGCCTCGACCCACGCGTGCCGATGCTGGCCGGGCTGATCCTGCAGGCGTGGTCCGGTTGGCTGATGGCCGGCTTCGATGTGAACGTGCCACTTGCGACGGTGCTCTGGGCCTCGGCGCTGCAGGGCTTTGGCGTCGGGCTGCTCTGGATCCCGCTCAGCATCGTGACATTTGCGACCCTGCCCAAGGCGCTGGTGCCAGACGGGACAGCGATCTTTCACCTTCTGCGCAACATGGGCAGTTCGATCTTCATCTCGCTGTCGGTGGCGCTGGTGATCCGGGAAAGCTCGATCAGTTACGCCGAACTGATCCCGAACATCTCGCTCTTTAATGAGGCCCTGCGTCTGCCCGACCTCGCCGGGGCTTTGCAACTGGGCGAGAACACGGGGCTGGCGCAGGTCAGTGGCGAGATTTCCCGGCAGGCCACCATGATCGGCTACATCAACGCCTTTCTGCTGTTTGCTGGCACGTCTGCGATTGCCATTCCCCTTGTGGCGCTGGTGCGGATGAAGCGGCCAGATCCCGCCTGATCAATCTGTCCGTCGGACAGTTGCGTCCGCGCGGCTCCAAACCTCGGGCTTGAGCTCGGTGATCATGCCGACACCGTCGGGCAGGTGGATGTGCCCGTCCTCGACCACAGGCAGGTTCTGCGCGAGTTCCGTGTACCAGCCGGAGTAGAACGCGCGCACGCTCTCTTGCACTAGCGCGTTCGGCGCGTTGATCGTCAGGTTTGTACAAGCGGCCCAAGCCAACGGCCCGGTAC
>CAYYZH010000205.1:0-7901 GCA_964475765.1 uncultured Limibaculum sp.
TCTCCGGCGAGCCAAACATCACGCCGATCTTCATGCGAATCTGGTTGATGAAGATCACCATGCACTTTGAGCGACTGATCGAGCCCGTCAGCTTGCGCATGGCCTGGCTCATCAGACGCGCCTGCAGGCCGACCTGAGCATCGCCCATATCGCCTTCGAGTTCCGCGCGCGGTGTCAGTGCCGCGACGGAGTCCACAACAATAACCGACACTGCACCGGAGCGGACCAGCGTGTCCGTGATCTCCAGCGCCTGCTCCCCGGCATCAGGTTGGGAAATCAGCAAATCATCGACATTCACGCCGAGTTTGCGGGCATACACCGGGTCAAGCGCGTGCTCGGCATCGACAAAGGCACAGATCCCGCCGTTTTTCTGCTCTTCGGCCACGGTGTGCAGCGCCAGTGTGGTCTTGCCCGAGCTTTCCGGACCGTAAATCTCGATGATCCGGCCCTTCGGCAGGCCGCCGATCCCGAGCCCGATATCCAGCCCCAGAGAGCCCGTCGAGACCGCCTCGATATCCATCGCCGCTTCACGCTGGCCGAGCTTCATGATCGAGCCCTTGCCAAAATTGCGTTCGATCTGTGCGAGGGCAGAATCGAGTGCCTTTTGCTTGTCCATTGTGCGCCTTTCGTCGAGCTTCAACAGATTATCTGTCATGGGTTCTGCTCCTTATTTCATATCCCATGTGGGCGCGCAAACGCCTGTATGTTCTCATGATGTTCGCATAAGATTTGGGACAAATAAAGAACAAACTTGATCTTCACATGCAGCAGTTGAGCAGCGCCTCGGTTTACGAGGGGTTAATCAGAACATATAAAAAACGCCGGAAAGAAGGTCCTCACATGCTTGTCTCCTTTCGCCACAGGCTGGTGATATTCGCCATGCCCAAATGCGCGTCCAGCGCACTGGAGAGCGCTTTGGCGGGGCAGATGGATCTTGTTCTGCGTGGGCATCCGGGCATGAAGCACACGAATTTTCGCAAATATGACCGCCATCTCCGGCGGTATCTCGAAAGTTTCGGGTCCGAGCCCTACGAGACATTCTGCCTGTTTCGGGAGCCCGAGGACTGGCTGGGGAGCTGGTGGCGCTATCGCAGCCGCGCGGACATTCCGGACAAGACAAAATCTTCAGCAGGTTTGAGCTTCGATGCCTTCGCTTCGGCGCATATCAAAGAGGCCCCGGGAGCTGCCGATTTTGGCCGGCAATCGCGGTTTGTTGCGACCAAGGATGGCGATGTCGGGATCGATCACCTGTTCCGGTATGAGCGCGCGGATCTCTGGCTCGAATTTCTGCGTGACCGGTTGGGACAAGACATCGATCTGGGCCGGGAAAACGCCTCGCCAAAGCGCACCGATGCCCCGGATCTCAGCGACTCGACCCGAGCAGCGTTGCGGCAGCATCTGGCTCGGGACTACGAGATCTATGACGGGCTAGGCACCTGATAAAGTGGCAGCGGTTCAGTGGCGCGCGCCGCCATGCTGGACCATCGCCATCTTCACCTTGGCCGTCAGCTCGTTCAGCGAGAACGGCTTCGGCAGGAACAGGAAGTCGTCGTCCTTGAGGTTGCGACGGAACGAATCCTCCGCATAGCCGGAGATGAAGATCACGCGCAGCCCCGGACGCACCTCGCGCGCCTTGGTGGCAAATGTCGGCCCATCCATGCCCGGCATCACGACGTCCGAGACAAGGACGTCGATGGCATCTGTGGTTTCCTCGAGGAGGTCCATGGCGTCCTCGGCCGATTCCGCCTCGATCACCTTGTAACCGCGCATTTTCAGAGCACGCGAGGCGAAGGAGCGCACGGGCGCTTCGTCCTCGACCAGCATGACCGCGCCCTGTCCTGTCAGATCGGGCGCGGCGGGGGCGGGCGTATCCTCAACCTCGGCCGGCTCCTCCGCAGTCTCCGTCACCGGCTCGGCCTCGGGCAGCAGAATGGTGAAACAGGCTCCACTGTTTGGCACATTCTCGACATAGATATAGCCGCCGGACTGCTTGACGATCCCGTAAACCGTCGAGAGGCCCAGCCCGGTGCCCTCACCGAGAGGCTTGGTCGTAAAGAACGGATCGAACACCTTGTCGATATGCTGCACATCGACGCCGGTTCCGTTGTCCGAGACACTGATCTGCACATACTGGCCGGGCGGGATCGCAACACCGAGACGCTGCTCGTCGGCCTCGACCCGGCGATTGCAGGTGGCGATCGTGATCACACCCCCCTGGGGCATGGCATCGCGGGCGTTCACGACCAAGTTCATGATCGCCTGTTCCAGCTGCTGGTTGTCGGCGCGGACCGGACCAAGGTCGCGGTCGAGATCCAGCGAAAGCGTAATGGTCTCGCCAATCAGGCGGTCCAAAAGGTAGAGCGTATCTGAGACAACGTCCTGAACAGACAGCAATTTCGGCTGCAGGGTCTGCTTGCGCGAGAACGCCAAGAGCTGGCGCACAAGGGTCGCGGCCCTGTTCGAGTTCTGCCGGATCTGGGTAAGATCGGAAAAGTCGGGATGGCTCGCATCCTTGCGCAACAACAGGAGATCGCAGTGCCCGCTGATCGCGGTCAGAACGTTGTTGAAATCATGCGCGACACCGCCCGCGAGCTTGCCGACCGCTTCCATCTTCGAGGATTGGGCAAACTTGTCCTCGAGCAACCGCAGTTCGGAGGCATCGGTCAGAACAGCCATAAGCGTCGGTTGTCCCTGCAAGGTCATCCGCGTCAGCGAGACCTGCGCGAAACTGTCAAACTCACCTGCGGTCAGATGCACCATTTCTCCGCTGCCGCGGTCCTTGTTGTTGCGCACCTCGTCCAGCACGTTGTCGAACGATCGGCCAAGTGGACGAACGATCTCGTTGAGGAGATCACCGACCTTGAAAGCCGGGCCAAGCATCGTCCGGGCCTGTTCATTACCCCATAGAACCCGTCCCTCGATATCCAGGCGCAACAACGACACCGGGATGGCATCCAGCGTCTCCGCCGCGCTGATCTGACTGCTGGTCTCGGCGTCCGGCACGAAGAGGAACAGCTCGTAGACATCATTCTCCGGAGACCGTTCGACCTTGAGCGCCACAAGCGTCAGGCGCTCGCTGCCGTCCCGACCCGGCAGGTTCATCCGACCCGCCGTGAAGACGCCGCTGTCGATCTCATCACTGAGGAGCCGGATCGCATCCTCGGAGAAAACATCGTTGAAGAGCCGGTTGGTGACAATGCCGTCCACCGGGCTGAGCCGGACATAGGCATAAGGTGCTTCGTCCTCGCGCGAGCCGGGCCTGTCGGGCAATAATCCGCTGGCTTTTTGTTCGGACATGATCTGCCAGATCAACCGGTCCGGTCCGGTCTGCATCACGACAAGGGCTGATTTCTCGTCGCTGCTTTTGTGCGAAACCTGCTCGATCGCAAAGCCATCGGCAATTGCGGCCCGGGCCAAACGATAGATCTCAGGCCCTTCGATGGCTATCGACTGGGCAAGAACATCAAGCACAGTGCCCATGCGCGGTTGCTGACCGATCGCGGCGTTTGCTTCGATGATCGTTCCATCCTGGCGCGCGACCAAAGCGGGCATGTCACGGCCGGCAATGGTTGTGGCGGATTGATCATCGGACCGTCGCAGCATACGCCGACAGCCCATCCAAAGAACGATACAACAGACAGAAAGTGCAAGAACGGCAATCAAAAGCGCGCCGGGGCCGATTGCTCCGGACACCATGACAATCAGTTCCTCGGCCGAGGCCGGTGTCGCAAACGCAATCTCGGTTATCACCGCGATCATCAGCCCACCGCAGAATATGCCCCTGGTGCGCGACATGCGCTCCATGCCGCTCTGCATGGATGGCGAGAACTTCATCGGCCAGTCAACCATACCGGGCATCGTAGCATGCTCCGGGAGTGGTTAACAAACCGTCAAGATCGCGTGCCAGCGCGGTCCGTATGTGTTGTCTCCAGATCGGCCAGAAAGAACCCATCTCCATCCTCGCCGGGCAACAGGGTTCTCTCGCCCGCCAGCCGGAGGCCGGAATGGCGGGACAGCGCCGCCTCGATCTGGGTTTGGTTCTCCGAATTCAGGATCGAACAGGTGATATAGGCAACCCGCCCGCCGGGGCGCACGAGGCCAATGGCCTGATCAATGAGGCCGGCCTGAATGGCCTGAAGTTCCGCAAGACGCGAAGGCGAAAGCCGCCACTTGGCATCGGGATTGCGCCGCCATGCTCCTGATCCCGAGCACGGCGCGTCAACGACGATCAAATCGGGCACACCGCGCAGGGGGTCTAGCGTTTGCGGGGCCACGATTTCGACCTCGATACCGGCGCGCACGGAACGCGTCTCCAGATCCTTCATCCGATCTCGTGATAAGTCATGGGCGAGGAGCCGTCCTTTACCCTTCATCGACGCACCGAGCGCCAGTGTTTTACCGCCACCCCCCGCACAAAGATCGAGCACCGTCATACCGGGTTCCGCCCCACAATGCGCGGCCACGTCCTGACTGGCTGCATCTTGTATCTCGACCAATCCCGAGAGGTAGGCATGGCACCCGCGAACCCGCCGTGCGCCGGCTGTCACGCGAAGGGCGGCGGGAACGCCATCGACAGGCTCTGCTTCAATCCCATCAATGCCCAGAGTCTTGACAGTCTCTTCGGGCGAAGTCTTCAATGTGTTGACCCTAAGGAACAGAGGCGCGCGGCGGCGCAGAGCCTCAAGCGCTGCGTCCGGGAAACCGACCAACTCAGGCTCCAGCCATGCAGGGTAATCCAGCCGCACTCCTCGCGGCGCGCGCCCCAATTCGCGGGCATCCGCCAACTCCGCGTCTTGGACCGCAGTGGGGGCATACCGTTGACCGGAGAATGTGTCCGTAGGGTCCACACCATCCATGATCAAAGCGCCAAGCAGCATCTGGCGCCCAGACGGTTGGGCTACCGCCCCCGTGACCCAGCCAGCGGAGCGCATCCGGCGCACCGCACCATAGACCAAGTCGGCGATGGCATGGCGATCGCCCGATCCGGCGAACCTGTTCTGCCGCCCCCAGGCAGCCAGCACGCGGTCCAGCCCGTCTGACTGCTCCAGCCAGAGATCCAGAACATCAATCGCAGCTTGCGCGCGGGCATCAGGTCTCATGTGAACCCGTGCAGATCAGGCGCCGACGGCCCCGCCGGAAATCCGGCCAGCGCTCGCCATGCGCGCTCTCGTTCTGTCACAAAACGACGACGGTGCTTGGCACTTCGTCCGCGGTCCGGGTTTCTGGCGGGGCGTATGTCGTGCGCGCGGCACGCGCGCTCCGTCAGGTCCGCAGCAGATTGGGGAAAACGCACTGCATCCGCAGGCTCAGCTCCCACGATAATTCGGCGCTTCCCGGGTGATCTGCACATCATGGACATGGCTTTCGGTCAACCCGGCATTGGTAATGCGTACAAAACTGCACGCGCTGCGCATATCATCGATCGTACGGTTGCCGGTATACCCCATCGCAGCACGCAGACCGCCGACCAACTGGTGCAGTACGGCGCCTGCCGGCCCCTTATAGGGCACCTGCCCCTCGATCCCTTCCGGCACCAGCTTGTGCGACTCCGAGACCTCTTTCTGGAAGTATCGATCCGCCGATCCGCGCGCCATTGCGCCGACCGAGCCCATACCGCGATAGCTTTTGTAGGACCGACCCTGAAAGAGAAACACCTCGCCCGGAGCTTCATCGGTGCCAGCGAGCATCGAGCCGACCATGGCGCAGTTCGCGCCCGCGGCGACTGCCTTGGCGAGGTCACCGGAAAACTTGATGCCGCCGTCGGCGATCACGGGATTGCCGGTTCTGGCGGCTTCCTCAGCGCAATCCGAAATCGCGGTCAGCTGCGGCACGCCAACGCCCGCCACCATCCGGGTCGTACAGATCGAGCCCGGCCCGATCCCGACCTTGATCCCGTCCGCTCCCGCATCGATCAACGCACGCGTTGCCTCCGCCGTTGCCACATTGCCCGCCACCACCTGAACCGCGTTGGAGTGGTTCTTGATCCGGCTCACCGCCTGCGCGACAGAGGCCGAGTGTCCATGTGCTGTGTCGATCACGATCAGATCGACGCCCGCATCAATCAACGCCTCCGAGCGCTCGAACCCGTTGTCGCCCACCGTTGTCGCCGCCGCGACCCGCAATCGGCCCAACTCATCCTTGCAGGCCTGCGGGTTCAGCACTGCCTTCTGGATATCCTTCACCGTCAGCAGGCCCGTACATTCACCCGCCTCGTTGATCACCAGCAGCTTCTCGATCCGGCGCGATTGCAGCAGCTTGCGGGCCGCCTCAAGATCCACGGGCTCACGCACAGTTGCCAGGTTGTCCGCCGTCATCATCTCGCTGACCGGCATGTTCGGATCTTCCGCAAACCGGATATCCCGGTTCGTCAGAATGCCGACTAGCCGTTTCTCGCGATCGACAACGGGAAACCCGGTAATCTTGTACTTCTCCTGCAGCCGCATCGCGTCGCCGAGCGTCTGATCCGGACCAAGCGTGATGGGGTTGTAGACGATCCCGCTTTCGAACCGCTTGACCCGGCGCACATGCCGCGCCTGCTCGCGCACATCGAGGTTGCGATGGATCACGCCCATGCCGCCGGACTGGGCCAGACAGATCGCCATCTCCGCCTCGGTCACCGTATCCATCGCCGAGCTCAACAACGGTATATTGAGCTCGATCCCCGCTGTGACCCTAGTTCTGGTATCGGCATCGGCTGGCAGGACCTCGGACGCCCCCGGCACCAGCAGCACATCATCGAAGGTTAAGGCCTCACGAATCTCCATGGTTCTCCCCCGGGAGTTATCGGTATTGGCACCGCCCTATCTCACGTTGCGGTGCAAAAGGAAAGGCTGTTACGACCATGTGCGGCATACGTGATCGGGAGGAACAGTCATGGCAGGGCACGGATATGAAAGCGGGCGGCTGAACCTGCCTTTTGTCGGCATCGCGACCTTTGCAAAAAAGCCGTATGTCGAGGACTGGAGCGCCATCGACGCCGACGCTTGCATTCTCGGTGCGCCCTTCGATTTCGGCACACAATGGAGGTCAGGCGCGCGGTTCGGGCCGCGTGCGATCCGCGAGGCTTCGACCCTCTTTTCCTTTGGCCATGCAGGGGCTTACGACCATGAAGATGATGCCACCTATCTCGGCGAAGACGTGCGCATCGTCGATCTTGGCGATGCTGACATTGTCCATACGGATACCACCTCTTCGCACCGAAACATTGCTCACGGGGTCGGCAAGATCCTTGATGCCGGAGCGCTCCCGGTCACGCTTGGCGGTGATCACTCCGTGAACATTCCATGCGTGGATGCGTTCGATGGCCGCGGCCCGATCCATATCCTGCAGATCGATGCACACCTTGATTTTGTCGATGAAAGACATGGGGTTAGGTACGGCCACGGGAATCCGATGCGCCGCGCGGCGGAGAAAGACTATGTCACCGGCCTCACGCAGGTCGGCATCCGTAATGTCTCTTCGACGGCGAAAGAAGGCTATGAGGCCGCCCGCGAAATGGGCTCCAGCATCCTCTCCGTCCGGCAGGCGCGTGCGCTTGGTACGGCAGGCGTGATCGAGAAAATCCCTGCGGGCGCAAGACTTTACGTCACAATCGACATCGACGCCTTCTGCCCCTCGATCGCGCCGGGCACCGGCACGCCGAGCCATGGCGGGTTCCTTTATTATGAAGTACTCGAGATCCTGCAGGCCGTCGCCAAACGCCATGACATCGTCGGTATGGATCTGGTGGAAGTCGCCCCGGATTATGACCCGACGGGCTCAACCGCCATCCTCGCAGCCCAGCTTTTGATGAACTTTCTCGGCTTCATCTTTCACGCCCGCGCCGCCACCTGACGCGGCGTTGGCGCTGGGATCCACCCCGTATGGCAGGCGTATGGCACCTGTATGGCTCGCGTATGGCA
>CAYYZH010000206.1:0-3791 GCA_964475765.1 uncultured Limibaculum sp.
CCCCACGACCACGCGAGGATGTCGTTCTCGCCCGTGTGATCGCCATCCTCGGATTCGCCGGCAATTCCGTCGAGTTTCAGAAACATATCTACAGCCATGATCTTTTCCTTTGCCTCTGTTTTCCAATTCCGGTCAGCAGTCGCTGTTGATGACCGTGGGCAAAGGGTGCAAAATCGCGCGCAGGTTGTGGATTGCCTGAATGTGAATACGGGTATTCACCAATGAAGAGTTGCGATTTTTGCAGGGGGCTGCATGAGCAACTGGGACGACTACCGGTTTCTGCTGGCCGTCGCGGACACAGGCTCGCTGTCGGGGGCTGCGCGGGCGCTTAAAGTCAGCCAACCAACCGTCGGGCGGCGGGTCTCGGAAATCGAACAGCGGCTGGATGCACGCCTATTCGATCGGCTCCCCGAAGGCTATCGCCTGACCGAAGCAGGCGCCCGGATCGCAGCGCAGGTCCGTCTGATGGAGATCCAGGCCGACCGGATCGAGTTGACCGCCCGTGCGCCGGAGATCCGCGGCCACCGGGTCTGTGTGTCGGCCTCGGAAGGTCTGGCCCACGCCATCGTCACACCGCTTCTGTCGCATTTCCGCGTCGAGAACCCGGAGATCGAGATCGACCTGATGATCTCCAACCGCTCCGCCGACATTCTGCGCCGCGAGGCCGATATCGCGATCCGGATCGGCAGTCCCGGCAGCGATGCGCTGATCGGGCGGCGCCTCGGCTCGGCCCGGTTCGGCATCTACGGGCATGACAGTTATCTCGCGCGGCACGGCGTGCCGGAGAGCCCGGAGGATCTCAACGCACATACAGTCATCGAATCGACTGGGGACATTGCCGGGCTGCCACAGGTGGTCTGGATGCGCGAGAACGCCCCGCGCGCCGAAGTTGCCTACTCCTCCAACAGCATTCTGAACCAGATGCAGGCGCTCAGTCTCGGCACGGGCCTTCTGGCGCTGCCGACCTATCTGGCCGTCGACATGACCCGCGTGCGCCGCGTGCTTGCGGACCACTACGACCGCGAGGTCGACATCTGGATGCTCACGGAAAAACGGGTGAAGGATCAGGAGGCGATCCGCGCGGTGCTCGATTATCTCGGGGCCGAGATCCGCGACGCCCTGCGCAGGGTCGCGAACTGAGGCCGGATCAGGCTTGCGCCCAGAGCCGCTCGGCCATCAGACCCGCGCGCTCCTCGACCACTTCGCAGGCGTCCAAAATCATGTCCTCGCGGAAGCGTCGCCCGACGATCTGAACGCCAATCGGTAGGCCGTCGGCGAAGTGCGCGGGGATGTTGCCCGCGGGCAGACCCATATAGTTCATCGAATAGGAGTAAAGCGCCGAGCCCAACACCTCCGAGACACCCTCCTCGCCCTCGGTATCGCGATCCCATTTGAACGGCGGGCCCGGCAGGAACGGTGTCAGCACCAGCGGATAATCCGCGAGGAACAGGTTCCACTGGCGGATATAGTGCGAGCGTTTCGCCATGCCGCGCAGCAGATCCTCGCCGAAATAGGGGGTGAACATCCCCTCATAGGTCTTGAAGATCGCCTTGATCTCGTCCGAGCCGTATTTCTCGATATCGTCGCCGAGCAGCGTCAGGACCTCGCCAAAGAGGCACTTTTGCGCCTCATCGCCGATCTCGCGAATGGAGGGCGGGTCGATCTCGACGATCTCATAGCCCGCATCCGACAGGGCCGAGGCGGCATTGTCCATCGCCTTCGCCACCGCGGGGCTCATCTCGAACTGGAACATCTCGCGGGTCAGCGCGACCTTGAGCGGGCCTTCGGCGGCGGGGCCCTCCCACGGCATCGGCACCTGCCACGGATCGTGCGGGTCATAGGCGATCATTGCCTGCATGCCCCGGCGCACATCGCGGACCTCGCGGCAGATCACGCCCTGCACGGACATAAGTTGCGCCAGGAGACCCCGCTCTGCGCTCTGCGAGGGGTTCCAGGCGGGTGTGCGGCCCAGCCCCGGCTTCACCGTCGCTGATCCCGTGCAGTAGGCGGGAAAACGCAGCGAGCCGCCGATATCGTTGCCGTGCGCAATCGCGCCCATGCCCGCCATCACCGCCGACGATGCACCGCCCGAAGAGCCGCCCGACGAGACCCAATCGTTCCACGGCGAGAAGGTCCGCCCATGCAACTCGTTCACGGTCGTGGCGCGAAAGCTGAACTCCGGCGTATTGGTCCGCCCGATCACGATGGCGCCCGCGTTCTTGAGGTTCTTGACCAACGGCGCGTCGCCGGGTGCGATGATGTCCTTGAAGGCAACCACACCGTTCGGCGTCGCGCGGCCGGTCTGGTCGACGTTCTCCTTGATGGTCACAGCCACGCCTTGCAGCGGACCCGCAGGCTGCCCGTCCGCCAAAGCCTTGTCCGCGGCGGCAGCATCCGCCATCGCCTGCTCGCCAAGATCATCGACGACAGCGTTGAGGTGCCCGTTGGTGGCGCGCATCCGCTCGACCGCGGCTCCGACCGCCGCCTCGCAGGTCAGATCACCAGAGGCAACGGCATCGGCAATATCGCAGGCGCTGGCCTGCCAAAGCGGTTTGGTGGCGTCGAGCATGTGGACCTCTCCCCGAATCTCCCTCCAGTATGCCGAATTCGCACGCCAATACGACCGTGTGCAACAACGCCCGCGCTTTTCCTGACTTGGGGATCTGTTAGGGTCCGGCGATGCAACTGACCGATCTTCTGACGCCAAAGGCCGGCGGCATCTGGTGCGCGCCCGGCGGGTTCTTCGTCGACCCCGGGCATGGCGTCGATACCGCGGTCGTGACCCATGCTCATGGCGATCATTGCAGGCCGGGACACAAGACCCTGATCGCCAGCCCGGAGACGGCAGCCATCGCCCGGACGCGATACGGCGACACGGCGTTCAGGACCATCGACGTGCTGGACTATGGCGAACGGCGCACCATCGGAGACGTCACCGTCTGGCTCGCGCCCGCGGGCCATGTGCTCGGCTCTGCCCAAGTGGTGATCGAGGCGGGCGGGCTGCGTGCCGTCATCTCCGGCGATTACAAGCGCCGCGCCGATCCGACCTGCCGCCCGTTCGAGCCGGTGACCACGGATCTTTTCGTGACCGAGGCGACGTTCGGCCTACCGGTCTTTCGCCATCCGCCCATCGAGGGGGAGATCAACCGGCTGCTCGCCTCGATCAACCGCTTTCCCCAGCGCACCCACGCCATCGGTACATACGCCTTGGGAAAGGCACAGCGCCTGATCGCAGAGTTGCGCCGCGCCGGTTGGGACCGGCCGATCTGGCTGCACGGGGCACTGACCAAGCTCTGCGAGACCTATGGCAAGCTTGGCGTCGATCTCGGTCCGCTTGAGGCGGCGACCGCGGCAGCAGGGCGGGATTTGAAGGGCGAGATTGTGCTGGCCCCGCCCGGTGCCCTGAACGACCGCTGGGTCCGTCGGCTGTCAGACCCGCTGATCGTCGGGGCGTCGGGCTGGATGCAGGTCCGTCAGCGGGCCAAGCAACGCGGTATCGAGCTTGCGCTGATCATCTCCGACCACGCGGATTGGGACGATCTGACCGCCACGATCCTCGAGACCAAGGCCCGCGAGGTCTGGGTCACGCACGGGGCGGAAGAGGCGCTGATCCACTGGTGCACCGAACAGGGCATCACCGCACGTGCGCTGAGCCTGGTGGGTCGAGGCGAAGAAGAACAGCACTGACGCGTTTCGACGAACTGTTGAATCACAGTGACATTGCCGCGCGACATGCTTGCGCGACTTGCCCGATCTAGAACGTCTGACGGACTTCCGAAAAGCCGTAGGCC
>CAYYZH010000206.1:3801-7864 GCA_964475765.1 uncultured Limibaculum sp.
CGTGCACGACATGCCCGATCCAGACCGTCTGGAGAGTTTTCCGAAAAGCCGTAGGCCCGGACCTGTCGGGCCTGTCGTCCGCTACTTGCGCAGCCGGGTGGCAATCGCCTCGTTCAGCGAGGGATCGCGGTTGGCCGCCGCTTCCGCAGCCGCACGCTCTGCCGCGGCGCCATCGCCCCGTCCGGGCTGCTTGGCCGCCGAGCGTGCCAGCATCATCGCGTTCTGCTCGTCCTGCGCATACATGATCTGCCCACGCGCCCAGATGGCAATAACACCGACCCCAAACAGCACCATGAGTGCCACAAAGGCCAGCGTGTCGTTGGACATGCCGGGCACGAGCTGCATCATCTCGGTCCCGCCCGAATCGCCCTCGGCACCATCGGGGGGTGCGAGAAACTCGCCTGATTGTGCAAATGCAGAAGTCGTCGAGGCACCGACCGCCATCGCCAAAGCACCGGCTGTCGGCAAAGGTGTACGCAAACCCATCAGATCACCGTATCGATCACCATTCCTGCTAGCAGCACCAGCCCTGCCGCGCGATTTGCACGGAACAACGCCAGACACTGGGTGGGATCATCGATATCCAGGCTACGGATTTGCCAGGCCATATGAACCGCAAATCCGACAGCACCGATCAGTGCAATCAACCCACCTCCGGCAATTAACACCGCCAATGCGGCGAAAATCAGGACGCCTCCGGAAAAAAGCCAGAGCATCTGGTGAGTGCCTTCGCCAAACAGGAGCGCTGTGGACCGCACGCCGATCAAGGCATCGTCTTCGCGATCCTGATGCGCATAGATCGTGTCGTAGTGCAGCGTCCAGACGACACCGGCGAAGTAGAGATAGATCGGTGGCAGCGACAGCCCCCCGGTCTTCGCGGCCCACATCAGGAGGACCCCGTAGTTGAAGGCCAGCCCGAGAAACAGCTGCGGCCACCAGGTAAAGCGCTTGGCAAAGGGGTAGACCGCGACCAGCACCAGCGATGCGATGCCGAGGAGGATTGCGGTCGGGTTGAACGTCAGGAGGATCAGGAAGGCCAAAAGCGCCTGCGCCACCATCCAGACGAGGGCGCCGTTCGGCGTGACCTGCCCCGATGGCAGTGGGCGCGAGCGGGTCCGCTCGACCTGTCCGTCAATATGCCGGTCGGTATAGTCGTTCCATGTACAGCCCGCACCGCGCATCAGAAACGCGCCGAGCGTGCAGCCTATGATCAGCCAGAGATCGCCCAGAGCCCAGCCGGTGTTCAGCGCCGCCAGCGCAATCCCCCACCAGCACGGGATCAGCAGAAGCCACGTTCCGATGGGTCGGTCGGCTCGGCTCAACCGCAGCCAGGGCCGCGTCCAGACCGGACAGAAACGATCCACCCAGTTGGCGTCCGTTGCGTCTCGCACCCTTCCATCGGGTGGCAAAGCACTGTTATGTCCAATCCGGCTCATTTGACGTTCCAACCTCATCCCCGGCTCGGTATGGCACAACGCGACGCGAAAATCAGGCTCTTCGTACCCCAGCCATTTGACGCGGGACGCAAGATCGTTCTGCCGCCGGACCAGTCGCATTATCTGGTGACCGTGATGCGCTTGGCCGAAGGCGCGGTGATCTCGATCTTCAACGGCACGGACGGGGAATGGACGGCAGCTTTGAGCGATGCGCGCAAGCGCGCGGTGACGCTGGAGTGTCGGGCGCAAACCCGGCCTCAGGACGCTCAGGCCGATCTCTGGCTCTGCTTTGCGCCGATCAAGAAGGCCCGCACCGATTTCATTGCCGAGAAGGCCTGCGAGATGGGGGCAGCACGTCTCTGCCCCGTGCTGACGCAGCACACCAATGCCGACCGCGTGCGGACCGACCGCCTGCAGGCCCACGCGGTCGAAGCCGCCGAGCAATGCGGCATTCTCTCGGTGCCCAAGGTCGATGCCCCGGTGCAGCTCATGCCCCTGCTTGAGGGCTGGCCCGGGAACCGCCGGATCATGTTCTGCGACGAGACCGGCGGCGGCGCGCCCGCACGCGATGTCCTCACCGCCGAGGGGTCCGGCCCCTGGGCCATCCTGATCGGACCGGAAGGCGGGTTTTCCTCCGAAGAGATCGCGCGCCTGAACGCTGCGCCCTTTGCCCATGCGGTCTCTCTCGGCCCGCGCATTCTGCGCGCGGACACCGCCGCGGTGGCCGCACTGACGATCTGGCAGGACGTGCTGGGAGACTGGCGCGGGGCGCGGTCATGAGCTTCATCCGCCCGGAAGCGCTGGCAACCATCCGCCGCTTTGGCGAGCCCGTGTTCTTCGCGGTGATCGCCGGGGTCTGCTTCTGGAAGGGCGCGACGCTGATCGGCAAGGGCTCATGGTTCGGGCTGCTCCCGATCGCGATCTTCGCGCTCTGCAGCTTCGCGGTCATCGGCACTGTGGAACGCGCGCTCGTCTCCCGGCGCAGCGGCCGGAACGGCCCGGGCGTTGTCAGCATCCACGAGGGGCGGATCAGCTATTTCGGTCCGGAAGGCGGCGCAGTCTTGGCACTCGACGCGCTGACATCGGTGGACATCATGACCAACGATCTCGGCCCGTGGGAAGACGATGTGCACTGGGTCCTGCGCGACGAGATGGGCCAGATGGTCACCATTCCCGCCAGTGCCGCCAATGCCGATACGTTGCTCGATACCCTCGGGGGCCTGCCCGGGTTTGACAACATGGCCGTGGTGCTGGCCATGGGCTCAACCGAGAATGCAGAATTCAGGATCTGGCGGCGCAAGGGATACGATCAGGATGGGGACGATCAAAGCGGTGGGGGTCACGCCGTCCCGCGGGTCGGATAGTCCTTCTCAGCTTTCCTCCGGGTCCGGGCGAACCCCGGCAATCCAGCGCACGATGATCATGAAGGCCCAGCCGCCCAGCGCGTAGGCCAGCAGCATGGCCCGGTCCACGCCGCCCATCAGAACCTCACCGAACACCAATCCCGCAATCGCTCCGGTCAACGCTCCGGCGACGGCCCAGGCCACCGCGCCGCGCTGCTCGAGCCACCAAAGCACCAGAATCCCGACAATCCCCAGCGACAGCGCGTAAACATAGCTCAGGATCATGAGGGCCACACCCGCATCGCGCGTCACGGCGAGCGCGCTCTCCCGGTCCGGCTCTGACATCCCTGCAATCAGGAACGCCGCTCCGGTGAGGATGGCTGCAATGATCAGCGGGGCCACGAAAATCCCAATCAACAACCGGCGATGCGGTGCCTTGACCTCGGGCGGCCAGATCGACTTGTCACGCAAACTCATATCAATACTAACCCAAAACCCCACGCGCCTGCACGCTTCGGACGGACCTTCTGAGCAAGGTTGTGAGGATCCGGCAGTTGCCGTGCCCCCGCGCCAACGCTATCACGACCCCAGCATTCAACAACTGGAGTCTTCCGATGAACGTCGCCGGTCCCGTCTCTTCCGTTTCGCGTGCCGCCTTTCAGTGGGACGACCCCTTCCTCCTCGAGGACCAGCTCTCCGAAGAGGAGCGCATGATCCGTGATAGCGCGCGTGCATATGTCGAAGACAGTCTGATGCCCCGCGTTACCGATGCCTATGCCACGGAAACAACCGATATCGGCATCTTCCGGGAGATGGGCGCACTCGGCCTGCTCGGTGCCACTATCCCCGAAGAATATGGCGGTGTTGGGGCGGGTTACGTGTCCTACGGCCTCATTAGCCGGGAGGTTGAGCGCTGCGACAGCGGCTATCGTTCCATGATGTCCGTGCAGTCCTCGCTGGTGATGTATCCGATCTATGCCTACGGATCGGAAGAGCAGCGCAAGAAGTATCTCCCCGGCCTTGCCTCGGGCGAATTGATCGGCTGTTTCGGTCTGACCGAAGCGGACGCCGGCTCCGATCCCGGCGGCATGAAAACCCGCGCCACCAAGGTGCAGGGCGGCTATGTGCTGAACGGCTCCAAGATGTGGATCTCGAACGCGCCGGTCGCGGATGTCTTCGTGATCTGGGCCAAGTCCGACGAGCATGACGGCAAGATCCGTGGGTTTGTACTTGAGAAGGGGATGGCGGGCCTCTCCGCGCCGAAGATCGAGAAGAAGATGAGCC
>CAYYZH010000207.1:0-7671 GCA_964475765.1 uncultured Limibaculum sp.
CCGGCCATAGGGGATGATGCAGAACGTGCAGCGGTGATCGCAACCGTTCTGGATCTGCACATAGGCGCGCGCGCGTGTCCCGAAGCCGTCGATCAGGTGGCCAGCCGTCTCGCGCGCCGCCATGATGTCATCGACCCGCGCGCCTTCAGTGGAACCGATGAAATCAGGGCTCCATGTCTCCGGCTTCATTTTCTCGAGATTGCCGAGGACGAGATCAACCTCAGCCATGTCCGAGAACGTATCGGGCTCAGTCTGCGCGGCGCATCCGGTGACGATCAGTTTTGCTTCGGGGTGCTCGGCGCGCAGCTTGCGAATACGCTGACGGGCCTGACGCACGGCCTCCGCCGTCACGGCACAGGTGTTGACAACAACGGTGTTTTCAAGACCCGCTGCGAGCGCCCTCATCGCCTCGGTCTCATAGGCGTTCAGACGACAGCCGAAGGTCTCGAAGACCGGCGGGGCGGGGCCCGTGTCCTTCATCGGCTCACAAAGTCCGGATCAAAGACACCTTCGAACACATAAGCGACGGGTCCCGCCATCAGGACATGGTCGTCGGCCTCGCGCCAGTGGATGTGGATCTCGCCGCCGTCCAGCGTCAGCGTTGCCTGCCGATCCATCAACCCGCGCCGGACTGCATTGACGACGACAGCACAAGACGAGGACCCGGAGGCCAGCGTCAGTCCAACGCCCCGTTCCCAAACCCGCACGCGGGCACGGTTTCGGGCCTTCACCTCAACAACTTGGACATTGGTGCGTTCGGGGAAAAGCGGGTGATGTTCGATCTCGGGACCAAGCGCCATCAGGTGCACGCCCTCCGCATCCTCAACAAAAAACGTGCAATGCGGGTTTCCCATGGAACAGGCCGCAGGGGCGCCTTCCAGTGCCAGGTGTTCCGTATCCATCGCCTCGGCCAAGGGCACCTCGGCCCATTCGAGGCTGGGCGCGCCCATATCGACCTCGATCAGACCGTCACCGCGCCGCGTGCATGCCAAAAGCCCGCGTTCCGTGCGCAGACCAATCGCTTCTCGCCCCGTCTCGGCCATTAGCAAATCGGCGACACAGCGTGTCGCGTTCCCGCAAGCCCCCGCTGTCGAGCCATCGGAATTCCAGAACACCAGGTCCACATCCGCGCCATCGGTGCCCGGCACGATCTCGGCCAATTGGTCAAAGCCCACGCCGCGGTGCCGGTCGCCAATGGCACGCGCAAGATCGGTCGTGATCGCCACGCCGCCCACGCGCCGGTCGATCACGACGAAATCGTTGCCTAGCCCATGCATCTTGCGGAAATGCAATGCGGACCGGCGCGTATCAGGCCCTCCGTCCATGCGCCGCGATATAGGCCAAAGAGCCTCCACGCGCCAGCCCCACTACTCCCCATGGGCGGGCAGCGACGCGGCCCAGCTCTTGGACCAGTCGCCAAGAGGCACCAGCAGCGCGTAAAGCTCCCGCCCTGCATCTGTTGTCACGTACCCACCCTCACCGCGGTCGATCAAACCCGCTTGGCGCAACTCGGCGAGGCGTTTGTTGAGAACGGCCGGTGAGATCGTCTCACACTTCTCCTGCAGACTGCGAAAGGTCGCGGGTTCGTTCTCGCGCAGGGTCCACAAAACCCCCATCGCCCAGCGCCGTCCAAGAAGGTCAAACAGCGCCATGATGGGGGCGCCAGACCGCGACCCACGAACGGGCTGGCCCGGGACGGGAATGCGGGTCATGTCATCTCTGCTATCTTTTTCATAGCAAGAGCTTATTCGATCTGCTATGAAATGTATAGCAAGCAGATCTGGTGACAGGAGACACCGCCAATGAGCATCGAACTCTGGACCGCCTTCGTTCTGGCAAGCAATACCCTTCTCGCGATCCCGGGTCCGACGGTCACAGTCGTCGTCGGTCACGCCATCGCCGGTGGGCGTCCGGCCGCATGGGCGACTTTGCCCGGTGTGGTCCTCGGGGATTTCGTTGCAATGACGGCATCGCTGCTGGGCGCCGGTGCCATCCTCGCGACATCTGCGACCCTGTTCATGGTGCTGAAGTTCGCAGGTGCCGCCTATCTCATCTGGCTCGGCATCTGCATGTGGCGCGCGCCGGTCACCGAGGGCAGGATTGAGGGCGAGGCGCCTGTTTCGCGTAGCGCTGTCTTCTGGAATTGCTTCGTGGTCACCGCGCTGAACCCGAAGGACATCCTGTTCTTCGTGGCCTTCGTCCCTCAGTTCATCGACCCCAACGCTCCGGCCATCACCCAGTTCGTGATCCTCGAGGCCACGTTTCTGACAATGGTCGCGGTGAATATCGGGTTCTGGTCCCTGACCGCCGGGCATCTCGGATCACGTCTGACAACACCGGGCCGTCTGCGGGTGATGAACCGCGTTGGTGGCTCGGTGCTGATCGGTGCGGGCGCCTTCACTGCAAGATCATAGACGCAGGAACACCACTCCGTCAGAGATAGCAGTTCACACCGTAGATCAGGTTGATGTCCGGGAACGGTAGACGCAGCGGCCACCAGCGTTCCTGCCTGTCCGGAAAATGGTGCGCGATGATGTGGCGAAGGTTGAAGATCGCGTTCACATGCTCGACCGCCATGTAGTAGTCATAGGGAAGGCCGGTCTTCTCCGCATTACGCCGCGGCCCGAACATCCGCCCAAAGCGCCAGCCCATGCCGGGGTCGCAGGGCAGGATCAACGAGATCACGCCCCCGGGCTTCGTCACCCGCACCCACTCCTCCAGCGCGCCGACTGGATCGGCCACATGCTCCAGCACATGGGTCGCGATCACCCGGTCAATGCTGTCATCTTCGAAGGGGAGCGTCGCACCGGCAAGCTGCTGAACCTCGACACGGGGGTCCCAATCCCGGCCATTCAGCCAGCCGATCACCTTGGGGTCAAGGTCGCTGGCAATGTAGCGATCGAACCCGTGAGTCACCGCCGCGAAATGAGCCATGGTGCCGGTGCCCAGTTCCAGCACGGTGGGATAGTGAGACGCCAGACGCCGGTCAGTTTCGATCAGGCCATGCGTGCGATTGAAAACGAGCGCAGACAAGCCGGTGTAGTTGACCCGATCATAGTTCTCGAGCCAGCGCGCCTCGTAGTCCGACCAATCCGGTCTCGGCTCAAATCGCTTGGACCCGGCCATGCGGTTGCTCCCTCAAGTTGTCTGACAATCGGGCAGACCCTTGGCATAAGCCGGGATCAAGTCAACAAGAGGCAGCCCGCGCGCGCCTCGGCCCCTCCCTCTTCATCTGGCCGGAAATACCTCGAGAGCGCGAGAGCAGAGCTCTCGCTTTGGCCCGAAGGGCCAGAAGAAACCTCCAGCCAAGCGCACGGCCACCTATTGCGCGATCACGCGCGCTGCGATCTTGCCGAAGATCACATCCAACTCCGCTGCAATCGCTTTCAACTCTTCACCGCCCTCATCGAAATAGGGCGAAAACACATGCGTCGGCGTCTTGTAGCTGAGGGTCGCCGTGCCGTCGGGATTTCCCGTCACATACATGCGCACCGGCGCTTCGATCATCGCCGAGATCGACGTGTTGATCGCCCGCACCGCGAACTTGTTGTTAAAAACCCCAAAGATGCGGGAGCCCGGGATTGTGATCCCGCGGTTCTTGGCAGCGCCGGTCGGGCCAGCCTGCGTGACGAGACCCATCTTCTCCGCCTTGATCGCAGGCTTCATCTTGCCCACCAGGTCTTCGTAGGTCATCGAGGTCGGATGAACGACCCAGCCAGGCCGTTCGGGTATGGTGTCTCCGGCAAGGACAGGCATGGCAAACAGGGCGGCGGCCAAAAGGGGCAGCAGGCGGGTCATCGAAGTCTCCTCATCAGCGATCAGATTGCGGCCCGGCGTTCGGGCAAAGGCGGGTCCATGGACAGCCGACCGCGGAACCAGGTGCCGATCATGCTTCCGGCAAAGCCCCAGATCAGCCACCACCAGCCGTGCAGTGAGCCGGAGACGACCCCGCCGAGATAGGCGCCGATATTGCAGCCATAGCTGAGCCGTGCGCCGTAGCCCATCAGGAGACCGCCGATCACCGCGGTCCAAAGGTCACGACGGGAAAGATTGAGCGTCGGGCTGAATTTTCCGGCCAGTGCAGCGGCAGCCATTGCCCCGAATATGATGCCGAAGTTCATCAGCGAGGTGCGGTTGGCGAACACACTGCCCTCAAGCTGGGCAAGACGGAAGCCACTGTCCCAATAGTCCCAAGTATTGACCGGTACACCGACGGCGGCGAGCCCCTTGGCGCCCCAAAGGGCGAACCCTGCCGTGACACCCCAAGGGCGCGAGAAGATCAGGAAACAGAGGACACCGACCATCGCCAACCCGACAGCGCCGGCCAGCAGGGACCATTGTCCCCGCAACAATGATGAAGTTTGCCGTGGCTCCTCAAGGCTGCCATGGGCCATCAGTTCAGCGTTTCGGGATATCACAATGACAATCCCGCAAAACCCGAACAGAGTGGCCAGCGCGCCGATGGGCCCAAGCTCCGTGATCAGTGACGTCCGCGGGATGTTCGGAATGCCGGTGATCTCAGGCAGGGGTCGCCAGAGAGATGGAATATGCGCCGTGGCGATGACCGATCCGAGGACAAAGAAGAACAGAACGACCAGCATCCGGGTCGAGCCACCGCCCGTCGTGAACAGCGTCCCGGAGGCGCAGCCACCCCCCATTTGCATACCAATGCCGAAGACAAACGCACCGATGGCAGACGACAGGCCCATCGGCATCACCACGGGATGCATGTTCCAGCCGGTGATGTCCTCGTAACCAATCAACAGATACGTCACCGTACAGGTCATGGCGAAAAGCATCATCTGCGCGCGCAGACCCGCGCCGCGCCGCTCCCGCGTCATGCGCCGCCATGCTGCCGTGAACCCGAAGGCCGCGTGATAGAGCGCAAACCCCGCCAATCCTCCGACCAACGCTCCCAGCAGATAGGTCATCCCCTGCCCGTCCAGACCCCCGCGCGCATCGAATCCCGCCCAGGCGGTCAGTCCAAGACCGGCAAAAGCGATGATCAGAACCGTTTTCTGCATGCGCCGGAGCCTCCTGACTGCCACCCGAATATTTCACATCCATGTTCGTAAATACTACAGATCACCAAAGACACGTTTCAGCAATACGCCCGTCAATAACATGCTGTCTCGCTGGGTCACAAAGGGGTGATCAGCAGTCGTAAGACGACGGAAAACATGCAGTTTCCCGTCTTAGAGACCATAGCCGGTTCTTCCGGCGAGGAGGGTTTGAATTGACGCTGCATACCGATGTCCTGGGTCAGGACGTGACTTTGATCGACCCTTCCGCTGTTGCCGACTGGGACAACACGGTCGAGGCCTTTCTGGCCCACGGGGCGGCGACGCCCGAGCATTTGGGCGAGACCCTGCGCAAGGCGCCGGAGTTCGCACTGGCCTGGGCTGCCAAGGGCATGTTCTACCTCCTGCTCGGTCGCGCCGAACTGGTTCCGGTGGCCAAGGAGGCTTTGCAGGCCGCCAAGACATCCGCTGCGTCCACCCCGCCGACGGTACGCGAAGCCGCATACATCAGGGCACTCGAACTTTACCTCGCGGGCCAGATGCGCGCCGCAAGCGATACGATTGCAGCAATCCTCATCGACCACCCCAGCGACTCGCTGGCCATGAAACTGGTGCAGGGCATCCGTTTCGTGCTGGGCGACCGGGCGGGCATGCTCTCGTCTATCTCGTCGGTTCTTCCGGCCTTTGGAGATGACCACCCGCATCGCGGCTATGCGCGCGGATGCATGGCGTTCGCGCTGGAAGAGACTGGAGACTATGGCGGCGCCGAGCGGCATGGCCGCGCCGGGCTCGAGGTCTCGCCCGACGATGCCTGGGGCCTGCACGCGGTGGCGCATGTTTATGACATGACCGCGCGAAACGAAAAGGGCATCCAATGGCTCGAGACCCAGACCGGCTCGTGGACGCACTGCAACAATTTCGGCTTTCACGTCTGGTGGCATCTCGCGCTCTTCTATCTGGATCAGGGCGATTTCGATCATGTGCTGGCACTTTATGATGAGAAGATCCGGTCCGAGCACACCGACGACTATCGCGACATCTCGAACGCCGCATCGATGCTGGTGCGTCTCGAGATCGAGGGCGTCGATATCGGCACCCGCTGGGATGAGCTGGCAGCGTTGTCGGCGAACCGGGTCGATGATGCCGCGGTGATCTTCGCCGATCTGCATTATCTGCTGGCGCTGAACGGCGGTCAGCGCGATGCCGATGCCGACCGTCTGCTGATCCGCATGGCCAAACAGGCCCAGCGCAGTGACCACGACATGCATGAAGTAGCCGCCGTGGCGGGGGTGCCCGCCGCGATGGGACTGGCCGCGTTTCGCGCCGGTGATTATGCGCTCGCCCACCTGCACCTGCGCGACTGCCAATCCGACATGCAATGCATCGGAGGCAGTCACGCCCAGCGCGATGTCTTCCAGCGCCTGATGATCGAAGCCGCCATCCGCAACGGGGACTGGACCGGTGCCGAACACGCCCTCGGCCAGCGCACACTCGCGCGCGGTGCCGAGGACGGCTTTACGATGCGCCGGCGCGAAGCTGTCTCGCGGCGGCGCGATGCCGCGCTCGCGGCAGAATAGCTCCGTGTAAATTCTGTATTACGTGCTAGATTGTACTAAATGACTGACACTCGTGCGCATACCACCCCGCCTGCGAAAAAGGCGCGTGACCTCCGGCTGGATTTCTTCCGGGGGATGGCGATGTTCATCATCCTTCTGGCGCACACACCAGGGAATGCCTGGACGCTGTGGATTCCGGCAAGGTTCGGGTTCTCGGATGCAACCGAGATCTTCGTCTTCTGCTCAGGCATGGCGTCCGGACTGGCGTTCGGCGCGGTGTTCCTCAAGAAAAGCTGGTTTCTCGGGACGGCTCGGATCGCTTTCCGGGTTTGGCAGGTCTACTGGGCCCATATCGGCGTGTTCCTCGCCACGGCGCTGCTCATGGTCATCGTCCAGCAATCGGGCATGGGTGAGCCGGGCAAGGATTATACCCGCTGGTTCCCGGTCGGCGGTCTCTTCACGCGGACCGAAGAGACACTGCTTGGCCTCTTTACCCTGACCTACATCCCCGGGCTCTTTGACATCCTGCCGATGTATCTGGTGATCCTGGCGATGATCCCTATCGTCATGGCGGTTTACCGCGCGGGGGGACGCGAGGCGGTCTTTGCCTTCATCGCGGTGGTCTGGCTGTGCGCGAACCTCGCCGGATACGCGCGCAAGATGGACGGAGCCGAGGACATCTCAGCCATTCAGGCGGGCTTCGTTTGGTTGGGCAGTCACCTGACATGGATGAACCTGCCAGGCATTCCATGGCAGGAGAACGCGACGTGGTTCTTCAACCCGTTCGGTTGGCAGCTCGTATTCTTCACCGGGTTCTGCTTTGCCATGGGCTGGATCCCGGCGCCTCCGATCCGGCGCGACCTGGTGATCATTGCCATCGCCATCGTCCTGATCACGCTGCCCTTTGCCTGGCACAAGGTCTATCAGTTCTACACCGGCTACGTACCGCAGGATGCGGGTGGACAGTTCTTCTGGGACGCGCGCGGGTTCATCGAGCCTGTGCGCTGGAAAAGCTGGCTAGGCGGCTGGCGCTATGTCCACTTCCTCGCAGTCGCCTATCTCGGATATGCCGCTGTCGGCCAGGCAGGCATCCG
>CAYYZH010000208.1:0-7595 GCA_964475765.1 uncultured Limibaculum sp.
TTTCTTCATCGTGACGCTCCTCGCTGTGGCAATGTTGTGTCTGCAGAGACCCGTTACCCGGCCGGCCGTTTTTTGCGTGTCTCCGGCGCACGAACCCATCGTGCGCCCCTCAGAGATGGGACCGCAGTCGCCCGGACAAAGACATAAATTCAAAATGAATTGATAGAAAAAACCTATCAAAAACGGTCGCACCGATCCACCTTTAGCCATATCTTAGCACGGGGTTCGTGGTGACACCTCCGAAAGGCAAGTGGGTGATACGATGATTCCGGTAAACAATATTTCGCTCCGACAACTTCGCTACGTTGTGGCGCTGGCCGAAGTTTCTCACTTCCGGCGGGCCGCGGAACTATGCGGCGTATCGCAACCGTCCCTCAGCGCGCAGATCCAGGGCATCGAGACTGAGCTTGAACTGCAATTGTTCGAGCGCAGCAGATCCGGCGTGACGCTCACACCGGTCGGTCGGGAGGTTGTTGAGCGCGCCCGGCGCGTGCTTGATGAGGTCGGCGGCATCGCAGATCTCGCCTCGAGCATCCAGAGCGGGCTCGTCGGTACGATACGGCTCGGCGTCAAGCCAACGCTCGGACCTTACCTTCTGCCCCACATCGTAACGTCCCTGCACAGCGAAAACCCCGAGCTCAAATTGTACGTCCGCGAAGGTGCCCCGCGTGACCTCGAGTTCGAACTGGCGCAAGGCCACCACGATGTTATCCTCGCCCATTTGCCCGTCCAAAGCGCTGACCTGGTGACAAAGCGTCTCTTCCGTGAACCGCTCTATCTCGCCCTTCCCGCGGATCATCCGCTTGGCGCGCAGGAGACCGTTACCAGCGAACAACTGGAAGGTCTTCACGTACTTTCACTGGATCCGCAGTATCACCTGCACGAGCAGATCACGACGCTCTGCAAGACGTTCAGGGCAAAGCTGCAACGCGATTACCAAGGTACAAGCCTCGATGCGCTGCGCACCATGGTCGGCATGGGCATGGGTGTGACCTTCGTGCCTGCGCTCTATGCAATCTCCGAAATTGGGGCAAACAGCGACGTCATTGTGCGCCCGATTGCGCGCCAGAACATCTATCGGTCCATCGGGATGGTGTGGCGTAAGACGGCGGGCCGAGCCTCCGCCTATGTCGAGATTGCCGAAATCATCAAAACGATCGTGCGGCGCAAATTCGGGATGCTCACAATCGAAGCATAGCACGCGACAAGCACCATTTTGATGACCGATGTTGGTTGATGAGCGGACAGACGTCTTGGTGCACGGATAGTCCGGAAGTGGTATCGGACGTTCTCCTGCGACTTTGAGACGAATTTCCATGCCTTTCAAGCTGAATGCTGCACACCGGGACAAGTTCCCGCGGGTCCGATATCGTGTGACGAACTGGCCCGAATATGATCAAGCGCTTGTTCAGCGCGGTCCCTCTCAACGATGCTTCGCATCGCCTGCCGGGCGAGGGATATCAGGTTCTGGATTGCTGAAGATGTTCTCGAGGGCTGGGCTGCCCCGCGGCATCGGACGGTGACGATCGACATGGCTGTCAGCGCGAATTCCCGTCCCACTGACATCGCCTTGGACAGCACCGGGCTGAAGTTCTTCGGCGCCCCCTTTCGCCGATTGCTGCGCAATCGTCTGTCGGGCAAGGGGACGAATGGGCGCGGCAGAAGCACGGCGAAAGTCGACGGTCCTGGCGTGTGCTGCATAACTCGGTTGACCCAGCGCGGTCTGAGATCCTGGCGCATGAACTGACAGACGACAGCACATCCAATGCAGCGTTGGCAGGACCATTGGTCGGCGCTTCGGGCGGCAATATTCGACGCGTCTTTGCTGCCTCTCAGCGATGCTTTGCATCGCCTGTCGGCCGAGGGATGGAGCATATGACGGCGAGCCTGTGACCGACGCTATCCGCAGTGCGTTTCATGGCAAGTCGCCCCCCGAGATCATCATTCCGCCGCCACGCTCATCAATCCCTCCTCCCGGGCAACCACACGGTGGCACACAATGTGAGCGCCATGCTGCGGAGATCGCAGAGTATGGCAGAATGGCATGGCAGAAATCGACCGACTACGGATTGCGTGCACTGGCCGAGACAGCGGTCAGCCGAGTGAAACGGTTGAACGCTGGCCAGCTCCGATCGCGTACTTTCGGAGCACAGCAGAAGGAGATCGCCTTCCAGATCTCAGCGCTGAACAGGATGATCCGAGCTGGAAAACCCAACACCATCCGGGTCGTTTAAGTCAGAGCAGGTAAGAAAATCAGGCCTCTCGGTATCCATGCACCAAGACGGTCACGAAGCACCTATCCCCGACGCATCACGTCGAAAGCGATGCTGACGCGAAGGTCCTGGCTGCCAGTCGGCACGGTGCGATGAAAGAAAAAGGACGGAAAGAGGATCAGCATCCCTTCCTTCGGCTGGAACAATTTCAAGGGCGGCGTTTCCCGCACCTGGTAAAGGTCTTGCGGTTGGCCGAATTCGATCCAGCCTGACGGGTCTTCCTCGGACGCCCCTATGTCGTGCGGGACCTTGGGATAGTAGACGCCCGACAGCCACCCGGTTTCGTGAATATGCGGAACCTGGTGCCCCGCTTCTTCCAGCACGACGGACCACGCCGTCAGCTTCCACTTCTTAGGGGCGGTCTTCGCGACTGGGTGATCGTAGCTCTCGTCCAGGTTTCTCAAATACCCTTCGATGGCCTGCTCGATCAAACGTTCGAAGGTCGCCATCGGCCCCTTCGGTTCGGTCAGCAACTCGCCGGTGTGCTTGCCCTTGCGGGTGGCGTGGCCGTCCAGCTCGTAGGTCAGGCTTGGGTGGTTGACAATGTGCGCGACCAAGGCTGCGTTAAATGCGGCCACGTCTTCGAAGTCCGGCGACGGATCGACCATCTGCGTGACAACGTTCCGTTCCAGATCAACCAGGTGGTTAAGGTCGTCCGTGGCCCGTGCCTCGGACAACGCGACAGCCTTGGTTGCCAGGGCGGAGACGCTGGTCGCGTCGATTGCCAGCATCTTGTCACACGCCACGATAGCGTCCCGAGGCGCCCCCGCGATGATCTGCGCCAAAGCCAGATTCTTCAACGCGCTGGGGAATTTCGGTTGCAGGTCCAGCGCTGACTGGAACGAAGAAATCGCCTGCGCCATCCGCCCGGCTTTTGATAGGGCCGAGCCCAATGTGTTGTGCCCGTCGGCATAGTTCGCTTGAAGCTCGACGGCCTTCTTGCCTGCCGCGATTGCCTCGTCGACCTGATCTAGACCTGCCAAGGATTGCGACAGATTGTTGTAAGCTTGGGCGTAATCGGGGCTCAGCTTGAGCGCTGTGCGGAACCGCTCGATGGCGTCCTGATCCCGGCCCATGCGTTGGAGCAGCACGCCCATGTTGTTCTGCAACTGCGGGTTCTGCGGCGTGATCTCCAGCGCCTTGGAATAACAATCCGCCGCCTGCTCCAACCGTCCAGCCATCTGATGCGCATTACCCAGATAGGAATGAGCATCAGCATTCTTCGGGTCCGCCGCGATGGCGGATTGCAACATCTGGACGCCTTCGAAACTACGCTTGAGGTCCAGCATCGCCGCCCCGCAATAGGTGAGCACCTGCGCCTGACCGGGATGGGCTTTCAGCACTCGTTGATAGAGCTTCACGGCATCGTCCAGACGACCGCCCTGATGCAGGCGCACGGCCTGTTGCAGCATTTGTTGCGGATTCTGCGGAGGCATCCCTCCCGAACCGCCCATGGAAAGCTTCTTAGTCATATGCGGGTTGTGTCAAACAGGACCTTGGTTTTCAACGGCTTTGGTGCAAGGCCCCAGCAGGACGAGTTACTACCAGCCCAATGCTCTCATTTGACCCTGACCGTCACGGGTTTGGCCGCGCGAATTTGACGGTTCAAGACTGAGATGTCGATGGAAACTTCCTTGCACTGGGCACCGAAGGTGCGTGCATGCAGGAGCCCGCCGGTGTGGCCTTTCAGCCGCCCGATGCCAGTTTCCGCCAATGATCGCAGTCCGTAGTCGTGGTTCTTTTGCCAGGCCATTCGCCCGTGGTTGGCGATCTCGGCGCAGTGCCTCTCTCGTTCAGTGCCGCTGTGCGGGAGCCCTGGCGGCGGTATCGAATTGGCCGGTGGGGGTACAATGATCTCCGGTGGTGAGTTCGCAGGGCGGGCGGCTCTGATAGCTTCAGAGGCAGGCTCGCCGTCATAGGCACCGTCCGCTATCACGCGCCTGATATTGCCACCCGAGGCGGCGATCAGGGGCCCAGCGAGTATTGCATCTGAAGTATCCGAATCCGTCAATTCATGCGCGACTCTCTCAGAGGTCATCGGGTTGACCGACACATGTAGCTTTCGCCAGGCCCTGCGCCGTACGCCATGTTTCTCCCGATCCCATTCACCGGGGCCGAAGAATTTCAATCCAGTGCTGTCGAGCACGATATCCGTCGGCCGGCTGTGTGCACTTGTGTGCATATCGATTGCCACCGTTCTGCGACGCCGCGCCAGAGCGGTGTGATCCGGGACTGGCGTCTCGATACCCATCATCCCGAAAGGATCACGCACAAACCCTTCGGTCTGACGAAGGGGTAGGCGATACACCGATCCCAGCGTCAGTGTCGCCAGGATCGCCGTGTTCGAGTAGCGTCGTTGACTTCCCCGGCCCTTGCGCCAGGGTGCAATCCAGTCAGCAATGATGGATTCCTCTACCCAGAAACGGGTATCCCTCGCCCGGCAGGCGATGCGAAGCATCGTTGAGAGGGGCCACGCTGGACAAGCCCACGGTCATACTCCGACCAGTTCGTCACACGATACTTCGCCTTCGGGATCTTGTACCGGTACGGTTCGTTCAGCTTGTGGGGCATACGTTCATCGATCAGCAGTGGAGTGGGCCGCTGCTATACCACCATGGCGGCATCTCCGCACCAACGCCCCGATGAACCCGATACTGGGGTGAACTTAGCTGACCTGTTCAAATCTAACATTGACTATGGAAGAGGAGTTTCAGTTACCGGCCAATGCGCTTTCTTCTTTCAGATTTGAAATCTTAGCTTCAGCTCCGGTTTCTCGCTTGAACGCTGCAAGCGCACTGCACATCAGCCAGTCGGGGAGCGCTTTGCAGTAGTCCTTGCGACCCTCGACCCGGATCTTGCCTGCCGCTATTTCCTGTGCAAGCTCCCGGAACCCACGCCAAGCTTCGATGAACCGCTTTATTTGCGCGCTCACCGTAACGTCGGAGTCATAGCCTGGATGCTTCAGACACATGTCAACGTTGCCATCGTCGACAACCAGCCAGAACCGGCTCAGGCCTTTATGTGTGCCAGAGAAAATGAACTCCAGGACAACCCGTTCGCAGGGCATTGCATCAACATTGATACGGGTGTGCATACTCCAGGCCAGAAACGCAGGATCCAAATCTTCAGTTTCCATGTCCCTTGACCACTTCTGCCCCCAGGCCGCGAGGCTCATGATGATCGGGTCAAGGTCCCGACCTGCATCAGTCAGCTCATAACTGTGACCCCGACCCGATGGCAACGGATGTCGGACTATCAACCCGGCATGTTCCAACTGAGCCAGACGCTGACTGAGCAAGGTCGCTGAGATCTTTGGTACACCCCGGTGAATTTCATTGAACCGCGTGCAGCCATCGATCACCCGGCTGATCACCAGCAGCGTCCATCGTTCGCACAGCAACTCAGCGGCGAGTGCCAGCGGACAATACTGTCCGTAACCTTTATAGGGCATCATTCAATCCCCTGAGTAAATCAATCAGACCATCATCATCACCGGCCAGACGGAAATGGGCAACTACGGAATCTGTAGCACTCCAGATTCCCTAGTTTTGCCGGGCTTGGGTTACGTTCAACATCATGCAGGAGGTCGAAGCGAAAACGGGAGATAGACCGATGCCGAGCACACACGCAGATCTTCTGACGTCCGGCATGCCTGACTATGACACTGCGCGTCAGGTTTGGAACGGTATGATCGATCGTCGGCCATCGGCCATCGCCACCTGTCGAAACACCGAGGATGTTGCCGCAGCCATTGGTCTTGCGAGTAGCCGAGGACTGACAGTCTCGATCAAAGGTGGGGGGCACAACATTGCTGGCACCGCCGTTGCGGATGACGCCCTGATGATCGACCTGACAGCAATGCGCTCAGTTGAGATCGATCCCGAGAAGCGCATTGCGACCGTAGAAGGTGGGGCGACGTGGGCAGAGTTCGATGCCGCGGCCCAACAGCACGGGCTGGCCGCGCCGGGCGGTGTGGTCTCGTCAACCGGAGTGGCGGGATTGACGCTGGGCGGGGGCTTCGGTTGGCTGGCCCGCAAGCACGGTTTGGCGGTGGACAATCTGCTCTCGGTCCAACTTGTATTGGCCAGTGGAAAGATCATGACCGCCTCCCCCGATGACGATCCCGATCTCTTTTGGGCGCTTTGCGGCGGCGGTGGCAACTTCGGTGTTGCCACGCGTCTTACATTTCGTCTGCACCCGATCGGGCCCGATGTGCTGTTCGGTCCAACCTTCTTCTCTCTGGATGATGCCGGACAGGTCTTGTCTACGCTGTCAGCCAACGGAGCAGGTCTCACGCGTGACGCCTGTGTATGGGCCAATCTGATGACCGCACCGCCGGTTCCAGTCCTACCCGAAGAGGTACATGGGACCAAGGTTCTGACGCTCATGCAATTCCATTGCGACGCTGTCCACGGGCGAGATGTGTTGGCTAATCTCCACGGAGGCGCCAAGCCCCTGGGCTCGGCGCTAATGTCGCGCCCATACACCGAAGCGCAAAGTTTCCTGGATCCTGTCTACGAACCAGGTGCTCGAAACTATTGGCGAACGCACAATCATACCGTCCTGTCGCCTGGCTTGATCGGCACTCTGCTCGATCTCGCGCCAAATTTGCCAACGCCAGAATCAGAGCTATTGATCACCCAATTGGGCGGCGCGGTTACCGATGTCGCTGATACGGCCACAGCATTTCCGCATCGCCAGGTCCCGTTCATGTCCACCCCCGGCGTACGTTGGCAGGAAGCCGCGGATGATGCGCGAATGATCGGCTGGCTGCGGACAGCGTCCGATCGGATTGCTGAGCATGCCGTGCCTGGAGGATATGTGAACTTCATCGCTGAGACCGACGGTGGTGCGCCACTCGCGTATGGGGAAAATCTGGCCAGGCTGGCAGATGTCAAAGCGCGCTACGATCCTGAAAACATGTTCCGCTCAAACCAGAATATCGCCCCGGCGACCTAACGGGTTTGCCCGTCAGTGCCGCTCCTGTCGATAGGTGTCTCTGGCAGTGTAGTGTCGTTGATCCCGGACCGCTTTAGCGTGTTACGAACTCGAGCCTTGTGATGTTGCGTGATCTCATTCTCAATGGAGCAGGAGTGCTTGGCGCAGCCACGTATCTCTCCGCCTATGCTGCGGTTCAGCTCGGCCGTATCGACGGAAACGGGCGAACCTACACGATCCTGAACACAGTCGCCTCCGGACTTGTTTTGGCCAGCCTGACCATCAGTTTCAACGCGGCCTCTGCCGTCATCCAGATCGCTTGGCTATCTATCGGCTGTTGCAGTCTCCTCGCACGACGCCCCAGATCGTGAGCACTCCAGATTT
>CAYYZH010000209.1:0-7582 GCA_964475765.1 uncultured Limibaculum sp.
GACCTCCCGTTCACAACCATCCCAATCTCAGACATAAATATTACCTCCCTGGAAGGCGCTGTGCGCCTGATTCATTTCGCTGTCAGCCACCAAACAGCCGCTGCCAGAAACCCTTCTTCGCCGGTTCAACGGCGCTCACTGCATCGCTCACGGTCTCGACCGCCTGATCAGCGGCATCCTTGACCGCGGCGCCAGCGTCGGACGCCATCTCACTGACCTGATCCCTGACTTTGTCTACAGCGTCTTCGGCAGCCGCCTTCAACTCGGGCAGTTCCATGTCGATGCGGTCGCCGTCGGTGTCCTCGGCCTCGGACGCCTCGCCGGACCCTTCGACCTGTTCCTGAAACTTGGTGAAGAAGTCGTCCGCCATCTTCTTGGCAAAGCCGTCGATCAGGCGTCCGCCAAGCTGTGCGATCTTGCCCGTGACTTTGGCCTCGGCCTCATAGGTCAGGCGCGTGCCTTCAGCGGTGTCCTCCAAGCGAACCGAAGCCCCGCCGGACGCCCCGCCGGCTGCGCCGCCCTTCCCCTTGCCGGAGATGCGGTAGCTTTCGCCCTCGACAATGTCACTCAGTTCGACCTCGCCGGTGAAGGTAGCCTTTACCGGTCCGACCTTCTGGACGACTTTGGCCGTGAAGCCGGTGTCCGAGGTCTTCTCCATGTCCTGACATCCGGAGATGCAGGCCTTGAGCACATCGGGGTCGTTGAGCGCTGCCCAGACGCTCTGCCGATCAGCTGCGATCATGCGCTCACCGGTCATTTCCATGGTGTGGTCTCCCCCGACATCATTCTGGTTTATCAACCGTTAAGAGATGATATCGGGAGCGGCAACACCTCAAATAGTTTTAGATTGTATTTTCCTCGGTTTCGCCGCTTGATCCCGGCCGGTTGGCGATCGGGCTCTCGGTTGCCCATGATCCGGAAGGGGACGCACGATGCTGAAGATCTGGGGACGATCGACGTCGTCGAATGTGCAAACCGTCATGTGGGCCGTGGCCGAGCTTGGTCTGGCCCATGAGCGTCTCGACTGGGGCGGTGCGTTCGGAGGGAATGACGATCCTGACTATCGGGCGATGAACCCCAACGGTCTGATTCCGGTTTTGCAGGATGGTGACACGGTGCTGTGGGAAAGCCCGGTGATCCTGCGCTATCTCGGTGCGCGCTATGGTGACGAAAGTTTCTGGCCGGGGGATCCGGCACAGCGGGCGGCGCTCGACATGTGGGCGGAGTGGATCAAGACCAGTATCTCGCCCGCCCTCATTTATAAGGTGTTCTGGCAACTGATCCGGACGCCGGAGGCACGTCGCGACGTGGCAGTGGCCGAAGCTGGTGCGGCTGAGTTGCGTGCCCTGATGCCGCGGCTCGATGCCCGTCTCGAGGGGGCAAGCTATCTCGGCGGCGATACCCTTTGCTTTGCAGACGTCATGGCAGGGCATGTCCTCTTCCGGTATCAGACCATGGAATTTGTGAAGGTCCCGGCACCGAACATTGATGCCTATTATGCCCGACTGACCGAACGTCCGGCGTACCGTCAACATGTGATGGTCAGCTATGACAGCTTGAGAAACACAGCCTGACGATCCCGTCCGCAGACGGGGATAAGAACCTGAGCCATTTCGCCGATTGCTTGCTCGAAGAACCGAGTGTTTGGAGGTGCCGCTCTCAACGGTGGCGCCAGTTAAGGCGCTTTGTGGTTTTGCAATTTGGAATTTTCTTTTTTGCATTACTTGAATAAAACTTTGCATAATAAGAAAATAAACTAAGTCATTACTGAACAAGCCGAATCAGTTTTTCAGCAGTCACAGTGCGAGACTTGTCGAAATGTGTCGATAATCGCCGTTAGGTTGCATGCTTGCGGTCTGCACTCGATATTGTGAAAGAGTCGTGATTCTCGGCAACACTCCGCCTTTAACCCATTGAAACGAAATGGAATGAGCGCTGTTTTGGGGTGTTGTCAACGCCAAAAAATGCCATTTTTACAGTTTGTTTGACGGTAGAGGTGGCCCGCAAGCGCTCCGGAGTGTTGCTTTAACTGGCAAAAAATAAGATTATCGCACCTTAGAGTAGGCTTGTGTGAGTTGGCGTGATGGGGCAGTGCGATCGCATACTACCCGGTACGTCTCTGCCGGTTGGGTTCGAAGGGTGGAAAATGTCTAATCTGAAATCTGATGCCTATCGACTTCTTGGCACATTCCGCCGGGACGAGCGGGGCGGCGTTACCACGCTGATCCTTCCGATGTTCATCCTGCTGATCTTCGCGACCGGCCTCGCAATTGATCTCGTGCGCCATGAGGCGCATCGGTCGGACCTTCAGAATTCGCTCGATCGTGGTGTGCTCGCGGCCGCATCGCTGAACCAGACCGAAGATGTCGAGGACATTGTAAAGGCGTACGTCAACACCCGGCTGTTCAGAGACAGGCGCAGATACAGCGACGGGAGCCAGGTCGACTCGCTGGATATTGATTTCGGGGACAGCAATACCGTCGGGCAGTTTTCGCGCCGGATCGATGTTGTCGCGAACGAGGACTTCGATACCGCGTTTCTCAGCCTTGTGGGCACCCCGACGTTGAAGGTGCCAGCCCGGTCTGAAGCGATCGAGGGCAATGCTTGGGTCGAAGTTTCGCTGGCCCTTGACATCTCGGGGTCGATGTCACGCGAGACTGTAACCGCACTCGACGGAACGACGTCAACACGGCTTGAGGTCCTTCGCGGTGCGGCAAGCACGTTCGTCGACGATCTGCTCACCGGGGAAACGGGTGAGTTCGCGTCAATCTCGCTGGTTCCCTACGCTGGGCATGTCGATGCAGGCCCGTTTTACGAGGAACTGGCCAGCGTCACTTTGAACAACCCCCCAAATTCCTTCAGTCAGTCTCCCGATGACGAGCCTGAGCCGAACAATGATGACGAAGAGGAAGAGGAAACCAACCGGGCGCACAACTTCTCCAACTGCATCGAGTTCATCGACAGCGACTTCAACACGATGGATTTGCCGCCCGCGCGGTCACGCGCGCAGGTTCCGCATTTTCAGAACTTCTCGTTTGAAGGATTTTCGGGGAACGAAGCGAACTGGGGCTGGTGTCCGACGACCAGCACCGATCCTGTCACGGGTAACGATGAAGAACTGGGTATCCTGCCTTTCTCGGCTGATGCCGATGCCCTGAAGCGGCGGATCCGCTCGTTTGTCGGTCATGACGGCACCGGCGGTGATATGGCGATCAAATGGGGTCTTGGACTGTTGGCACCAAACACCCAGCCTCTGATCCAAGGACTGGTGGAAGACAACGTTGTTGAAAACCGGTTCTCGGACCGTCCCGGACCTCTGAGATCCGTGGCTGTCGAAAAGTACCTGATCATCATGACCGATGGTCGCATTCGCTATCAGAACCGGCCATTGGCATCTGAATATGACACTCAGGAGGACATCGACTTCTGGGCGGAAGAGAACACCTCCAATCGGCTGCTCGCGCAGCGGACCAGAACAGAGCTTGGGTCAGGGGTGAGCTTTAACGAGTATGCCGCCAACCTGCAGGACGATGAGGCCGAGCGTCAGGAGAACTTTCTTCGGCTCTGTCACATCGCCCTGGCAAATGGGATCAAGGTCTTCACCATCGGGTTCGGTTTTTCGCCTACGGAAACGGACTCGAACCGCGCGGCCGAGGTTATGGCCGGGTGTGTGGCGACCTATGATGGCGCAGGCAACCTCCTCCTTGGCGATCCATCCGCCTATTATCCCGCACCAGAAGCCGTGGATCTGGCTGGCGCGTTCGACAACATCATCAGCCAGGTCCAAAGCCTGAAGCTGGCGCGTTGAGGATGGCAGGCATGACAGGTTTGAAAGAGCTCTGGGCGACATTCCTGCGCGACGAGCAGGGCGGCCCGACCATCGAATTCGTGGTGATCTTCCCCGCGATTGTGTTCTTTATCTTTGCCTATGGAGAGGCTGGAACGCTTGCGACCCGTGCGGTGATGCTCGAGCGAGGCTTGGACATCGCGATCCGCGACATCCGGACCACCGGGTTTCCGCCGGGAACTGACCCGGATCGGGCGCATGAGTTCATTAAGCACAAGATCTGTACCAACGCGTTCCTGATTGCCGGATCGTGTCTTGACGACCTGCTGTTGGAGATGAAGGCTGTCGGCCCCGGTGAGGCGTTCCCAAACACCGAAGCTGTGATCTGTGAAGACGTGCCGCCTGGTGCAGTTGCACCCGTAACCTTTGGCGGCAACACCAATGCGGCCGCGAACTCCGAGATCATGCTGGTGCGAGCCTGCCTTCCGGTTAATCCGCTCTTCGGGTTTTCGATCTTCGGGGGCGGGCAGGTCTACAATGTGCGCACGTCGGTTAACGGCGATTTCGAGCAGATCAACGTCGCTGCCGGAGACGGCCGGGTCGACTCGCTGGGCAATCGTCTGGGTCGCACCTCGTCGACCAACCCGGGCCAGTACACCATCCAGGCCCAGTCGGCCTTCCTGAACGAACCGCCGGACTGAGCGGGAGTATGCGTATGTGTTCCATGATCCGGGCGTTTTTGCGCGATGAGCGCGGCTCGATGACCGTAGAGTTCATGATCTGGCTGCCGCTGATCACCTTCTGGCTGGTGTTCAGCACGGCGGTGTTCATAGCGTGGGACAACCGCGCGGACTCGGCCAAAGCAACCTTCACCATTGCCGACATCATGTCGCGTAGAGTTGCCGTCGATGGTGCGTTTCTGGAGCAGCTCTACAATCTGAACCAGGGCCTGATCACCAATGACGGTCGGCGCAACGTGCTGCGGATCAGCAGTGTGCGGATGGAAGCGGATGGCGACCTCAATGTGAGATGGTCCTGTCCGATGGGCGATGGGGTGCTGGAGATGGAGAATTCTTCAATCCCCATGGCGGTTATTCCGACACTGCCCGGCGAGAGCGATCCCATGATCGGCACCCTCGACAGTGTCATCATTGTCGAATCCCTGGTGCCGTACACGCCGTTGAACGTGCCCTTTGCAAGTTCGATCCTTACGCTTGGCGATCAACGCGAGCAGGCGCTGGACGAAGAGTTCTTCGACGGTGAAGATAGCGTCCTCTGGACCAATCGCCTTGCGATCCGTCCTCGCGATATCTCGGAAGTGACCCTCTTGGGCGATTGCCCTTAAGCGTCTGATGCGGTGTCTGACCGGGCGTTTTGTCAGCCTAGCGCGCAGCCCAGGCGCCAGAAAACCGCGCATCTGCAATACAAGCGGGATTGACTTCGACACTTTGACAGGTGCGGATTGCAAGTCTGAAATGCGAGTTTTCGCGGTGACAGGCATGCGCCGGTTTTCGGGATGGGGGATCTCATGATTACGGTCTATGGACGCGCCACATCATCCAACGTGCAGTTGGTGATGTGGACAATCGGCGAGCTGGAGCTTGCGCATGAGAGGCTCGACTACGGACACCGGTATGGCGGTACGGATACGCCGGAGTTTCTCGAGATGAACCCGATGGGCCGGGTTCCTGCGATGCGCGACGGCGATGTCGTCATGTTCGAATCCGGGGCCATCGTGCGGTATCTTTCAGCGCGGTATGGCAACGAGGCGTTCTGGCCTGCGGACCCGGCCGCGCGTGCGCCCCTCGATATCTGGGCTGAGTGGACCAAGGTCACGCTCGCGCCGGCTTTCGCCCAGCCGATCTTCTGGCAGTTGCTGCGCCATCCCGCAGGCGAGGGTGGCGAAAGCGTACAAGCGGCCGCCGAAAACCTGATGCCGCTGATCACCATGCTGGACCATCGCCTTGGGGAAGGGCCTTGGGTCGCGGGCGAAGAGTTTACCTTCGCCGATATCTTCACCGGCCACCTGCTCTATCGCTATCAGACGCTGGTGTTCGATAAGACCCGCTCGCCCCGCCTGGATGCCTATTATGCACGTCTCACCATGCGTCCGGCGTTCGCTGAGCATGTCATGGTGAGTTTCGAGCCGTTGCGCATGGTCTGATGTCGTTCGACTGGCGTGCCTCCTCATTCGGCCCACTCCTGCCCGCCCCGACATGCCAATATGGCCTGATGCGGCCTGCCTGCATCCGCGACAGGACACTCGATGCAGGCTGACTATGTGATTGTAGGATCCGGCTCGGCGGGGTCGGCCATGGCGGCCCGGATAAGCGAAGCCGGGCATTCCGTCCTGGTTCTGGAGTATGGCGGTTCGGACTGGGGGCCGTTGATCCAGATGCCGGGCGCGCTGAGTTTTCCAATGAACATGGCGCGTTACGACTGGGGATATGTGTCCGAACCCGAACCACATCTTGGAGGGCGCAGGCTGGTCTGTCCGCGCGGCAAGGTCATCGGAGGGTCGTCGTCGATCAACGGCATGGTCTATGTTCGCGGCCATGCGAAGGATTTCGACCATTGGGCAGAGTGCGGTGCCGAAGGCTGGTCGTTTGCCGATGTCGCACCGTATTTTGACCGGATGGAGACGTGGCATGACTGCGGGCATGGCGGGGACCCTGCGTGGCGGGGCAGGGATGGGCCGTTACATGTCACCCGCGGCACGCGGCAGATCCCCCTTCACCAAGCCTTTGTCGAAGCCGGACGGCAAGCTGGGTTCGAACTGACCGACGACTATAACGGTGAGAAACAAGAGGGCTTCGGCCCGATGGAGCAGACGATCTGGCAGGGGCAGCGCTGGTCGGCGGCGAATGCTTATCTCAAGCCGGCCCTGACGCGTTCCAATCTGGATCTGCTCCGCTGTTTCGCCCGACGTGTGATGATCGAAGAGGGCCGCGCGGTCGGTGTCGAGATTGAGCGCGGTGGAAAGGTCGAAACCGTCCGGGCAAATCGTGAAGTGATCCTCGCGGCATCGGCCATCAATTCGCCCAAGCTCTTGATGCTGTCAGGGATTGGCCCGGGGGCGCATCTTGCAGAGCACGGCGTTGAGGTGGTCGCGGACCGGCCCGGCGTCGGGCAGAACCTGCAGGACCATCTTGAGCTTTACATTCAGCAGGCCTGTCTCCAGCCGATCACCCTGTTCAAGTACTGGTCCCTTTTCGGCAAGGCCCGCGTCGGGCTGGAATGGTTGCTCCGGAGAACCGGTCCGGGGGCATCAAACCAGTTTGAAAGCGCGGCTTTTCTGCGCTCGCGAGCAGGTGTTGACTACCCGGACATCCAGTTTCATTTCCTGCCCCTTGCCGTGCGCTATGATGGGCAGGTTGCGGCAGAGGGGCACGGATTTCAGGCGCATGTCGGCCCGATGCGTTCACCGTCGCGGGGGCAGATCAGCCTGCGCGGAGCCGATCCCGCGGAAGCGCCGAGGATCGAGTTCAACTACATGTCGACGGATCAGGACTGGATAGATTTTCGCTATTGTGTTCGTTTGACCCGGGAGATCTTCGCTCAGCCAGCCTTCGATCCTTATCGCGGACATGAGATTCAACCCGGCGATGCGGCGCAATCGGATGACGCTCTGGATGCGGTCATCCGGGAGCACGCCGAGAGTGCATATCATCCCTGTGGCACGTGTCGGATGGGGCGGAGGGATGACCCGCTGGCAGTCGTTGATCCGGAATGCCGCGTTGTCGGGATTGAGCGGCTGCGTGTGGCAGACAGTTCGATCTTTCCCCGGATCACCAA
>CAYYZH010000210.1:0-7533 GCA_964475765.1 uncultured Limibaculum sp.
GTGCGGAGGGCAAGACCAGCTTGGTGATCTTGGTCCATGTGTTCATTTTCAACACCTTGGAGACGTTCACCAGATCCTTGTCGATGCTCGCCACGCCCAGTGCCGTATTGATCAGCGTCGGCCAGAGCGAACAGAGCGTCACGGTGATCGCCGAGTTCAGGAACGACTTCGAGAACGTTCCGTCATTGGTCACATAAACCGCGGAGACGACCATGGTCACAATCGGGAGCCAGGCCAGCGGCGAGACCGGCTTGAAAATCTGGATGATCGGATTGAAGGCCGCGTTTGCAATCGGGCTCAGCCCACACATGATGCCGATCGGCACCGCGATGATGGTCGCCAGCAGGAAGCCGAAGAACACGGTCTGCAGGCTCGTCCAGATCTGGTCGTAATAGGTCGGCTTGCCGGTATAATCGCGCCACTTCACGCGATCTTCCTTGCCCGCCGCGACCAGCTTTTCGTTGCGCACGTCTTGGCGCTCATAGAAGGCGTCCGCCTTCTCGCGCTCGCGCACATGGTCCTCGTGCAGGTTGCCGACTTGCTCCCAGACCTGCGCAGGCCCGGGGATCGCACCCAGAGAGGTCTGCACCTGCGGAGCCAGCCAGCCCCACGCCGCCAGAAACGCAATGATCGCCAGAACCGGCACACCCAGCAGCCGCCAGATTTCCTTGACTTGCGCGCTGGGATTATCGCCCGCAGCGGCGCGCAGGACCGGCGTGATCCAGCTCATGCCGATCACCTGAAAGTAGCCGTCGGCCTTGTTGATCCGTGTGAAAAGACGCGCACGGCGCTCGGCGCGGGCGGTCTCATCGGGAATGCTCTGCTCGGTAAGAGCGGTCATGTCACTGCCTCATGCATGAAAATGAGGCGCTCCCCGGAGTAGGTTGGGAGGAAGGCCGGGGAGCGCCTTGGAGTGGGCCTTAGCCCTCTACTTCGTTGCCGACGACTTTCTGTGCGCCCTTCAGCCCGATGGGAAACGCATCGAGATAGGCGTTCGGTTGGCGGCCATCGAACTTGACTTCGTCGATGAACTCGTCGGTCGCGGGCTTGTAGCCATCGGTGTCCCAGGGGAACCCGGCTTCGGGCGCAAGACCTTCATCAACCAGCATCCGCGCGGCCTTGAGATAGATCCCGGGCTTGTAGACCTCTCTGGCCATCTCGTCGTACCAGCTGTCTGGCTTTTGCTCGGCAATCTGACCCCAGCGGCGCATCTGGGTCAGGTACCAGATGGCGTCCGAGTAATAGGGATAGGTTGCGTTGTACCGGAAGAAGACGTTGAAATCAGGCGCCGGACGGCGGTCGCCCTTCTCGTATTCAAAGAACCCGGTCATCGAGTTGGCGATCACCTCGTAATCCGCTCCAACATATTCGGACCGGCTCAGGATCTCGACCGCTTCGGGGCGGTTGGCGTTGTCGTTCTCATCCAGCCAGATCGCGGCCCGGATCAGCGCCTTAGTCAGCGCCAGCGTGGTGTTCGGATACTGCTCGGCAAACTCAGCGGTGATGCCGAAGACCTTCTCCGGGTTGTTCTTCCAGATCTCGTAATCGGTGATCACCGGCACGCCGATCCCCTTGAAGACCGCCTGCTGGTTCCACGGCTCGCCAACGCAGTAACCATAGATCGTGCCGGCCTCGAGGGTTGCGGGCATCTGTGGTGGGGGCGTGACGCTCAGAAGAACGTCGGCATCAATCTGCCCGGTGATGTTCTCGGGCGAGTAATACCCCGGCTTCAGGCCGCCTGCTGCCAGCCAGTACCGAAGCTCGTAATTGTGGGGCGAGACCGGGAAGACCATGCCCATATTGAAGGGCTTGCCATCGGCAACATAGCTCTCGACCACCGGCTTCAGCGCGCTCGCTGAGATGGGGTGGACCGGCTTGCCGTCGCGGTGCGGGATATTCTCTTTCATCTCGGCCCAGATCTCGTTCGAGACCGTGATGCCGTTGCCGTTCAGATCCATCGAGAACGGCGTGATGATATTCGCCTCGGTGCCATAGCCGATGGTCGCCGCCAGCGGCTGGCCGGCCAGCATGTGCGCGCCGTCAAGCTCACCATCAATCACGCGGTCCAGCAGCACCTTCCAGTTGGCCTGCGGCTCGAGCGTGACGAAGAGCCCCTCGTCCTCGAAATATCCCTTCTCGTAGGCAACCGCCAACGGCGCCATGTCCGTCAGCTTGATGAAGCCAAATTTCAGCTCGTCCTTTTCGACGTCCAAAAGCTCCGCCTGGGCGGGCAATGCGAACGCAGCCAATGCAACGGCTGCAATCCGGGTGAAGACCTTCATGTCCTGTCTCCGTCATGATGCCGTACAAAGACGGCAAACAAAAAATGGCCGCACGATCCCAGCGCACATGAAGCACGCCTGATCGAGCAGCCTTGCTCGGATTCCCACATCTTTGAGGGTAGTGTTATGCGGAGGACGCCGTTGCCCTTCCTGCGCTGCAGGGTAATCTTGTGCAGCGCGATATCAAGGGATTTTTTCCAGTCTGTGGAAAACTGCGGCGCAACCCGGTGCCGACTTTTTGTACATACGCCTGCCATACAGGTGCCAGACACCTGCCATACGCTTGCTGTACAGGTGCCATACGCTTGCCATACGGGGTGAATCCCAGCTCCAAAGCGGGCCGTTTGGTTGTGGTGGAATTAATCGAGTTTTGACGGATCGAAGATCTGTCCGTCAAAGAATCGGTCTGGCCCGAGGAACATCTCGCCCCGGGTCGAGGCAACTTCCGTCCGGACTTCCAGAGCGCCTTCCAGCTTTTCCGAAGCGCCGGGGATGTCGGCGCCCACGGGTTGCAGCGCCTCGCGGTAGAGGTCCGCACGGTAAGAGGCCCGCGCCGCCGCGACCGCATCGTCCCGGTCGATCCCGGCCCGCGCGGCCCATCGGGTTGCAATCCAGGCCGCCTGACTGCGCCAGGGAAATGTCGCTGCGCGGTCAAAAAACTCTATGATATCCGGCACTTTCACCGGAGCACCGGCCTTCGAAAGGACCATGTGACCGGACAGCGTGTTGTCGATCAACTCGGCAGGCTGGTTGAGATATTCAGGCCGTGCCAGCAGGTCGGAAACGGTCAGCCGGTTCTTCTCCTCACCCAGCCAGCGTGCCGCCCGCCAGAGCGCCCGGATGAGGCGCAGGGCGCTGTCCTTGCGCTCCTCGGCCCAGTCGTGACGCACAGCCAGAACCTTCTCCGGCGCAAAGGACCAGATGGCCGAGCCGGGCAGAATGATCTCCGCCGCACCGCTGTCCACGGCAACGCTGCCCCACGGCTCGCCCACACAAAAGGCATCGACCTCACCATCCGCGATGGCCCGCGCCATATGCGATGGTGGCACCGTTCTGACGTCCAGATCGCGCGGCGCTTCGTGCCCCAGAGCCGACAGCCAATAATACAAAAGCTCGGCATGCATCGAGAACGGGAAGGGTACGCCAACCCGCAGGCGGCCGGGCGCTGCCGCGATCAACGCCTGCCCGACGGAAGCCGCCGGGTTCTCCCCACGCATGGCACCAAGTCCCTGCATACGCTGGGAAATCTCGGACGAGACGCCGATCACATCGCCATTGACCGAAAGGACGGAGAGCGCGTCGATGCGCATCGCCACGCCGCCCAGACCGATCGACATCGCGACCGGAAGCACCGACAGCATGTGCGCTGCATCGAGGTCTCCGAAGGCGAGTTTATCGCGGATGGCCGACCAGGAGGGTTGCGCTTCGAGCACCAGATCGAGGCCCTCTTCGGACGCAAATCCCAACTCGCGCGCCACCACCAAAGGCGCACAATCGACGAGGGGAATGAACCCGCAGACGATCCGTTCAAGGTTCACGAGAGGAGGTCCGCCGCGGTCACCAGCGATTGCGCGACGTCGGCCACCTTGCGGCCCTGGTCCATCGCCGTCTTGCGCAGCAGACCGTAGGCTTCGTCCTCACCTATCCCCTTGGCCTTCATCAAGAGGCCCTTGGCGCGGTCAATGATCTTGCGCTCAGCGAGTGCGGCCTTGGTGGTTTCCAACTCCTTGCGCATGCGGGAAAAAACCTGAAACCGCGCGATGGCGGCATCGAGTACCGGCTTTATCCTTTCTTTACGCAGACCATCTACAACATAGGCGCTGACACCGGCATCGATGGCCGAGCGTGTCGCACCGCTGTCGGTCCGATCGACAAACATTGCCACGGGGCGCTGCGTGGGCGCGGAAGCGAGTGCCAGTTGCTCCAGCGTGTCGCGGTTGGGATCGGAGAGGTCGATCAGCACGACATCCGGGCTGAGGTCTGCGAGGCGGCGTTCGAGGCCCGACGCATCACCGATGACGGTCACGTCGCAATTGCCCGCATCCTTGAGGCCATCGACAATCATAAGCGCGCGGTCCCGGTCGGCCTCGACCACAGCGATCTTGAGGATGGCGTTGTCCATTGCGATATGCTGCAACGCAATATCGCGCTGCACAAGAAAAACTGTTGGGCGCGTGGCGCTGAATTTTGCCGCACCTCGGTCAAAGCCAAATCGAAAACTTCAAGGGATCGCAGTTGCTTACGGCGAACGTCCTATCTGCGAAGGATCATCGCCGCCCGTCGCAGGGTGTCGAGCGCCCTATCCAACTCTCCCTCACGAGCGAACCGGTTGATCGAGGCCGTGGTGCCCAGAACCGCTTCACTGCCTCCGATGGGCTGGAGTGGGACGGCCAATCCGGTCGCGCCCACCTCGAATTCGCCAACGGCATAGGTGTACCCATCACGGGCGGCTTGCTCGATCCGTTGCCGGAGGGAAGACACATCGGTGTCGGTGGCTTCCGTGAACCTCTCCGGCACGCTCTCCTGCAAAATCTGTTCGCGTCGCTCGAGAGGCGTGACGGCCAGAAGCATACGTCCGATTGACGTCGGCAAAAGTGGCAGGGTGCTGCCAACCGAAAACCCGAGCGAAAGGCGCGCCGACCCTACGGCGGACCGTGCAACGTAGATGGCGCGGGTGCCGTCACGCAGAGCGAGCGAGATCTCCCCCTGCAATTCCTCCGCACATTGGTTCAGGATGGGCTGGACCGACTTGCCTATATCATTTGATGCGAGATACCCGCCCGCAATGGCGATCACCCTCGGCGCCAGCCGAAAGGTGCGGTTGGTTCTGATCAGGTAACCATTGTCTTCCAGCGTCAGGCAAAGACGCCTCGCAGCCGCCCGGTCAAAGCCAGTGATCTGCGCGACATCCGCCATCGTCAGATCTGAGCGGCCCGTCTCGAAGCATTCGAGCACACGCAGACCTTTGGCAAAGGTGCTTGCGCTCTCCCGATTTGGCATGTTGACGGGCCTCCCGGATCGCGGATACTCTCTCAATTAACGAATTAATGTTCAATTAACGAACTTTTTGTACCAGATCAACAGAGTGAATGACGTCGCAGGAAACACGAGCTCCTCAACCTTCGGATCCTTGGCAGGTCATCGCATCCACTGCGGCGCTTGACGGGGAGCGCCCGCTTATTCCCGTGGCGCTCGGTGGTAAACGCTACGTGCTGTTCCGGGATGAAGAGGGTGAGCTCGGCCTCATCGGGCGGCATTGTCCGCACCGGGGGGCGGATCTCTGCTTTGGTCGTCTCGAAGATAACGGGTTACGCTGCCCCTTTCACGGCTGGCATTTTGACCGCACGGGGCAGTGCGTGGAACAGCCCGCCGAGCCGGAGGGGTCGACCATGTACACTCAGATCAGGGTCCCCATTATCCCGGTGCGGGAGGCGAACGGTCAAATCTATGCGCGAATTCCCCAAGCGGAGAGTTAAGCGATGATCAGTCAGGCGTTGAACGATCAGATCACCAGGATTGGCCCGGGCTCAGAGGCCGGAGCGGTTCTGCGCCTTTACTGGCAACCTGCGGCGCTCGTCGAAGAGTTGGAGCACGGCGACAAGGTGCCCGTGAACCTGATGGGGGAGCGCCTTGCGCTGGTCCGCAATGACGCTGGCGATCTGATGCTAGCGACCCGCCACACTGCGGCAGACGAAGCGCCGATACACTACCCGGACGCCAGCGAAATCGTGGTCGATGCGGACGGACCAGTCTATCCGGTCCTCGAAACGAAGGGCGTGATCTTCGCCTATCTCGGCCCCGGCGATCCGCCCGCAATTCCGAATTTCGACTGTTTCCGTGCGCCCGACAGCCATGTCTTCGCCTTCAAAGGACTTTGGGAATGCAACTGGCTGCAGGCACTCGAGATCGGAATCGACCCTGCACATGCCTCCTTCCTGCACAGGTTCCTCGAGGATGAAGACCCGGACGAGGGCTATGGCAAGCAGTTCCGCGACACGGCGGCGGGCACAAACATGCCGATGACGCGAGTGCTGCGCGAATATCCCTGTCCGAAAATCAATGTCGATCAGACCGACTATGGACTGAAGATAACAGCGCTGAGGCACATGGAGAACGACCTGACCCATGTGCGCGTGACCAATCAGATATTCCCCGAGGCGATCTGCATTCCGATGTCGCGCGAGATGATCATCACCCAATGGCATGTGCCGGTGGATGATGAAAATTGCTATTGGTTCACGATGTTCACAAGCTTCAAGAACCCGGTCGACAAGGACCTGATGCGCGCTCAGCGGTTGCAGGAGCATGCCTTGCCGACCTATGCGCCGCTGAAAAACCGGACCAACAACTATCACTATGATCCAACTGAGCAGGCGACCAAGACATATACAGGCATGGGGCTAGATATCAACGTGCACGACCAATGGGCGGTCGAAGGGATGGGTGCCATTCAGGATCGCACTCAGGAACATCTCGGTCGCTCTGATGCAGCCATCATCCGCTATCGCAAAATGCTGCGTGAGGCCATCGAGGCGGTGGCCGAGGGCCGGAGTGCGGATCTGCCAATGCAAAACGCGGTGACTGCCGAGATCACGGGTCCCCTTTCGAACGATGCGATTGCCGATACCCGGGAGTGGCGCGCAGCCAGCCACAAGGCGGATATGTCCCGCCGTGCGGCCTGTCCCTGGGATGCAAAGGTCTAGATGACGGACGAGACCAGTGACCATCTGCGCCGGGGCAAACTAGCGACTTCAGGCCACTATAGCGAGGCGGCGGTCTCCCTAGCCGCGGATGTGATCCGGCGGATCAAAACCGAAGGGATCGAGACCATTCGAATGGTCTTCCCCGACCCGCACGGGGTTCTGCGCGGCAAGACCCTGACGGCACGTGCAGCGGCATCGGCCTTCGCTTCTGGAATCGGCATGCCCTCGACGCTGCTGCTCAAGGACACCGCGCAAAGGACAGTGTTTCCAGTCTGGAACGAAAACGCGGCAGTCGGTGATCTGCCGCTCGCGGGTGCAAGTGACGTGATCTGCGCGCCCGACCCCGCCACGTTCCGTGTGATCCCGTGGTCGCCGCATTCGGCCTTCCTCATTTGCAACGTTGTCGATCGATATGGAATGCCAGTGGAGTTTTCAGCGCGTGAAGTTCTGCGCAGGGCGATCTCGCAGCTTGGCACCGTGGGGCTCTCGGCGACCTTCGGGCTGGAAGTCGAGTTCCAGATCTTCGGACAGGTCGACCCCGCTCTCGA
>CAYYZH010000211.1:0-6571 GCA_964475765.1 uncultured Limibaculum sp.
TCGGGCGGAAGCCGCATTCATCGGGCGGGACACGCTTGGGCCCCAGCGCCTTGTTCTTCCACCGATCCAGCATCGAGGCGAACATCCGGGCAGGCCAGCGCTTGTGATCGACGCCTTCAGCTTCCAGCAACTGCTTGATCAGGCGGATCTGGTCGTCGGTGTCGAGAATGGTGAAGTTTGACTTGAGATCCACCAGTTCGGCATGCCGGCGCAGGATCTTGACGCAGATCGAGTGGAAGGTGCCGAGCCATGGCATTCCTTCGACCGCGCCGCCGATCAAACCGCCCACGCGGTTTTTCATCTCCCGCGCGGCCTTGTTGGTGAAGGTCACGGCAAGGATCTGGCTGGGCCAGGCGCGCTGTGTGTGGATCAGATGGGCAAGCCGAGTCGTCAGCGCACGGGTCTTGCCTGTGCCTGCACCGGCCAGCACCAGCACCGGGCCATCGAGTGTCTCCACGGCCTCGATCTGAGGTGCGTTCAGCCCATCAAGATAGGGAGCCGCCGCCGCCGCGCGCTGCGACAGCGGGACGTCATACGCTTCGAACGCGTCATCCGACATGTACTGCTCGTTCATTGCGCGCACCATAACGGGGTCGCGCGCCGATGGGAAGCATGTTCGCGGATTGTTCAGGTCTGTCCGCTAACCGCTTGATCTCACACAATCGCCTCATCTTGAGGGCCTTTGTTGCCGAGCGACATCATATGGTCCCGATTGAAGCTTGTGTAGCCTTCCGCCGTCTGGGCCAGATGGGCTTCGGTTACGCGGTGAAACTCGGGCAGTTTGTGAAATGGAATGGCAGGATAGGCGTGGTGCTCGGCATGGTAGGGCATGTTCCATGCGAAGTATCGCACGAACCGGTTGGTGAACGTCGTGCGCGTGTTCTCCAGCATATTGGCGACATGGGGGCACCGGGTGTGCTCGGCCAGCAGGTAGGCGCGCATGAAGGGTTGCCCGAGCAATGAGGGCAGAACCCAGATCCAAAGGAGGGCGGAAGAGCCCACCAGAACCGAGCCGATCACCAGCCCGGCATAGCCGAGAATGTAGATCTGCGCATCCCGCGTCACCCGGTCGTGACCGCGCGCGGGGATGTAAGCGTCGGTACAGACCCCGCGCGCCTGTTTGGCGATCGATTTCAGCCGCCACCGCCATTCCGACCAGCCCGTGAGGTAGATCAGATGCCCACGAAGCGTGTCCGGCTTGGTGCCTTCCAGTTCCGGATCGCGCTCCGGGTCATGGGTGAACCGGTGATGAGCGAAGTGGAAATAGCGAAAATGATTGGCGGGCAGCACCGCGAGAAAACCGCAGAGATGGGCGACTGCGGTGTTGATCCCGCCCGTGCGAAAGGCGGTGCCGTGAATGGTCTCGTGCAATGTGGTGAACAGGAACACCAGCAGCACGCCCTGAAGCACCATGACCAGCGGCCAAAGCGGCCAGCCTGCCAATACCCACACCCCTCCGAGGATCACAAGGCCCAGATGCACCGCGAGCCGTCCAAGGCCGGGCGCATCGGATTGCGCCAGCAGAGTGCGCCGCTTCTCCACCGGAATGCTCGCGATGAGGGCCCGGTGGTCCATCCAATCAGGTCGCAGCGCCGCCAACGGTCAGACCGCCGATCAGGAGAGTTGGCTGGCCGACACCGACCGGCACCCCTTGCCCGTTCTTGCCGCAGGTTCCGATGCCGGGATCCATCTCCATATCGTTGCCGACCGCGCGGATCTGCTGAAGCGCCGAGGGACCGTCGCCGATCAGCGTCGCGCCCTTGATGGGGTGCAGAACCTTGCCGCCCTTTACTCGGTACGCCTCGGTGCAGGAGAACACGAACTTGCCGTTCGCAATGTCGACCTGTCCGCCGCCGAAGTTCACCGCGTAGATCCCGTCCTCGACCTCGGCAACGATGCTGGCGGGATCTGCCGTGCCGCTTTGCATGATCGTGTTGGTCATGCGCGGCATTGGCACATGGGCAAAGCTCTGGCGTCGCCCGTTGCCGGTTGCGGGCACATTCATCAGGCGCGCGTTCTGGCGGTCCTGCATATAGCCGACCAGAATGCCGTCCTCGATCAGCGTGGTGCAATTGGTCGGCGTGCCCTCGTCATCGATGCTGAGCGAGCCGCGCCGGTCGGGCAGGGTGCCATCATCGACCACGGTCACGCCCGGCGCCGCAATCCGCTTGCCCATCAACTCGGTAAAGGCCGAGGTGCCCTTGCGGTTGAAGTCGCCTTCAAGACCATGCCCGATTGCCTCGTGCAGCAGGATACCGGGCCAGCCCGCGCCAAGGGCAACGTCCATGACGCCCGCAGGCGCATCCTCTGCGTCGAGGTTCACGAGCGCGACCCGCAGAGCCTCGTCCGCCATTGTCTTCCAGCTTTCCGGCGTGATCAGCCGTCCGAGGCCATGGCGCCCGCCTCCACCCGCCGAGCCGGTTTCGCGCCGTCCATCCCGTTCGACGATGACCGAGATATTGAGCCGCGACAGCGGACGTCGGTCGGAGACCCGTCCGCCTTCAGGGCGCAGGATCTCGATTTCCTGATGGCTGGCGGTCAGATTGGCGCTGACCTGCACGACACGGGGATCTGCACTGCGCAAATAGGCGTCGATTTCGCGCAGAATGTCGATCTTGCCACCAAGCGGCATTTCGCTGACCGGGCTGGTATCATCGTAAAGCCGCGCGTTCGTTCCGGGAGGAGGGGCCGCGATCACCCCGCCACCTTGCCGTGCCGCGGTTCGGGCGCTTGTCGCCGCGCGCTTCAGGGCGGCTTCGGAGAACTCCATCGCATGGGCGTAGCCAACTGCCCCGGCCCGGACCGTGCGCATCCCGAACCCTTCGGTGGAATCGTAGGACGCATTGCGCAGTCGCCCGTCATCGAACGACAGTGCTTCCCCCGTGCGCCGCTCGATGAACAACTCGCCGTCATCTGCCCCCGCCACGGCATCGTGCAGAATGCCCAGGCTTTTCTGCTCGTCGAGATGCGTTTCGAAAGGGCGGAATGTCTCAGTTGCCGGCATCCGATTCTGCTCCATTTCACGGCCTCGAAGCGGGATATTCCGCCTCAGAGCGGCGGTATGCCGCAAAGCAGATTATTGCGCTGGCAAGGCCGGTGTGGTGATACACGAGGCTAAAGGATCTGTTGTCCGCCCCCAAGGGTCAAGACCTGCGGGAGGCATGTGACGAAAAAGCGAGGCACGCGATGAATCGGTTGATGGGCATGGTGACGGCGTTCGGGCTCGGATTGCTGATGCAAGGCACGGCAATGGCCGAGGGTGTCGCCGGCAAACCAATCCCTGGCGGGCACCACTTCCAGGAGGGCGTGACCCCGGTGATGAACGACATCATCTGGCTCGATGACTTCCTGCACATCATCATCGGGCTGATCACGCTCTTCATCGTGGTCCTGCTGGGCATCGTCATCCTGAAGTATAATCGCAAGGCCAATCCGGACCCGGCGACGTTTACGCACCATACCGGTCTCGAGATCGCCTGGACGACGGCACCGGTCCTGATCCTGATCATCATCGCGATCCCATCGCTGAAGCTGCTGTTCCTGCAACTCGAAGTGCCGGAGCCGGATGTCACGATCAAGGTGACCGGCAACCAGTGGTACTGGAGCTACGAGTACCCGGATGAGGAAATCGAGTTCGACGCCTTCATGCTGACCAAGGACGAGCTGGAGGAGAACGGCTACACCGAGGACGAATTCCTGCTGGCGACCGATACACGCGTCGTGGTGCCGGTGAACGCCAATGTCCATGTTCTGGTGACCGCATCGGACGTGATCCACGCCTGGACCATCCCGTCCTTTGGCTCGAAGATCGACGCGATGCCGGGCAGGATCAACGAGACGTGGTTCCGCGCGGAAGAGGTCGGCGTCTACTTCGGCCAATGCTCGGAGCTGTGCGGGAAGGATCACTCCTACATGCCGATCGTTGTCGAAGTCATGGAAGAGGACGACTACGAGACATGGGTGCTCGAGACCGCCTCGAACATGCGCGATGAGCCCAAGAACCAGTTCGCGGCGGCGGAGTAACTGCAGAGTTAATCCTCGGGCTCGTCGGCTCGGCAACCCAACACGATTTAGGTAGCGTTCAGTGACAGACATCACCGCCCATAGCCAAGTCGCAAGGACGCATCCCGGTGATGCGTCTTTCAACGATTATTGGCGGCTTTTGAAGCCCCGGGTGATGACCCTTGTCGTGTTCACGGCGCTGGCCGGGATTGTCGCGGCACCGGGCACGCAGCACCCTGTCGTTGCCTTCGCCTGCCTGATCTGTATCGCGGTCGGGGCGGGCGCTTCGGGCGCACTGAACATGTGGTGGGACGCGGACATCGACGCCGAAATGGAGCGCACGGCCAAACGGCCCGTGCCTTCCGGCGCGGTCGAGGCGGGTGAGGCCATGGCGCTCGGTCTCGGGCTGTCGATCCTGTCGGTTGCCATGTTGGCGATCTTCGCGAACCTGCTCGCGGCCGGCCTTCTGGCGTTCACCATCTTCTTCTACGCCGTGATCTACACGATGTGGCTGAAACGCTCAACGCCGCAGAACATCGTAATCGGGGGCGCCGCTGGCGCATTCCCGCCGATGATCGGCTGGGCTGCCATGACGGGCGACGTGACAATTGCCTCCGTGCTCCTTTTCCTTGTGATCTTCCTTTGGACGCCGCCGCATTTCTGGGCGCTGGCGCTGTTTCGAAATGGCGACTACGCGCGCGTCGGTGTGCCCATGCTGCCGGTCGTGGCTGGCGAGGCCGCAACGCGCCGCCAGATCTTCTGGTATGCGCTTGCGCTCTTTCCCATCGCCATCGCACCTGCATTCTCGAGCGCTGGCGGACCGATCTATCTGCTGGTGGCCACAGCGGCCAGCGCCAAGCTCCTGACCGAATCCTGGCATGTCTCGCGCCGCGGCGAAGATGACGCCCGGTCGGACAAGTACGCGATGGAAAAGCGTCTTTTCGGCACATCAATCATCTACCTCTTCGCCGTCTTCGGCGCCCTGATTGCGGATGCGTTGCTGCGCGCCATCACCGGCCCGTTCGGCTGGCCGGTCTGGTTCTGATATGGCGATCCGACAGGAGCACGAACTGCATCAACGCCGCCGGGGCCGCAATCTCGGTGTGCTCGCGGCCTTGGCCGCTCTTGCTGTGCTGCTCTTTGCCGTGACGTTGGTCAAAATGGGCCCCGATGCTGGCAACCCAACTGCGGGCGCGACGTGGGGCGATGCCCTGATGTCCTGGGTCCGGGGGTAGGGCGCGATGGCGAAACCGAACCATACCCGCACCCTGATCCCGCTTGTGGGCGTTGTCTGCGGCATGACCGCGATGGCCTGGGCTGCGGTCCCGCTCTACGACTGGTTCTGCCGCGTCACGGGCTTTGGTGGCACCACTCAGGTGTCTGCGGACGCCTCAGACGTCATCCTCGATCAGGAAGTGACCGTGCGCTTCGACGCCTCGATCTCGCGCGACATGGCCTGGACGTTCAAACCGGTTCAGAACACCAAGACCGTGCGCATTGGCGAGACGGGTCTGGCCTTCTACGAGGCCCACAACCCCACCGATCGTCCGATCGCGGGCACTGCCAGTTTCAACGTCACGCCGCTGTCGATCGGCGGCTATTTTGTCAAGATCGACTGTTTCTGTTTTACCCAGCAGGTGCTTCAGCCCGGCGAGACCGTGACCATGCCGGTGACCTTCTTTGTTGACCCTGAAATGGTTGCCGATGCCGAAACCCAGGACGTGCACACGATCACGCTGTCCTATACATTTTTCGAGACCGAGATAGACGAGAGCGCCCGGCTCTCGACGCCCGAGACCACAGCCGCTGCAGGCGGCTGATACGGAGGACCCGATGGCTCACGAGAAGAATCACGACTATCACATCATCGATCCCAGCCCGTGGCCCTTCCTCGGCGCGGCTGGTGGGTTTGTCATGCTCACCGGTGGCATCTTCCTGATGAAAGGGATGACCCCGTTCATCTTCGTCATCGGCCTCGCGATCGTGCTCTACACCATGTATGTCTGGTGGCGCGACGTGGTTGCCGAGGGCAACGGGATCGATCACACGCCCGTCGTGCGGATCGGCCTGCGCATGGGCTTCATCATGTTCATCATGTCCGAGGTGATGTTCTTCTCGGCATGGTTCTGGGCGTTCTTCAAGTTTGCGATCTTCCCAATGGTCGGCGTCGAGGCGTCCGACATCGCGACATCGGTTGGGCCCAATGGCGTCTGGCCACCGGAAGGGATCGAGACCTTCGATGCATGGGATCTGCCGCTGATCAACACGCTGATCCTGCTGTTGTCGGGCTGCACCGTCACCTGGGCGCACCATGACCTGATCGAGGGCAAGCGCTCCGGTCTGATCTGGGGACTGCTCTTCACCTGCCTTCTCGGTGCGGTGTTCACAATGTTTCAGGCCTATGAGTACAGCCACGCGGCGTTCAGCTACTCCGGCAATGTCTACGGCGCGGTCTTCTTCATGGCGACCGGCTTCCACGGCTTCCATGTGCTGGTGGGTACGATCTTCCTCTTCGTCTGCCTGATGCGGGCCCGCAATGGTGACTTCAAGCCGGAGCAACATATCGGGT
>CAYYZH010000211.1:6581-7494 GCA_964475765.1 uncultured Limibaculum sp.
CTGTTCCTGTTCGCCTGCGTCTACATCTGGGGTGGCTGACCTCCCTCACATGCGCGTTTTGCCGCCGTCCGGTTTCGGGCGGCGGTTTGCATTTGAGGGAATGGACTCTTGAACAAACAGAAGGCCGGACAATGGCGCAGGGGCGTCATCGCTCCGATTGTCCTTGGCGTCGTCGGTGTCTCGATCCTGCTTTTTCTCGGCGCATGGCAGGTTCAGCGGCTGGCCTGGAAAGAAGACCTGATCGCGAAGATCGAGGCCCGTTTGGCTGCCGATCCCGTGAGCCTGCCCGCCAGCCCGGATGCCGAACGTGACCGTTTGCTGCGTGTGACGGTCACTGGCGAGATCGGCACCGAAGAGGTGCACGCCCTTTCCTCGGTCAAACCGCACGGGCCGGGGTTCCGGGTGATCGCACCGTTTCAGATCGAAGATGCGTCGCGAAAAGTTCTGGTGGATCTCGGTTTTGTCCCAGAACGTCTGAAGGATCGTTCATCTCGCCCGGAAACTGCCAATAAGGGCGATGTGCTCGGCCTCCTGTTGTGGCCGCAGGAGGCGGATAGCTTCACTCCTGATCCGGATCTAGGGCGCAACATCTGGTTCGCCCGCGATGTCGAGGCCATGGCGAAAGCACTGGGGACCGATCCGGTATTGATCGTCGCAGAGCAGCACCCGAAGGACAGCGTGATCCTCCCCCGTCCGCCTGGGATCGATGTGCCGAACCGGCATTTAGAATATGCACTGACCTGGTTTGGTTTGGCCGTGGTTTGGACGGTTATGTCCATTGTCTGGGCGCGGTCCGAATTGAAACGAGCCAAACAGATATGCCCATAAACGGTGACGGACCCGTTTCGGGTCCGATCGAACTCACTCAAACGCCTTCGGCATTTGAGATCCTCCGTCCGGGCCCGCCCCCACC
>CAYYZH010000212.1:0-2469 GCA_964475765.1 uncultured Limibaculum sp.
ACCGCCACCGAGCGCGGGCACGTCTTGGTCGTCGACGACGAAGACGACGTGGCCGATCTGATCACGCAGGTTCTGAAGAAGGACCGCTACACCGTGACCAAGGTCCATTCTGCAGAGGCCGCGCTCGAGCTTTTGCCCGGCCCGTTCGATGTGATCCTGTCCGACGTCAACATGCCGGGCCTCAGCGGTCACGAGTTCCTCGCCGAGATCGATAGGCGCTGGCCGGAGCTTGGGGACCGGTTCGGGTTCATCACCGGCGACACCATGAGCCCCGGCGCGGAACAGATGCTGGCGCTGGCGGGAAAGCCATATCTTGAAAAACCTGTCGTCCCGGAGGACCTTAGGCGTCTGGCCATGTCCATCCTGGAACGGCACCTGGGGGGAGACCGCGCATGAGCGCACAGCAAGAACCACATATTCTCGTCTGCGACGACGAAGAGGACGTGCGCGAGATGGTGGGTGAATACCTGATGCGCCGCGGCTTCATGGTCTCGACTGCGTCGGACGCTGCGGAGCTGCGCGTGGCGCTGGGCGAGAAGGCCATCGACGCGATTCTGCTCGACATCAACATGCCGGGCGAGGACGGGCTGAGTGCATTGCGCTCGCTCAGAACCGACAATGATGTGCCGGTGATCATGCTGACCGCAACAGCGGAGGTCGTCGACCGGATCGTCGGGCTGGAGATGGGTGCTGATGACTATCTCGGCAAGCCTGTGGATTTGCGAGAGTTGGAGGCGCGGCTGAAAACCATCCTGCGCCGGTCCACGATGCCGAGCGATGCCCCGGTCGAGACCGAAGGCGCGAAGGGCAAGATCCAGTTCGGGCCATGCGTTCTCGATCTTGAGGCCGCGCTGCTGTTCGGCCCGGATGGTGAGGAGATCTCGATCACCGCAATGGAGTTCAGCCTGCTGCGCGTCTTTGCCAACAACAAGGGCCGCGTGCTGAATCGTGATCAGTTGCTGGAGCAGGCCCACGACCGCGATTGGGACCCGTTCGATCGCTCGATCGACATCCGGATCTCGCGCTTGCGCCGCAAGATCGAGCCGAACGCGCAAAAGCCCGAGGTCATCCGGACGGTGCGCGGCATCGGGTATATCTTTGGCGAGCGGGCCTGAAGCCGCCGAAGACGCGAAACGGGCTTGCCCCCTCCCATTCAAATATTCTTCGGATTCTGCTTAACGGCACGTTATCGAGAGCCAAAAAGCAGATGGGGCGCATGACCGCAGTCCGCGCCCCAAGCCGGCTGGTTCCCGTCTCAGCTCTTTTTCGTGATCACCACCTCGGCGTAGGCGCTGGGCACATGCATCCGGCCACCGGTGCCGATGTTGAAGCGTTCGGCTAGCTCGATCACGTCATTGGCCAGAGCCGCCTGTCCCACATCGTCGAGCGCCAGGAACGCCTTGTGCGTCGGGCCGTAATAGGTCCGGAACATGTCCAGCCAATGCGCCATGCTGTGATAGCGGAAGTGGAAGTGGCGGGTTTTCACTTCGATCTCCGCAGCGTCTGCCCCAAAGAGTTCGGCAATGCGATCCTCCGTGCCCCAGAGCGCGGGTGACTGCACACCAGCGGGCGGCGGCACGTGGCGTCCGATGCACTTGAAGAGACCGCCGATGAAGCTGTCTGGCGTCCAGTTGGCCATGGCGATCCGGCCGCCGGGGCGGCAGACGCGGGCCATCTCGGACGCGGTTGCGACCTGGTTCGGCGCAAACATGCAGCCAAAGGTCGAGACGACCACGTCAAAGCTGGCGTTCTCGAAGGGCAGGTTCTCGACATCGGCCTGTTGGAAGGCGACATGCATCCCCTCGGCCTCGGTCCGGCGACGGCCTTTCTCGAGCAGGCTTTCGACATAGTCGGTCGAGGTCACCTCGGCGTACCGGCGCGCGGCGGCCAGCGTTGCGTTGCCGTTGCCAGCGGCGACATCCAGAACGCGCTCGCCGGGGTTGATGTCGGCGGCCTCGGCCAGCTCTTCGCCGACAATGTTCAGGGTCGAGCCGATCAGGGCATAGTCGCCCGATCCCCAGGCGGCTTGCTGTTTGGTCTTGATGGCCTCGAAATCCGGGGCCGTGGCAGGTTTGGGCTTGGTCAGTGTGTCGGTCATTTCTTCGTCCTCTGTCAGGTTTTTCAAACCGCGATCTGTTTCGCGATGAGGACACTTTGTCGGCGCGATGTTTCCCGTGAATGTCAGACATTGCGTGATGGTGTTTCACTTGTTTCAGGCAGCCTGCCAAAGCAGAGGTCAGAATTTTGCAGAGATTTAGGGCGGTTAACCAAAGGTATTCATCAAAAATCCAGTGCTGTTGGCTAGGACTGGCCTGCTGGCTGAAGCGTGTCAGGTGTGTTTTGCCGCCCGAACGGTGGTGTGTTCGAGTGGTATCCGGGGGCCGTCATGAAGATCAAAGAGCTATTATCTCTGTGCAAACAGAACGCCATTTTCAACATCAGGCCGGAGACGCCTGTGCAGGACGTCGC
>CAYYZH010000212.1:2569-7473 GCA_964475765.1 uncultured Limibaculum sp.
ATGAGGGCCAGGCGGCGGCGATGCTCAGCATTCGGGACTTTGAACACGCCTGCAAGGCAATGCAGTCACAGGCCACCACCGATGGACTGACCGGCCTCACGAACCGGCGTGCATTCGACGAAAAGCTGCATGACGAGTTCGCCCTGCATCAGCGGTTCAGCGCGCCTATGTCGATTGCGTTCTTCGATCTGGACCGGTTCAAATCTGTGAACGACACCTTTGGCCATGCGGTTGGAGACGAGGTTCTGAACGGCATTTCCCGGATACTGGAGCGGGAGATCCGATCCTTTGATTGTCTCGCCCGGGTTGGCGGAGAGGAGTTCGCCATTCTCTTCCCGCACACCCGGATCGAAGATGCCACCAATGCGGTGCAGCGGATCGTCGAGACGGTCGCGGCAACTCCGATTCCGACAACGGCCGGCAGTCTTCAGGTCACCATAAGCGCGGGTCTCTCCCGGTCCACGGTGGCTGACACCGACGGGTCGGAAATTCTGCTTCGTGCGGACAAGCTGATGTATCAGGCCAAGGATGCCGGTCGGAACTGCATGAAGGACGACAGCGATGAAGACATGGCGGTGCTCCAGAGCGGGTCCTGGCCTGCGGTCATTCGTGTGACGTCGGGTGCGCCGGGCCGCGCCTGATCCGCTGGACTATGTCGGGCGCGCCTGAAGCCGGTCAAACACCGTCTCCGCCGCTTCCAGCGCCCCTTCCAGAAAGCCGCCGAACGCCGATGCCATCTCGGTCGAGGCCAGATGCAAGCATCCACCCCAAAGATCCGCAAGCGCAGGGGGCGTGCCGTAGCGGGGATGCCCGGCGGGCGGCGTATGATCTGCCGCTGTCGCCGTCATCGGATCAAACGCCCAGTCGGTGAGCATCATGTCCAAGGGCGCTTTGGCCTCCTCCCCGAAGAGGTCGGCAAGCTGCGCCCGCGCTGCCTGCATCAGGGCGTCCTGGTTGCGCCGGGCGGGTGTGCCGACAAATCCGAACAGCGCCCCTGCGCCGCCATCGGTCGGGGAGGCATCATGAATTTCCGCCAGCGGACCGATATGACTGATGGCATCGCCGGAGAGGCCCATGCTCCGCCAGAACGGTGTCCGGTAGATCGCGATCACCTTGGCGTGCCCGGCCATCCACGTTGGCACGGCCCGCATGGCCGCAATCGCGCTTGGTGGAAGTTCCGGGTCGAACGAGATCCCGGCATCAATCACCCGCGGGGGCAAGGCCAGAACGACTTGGCGCGCAGTGATATGAACCGGACCTGTTGATGATGTGAGGCTCGCAGTGATCCCGCCTGGGCCTTGCGTCAGCGCCGTGGCGCCGGACGAGAGCCTGATCATGTCCTCGGGCAAGTCCTTGACCAGTGCATCCGTCAGCGCGCCCAGCCCGCCTGCAACTCGCAGGGAGCCCGCCATCGGCGCCATCTCGATGTCACGGCGGATCGCGCCTTGCCCATCCTGAAAGACAAGTCGCCCCTCGGCGAACTGCTCGAAGACGGGCAAGCCCAACTCGTCCAGCAAACCGGCAATGCGGGGTTGTCCGGGCCAGAGCCAGGCTGGCCCCATGTCGTACTGCGCGCCCGCGTGGGGCAGGGAGAGGATCCGACCTCCAGGCCGGTCTCGTGCTTCGACAACAAGGCATCTACGGTCGGTCTTGCAGAGCATCCGCGCCAAGGCCAGCCCGGACAGGCCGGCCCCGACAATCAGAACGTCTGTGGACTGCGCCAAAGCGGTGTCTGGCGCCGAGGTGCCGGATACCTCAGCCGACCAGTTCGATCCCGGCGAAGAAGTACGCCATCTCGATCGCGGCGTTCTCGTCCGAGTCCGATCCGTGGACCGAGTTCTCACCAATCGACAGCGCGAACTCCTTGCGGATCGTGCCCTCGTCCGCTTCGGCAGGGTTGGTCGCGCCCATGACTTCGCGGTTCTTGGCCACTGCGTTCTCGCCTTCCAGCACCTGCACGATGACCGGCTCCGACGACATGAACGTGGTCAGCTCGTCATAGAACGGACGCTCTGCGTGGACTTCATAGAACTTGCCCGCCTGCGCCTTAGTCATATGGATACGTTTTTGCGCAACAACGCGCAGACCGGCGTCTTCAAGTTTTGCGTTTATCTTCCCGGTAAGGTTGCGCTTTGTCGCATCAGGCTTGATAATTGAGAACGTACGGGTCACGGCCATAGGGGCCTCCTCTTTGGTGTCGTGTGTCTTGTTTAACGGTGTTTGATGCCATAGGGGTGCGCCGCCCCCCGGGAATTTCGCGGGGGCCTTAGCATGGGAGCAGCGCGCATGAAAGCGCATTTCGAGATGATGGCGGACTATAATGCCTGGGCGAACCGCCATCTCTTCGACGCCGCGCGTGCACTTCCTGACGATGACTATCGCCGTGATTGCGGGGCCTTTTTCAATTCCGTGCACGGCACGCTCAACCATCTCTTCGTGACGGACGTGATCTGGATGTCGCGCTTTCGCGGGGACCCGAACCCGCCCTGGACGCTGGACCATATCGCGCATGACCGGCTCGGCGATCTCTACGCCCGGCGCAAATCGCTCGACAGCGACATCATCGGCTTCATCGGCTCGCTCTCCGAAAAACGGCTGACCGAGGACATCACCTACCGCCGGGTCACCAACCCCGAACCGATCACCCAGCCGCTCGCCCCCGCGCTCGCGCATCTCTTCAACCACCAGACCCACCATCGCGGGCAGTGCCATGCGTTGCTGACCCGGTTGACTGGGGAGGCGCCGCCGCTGGATCTCCTCTACTTCCAACGCGAAACCGCGCCCGCGCTCTGATCCCATGTGGTTCGAAGACTTCGCCGCCGGCCAGCGTTTCACCACCGCCTCGCGCACCGTGACCGAGGCCGAGATCATTGACTTCGCCGGCCAATGGGACCGCCAGTTCTTCCACCTCGACGCGGAGGCCGCCAAATCCTCGATCTTCGGTGGGCTCATCGCATCGGGCTTTCACACCCTTCTGATCACCTTCGACCTCGTGGTCGAGGCCGAGATCTGGACCGAGTCCAGTCAGGGCTCACCCGGCATGGAGAACGTCCGCTGGCTCCTGCCAGTGCGCCCCGGCGACACCCTCACCGTCGAGGTCGAGGTCGTCTCGACACGCCCCTCCCGCAAGGGCGACCGCGGCTATATCGTCTGGGACCACACCACAACGAACCAGAACGGTGAGACCGTCCTCACTTTCCGCTCCACCGGCATCTCGCTCCTGCGCCCAAGATCTTGAGTGATCGTCTTTGCCCGCATCGCGGGCAAAGCGTTACGGCTTGGGCGGTGGATTTGGAGCAAGAAGTGGACCCAGACTATTTTTGAGGTCCGGTGGAGACGACTGTAGAACGCGGTCAATGGCAGGCGCGGCGTCCCTGCCGAACTTCTCGAACCGCTCTTCGACACGAGCACCACGCGCAAATCCCTTGGTCGCAATCTCTCTAAGTTGATCGAGCGAATTGTATGCCAAGCCTCCTGCTCCAACTGCGCAAGACAACGCAACGCCAATCAGAAAATTTCTTGTGGTGAAGACAACACCTATACCCGCTTTCTCTCCTTGCACTGCCGGACCTGCCGCCGCTTCAGCAAGTGTCCCCACTGCTTCGAATACGGCGTCTTCGATTAGTTCTGCTCTGTGGGCTAGAACAATGACCTCCCGATGCGAAGCGACGTCAATACTCAGCCGCCTAAAGCTTGCGTCTTCTGTGTCAAGGACGAGCGCAGTTCTGAATTGTCGAGTGAAGGCCGCTGTTTGACGAATTGCGAAGTCTAGCGTCATCCGCTGATCTTCATTCAACGCCTCAGAGAAACTTCGGTCATTGGACCGAACATGGTCATCTCGTTCGGCAAAGCTTCCAAGCCATAGCGACAACGCCCAAAGCTCTGCGCTATCTACGTTGACATCGTGAAGTGGCTGCTCTGCGATCTCCAGAGTTTTCTGTGCTTTCTCAGCAAGCTTTGCGAATTGGTTTGAATTTCTTACTTCAACAATGAGTTCCCGAAGGGCTTCCAGTGCCAGCGGTTGCAGGACTGATGCTTGGTCGCCGATCTCTTCCGAACTCGCCACTATTCCGAACTTGCCGTCCCGGAGATCCCAAATGGCACCGTGCGGGTTTTGCTCGGGTATAGGAGTGGGCGGTGAATTCGAAAGATCTGAACTTGCTTGATGGTGTTCCAGCAAACCCGCGATCATCCCGTTCACATGGGCGGGGCCTTGCTCCCAATCCTCATCGGAAATCGTCGCGACCTTGAAGGCCACCTCTTCAGGCCAGTGACGGCCTTGCAGGATGTTGTCGTACCAGTTGATCCAGACGCGCCAGCCTTCGTTGATGACATTCAAGTGCGTGCAAAGCTGTTCCCATTCCTCTTCTAGAGGGTTGAGTTCAGGCCAGAGGGGCGAGGCCATCACCATGCTGACCGCGCCTGAAACGATCTCCTCCGGGCGCTCGACAACTAATAGGACATTTGAGATTTCATCCACATCTTGTTGGACTGCATGCCAAACGGCTTTGTGGTGTGCCCTTAGATCTCTGCTGCCAGATTTGGAGATTGCCACTGCGCCAGCGGCAGAGGCAGAAACTGCCACGGCTGAAACAGCTTCAGAATATGAGCGGCTCGTTGACTGTCTCAATCCGGCTGCGCTTAACGCACTCCTGACTGCCCCAACTGCTGCGTTTGCGGCTTCGCGCGTGTTTGCTGACGCCTCTGCAGCGGAGTATGTTGCGGACCGGACAGACTGGGTGAGTATCGAGAGAACGTTTGGTTTAATGGCTAGGACGCTAGCGATTGAGATAGCACGAAAGCATGATGTTAGAGCAGTCTTTCCTGTTCCGTTTGCACCAGTGAGAGGGCCTCGATGAATGATCGGCAACACACGCAGGGCAGCGCGGGCGGCGATCAGGACC
>CAYYZH010000213.1:0-7462 GCA_964475765.1 uncultured Limibaculum sp.
TGCGCAGAGTTCTGCATCCACGGTGTCGTCGGCGATCACCATGGTCTCGGTCGGTCCGGCAAAAAGATCGATCCCGACACGGCCAAAAAGCTGGCGCTTCGCCTCGGCCACAAAGGCGTTGCCCGGACCGACCAGCATGTGCACCGGCTCGATCGTCTCGGTGCCCAGCGCCATTGCACCAACTGCCTGAATGCCGCCAAGGCACAGGATCTCGTGCGCGCCGCCCATATGCATCGCGGCCACGATGGCGGGATGCGGCGCGCCGTCTACCGGCGGGGCCGACGCCACAATCCGCGGCACGCCCGCGACCGAGGCCGTCAGCACCGACATATGCGCCGAGGCGACCATCGGGAACTTGCCGCCGGGCACGTAACAGCCCACCGATTGCACGGGGATATTCCTGTGGCCAAGGATCACGCCGGGTTCGGTTTCGATCTCGAGATCGGTCATGGTCGCGCGCTGCGCCTCGGCGAAGCGGCGGATCTGCGTTTGGGCGTACTTGATGTCGTCCATATCGCGGGCCGAAACCTGCGACATCGCCGCTTCGATCTCGGACGGGGTCAGGCGAAAGGCCGTTGGGGAGTAGCCGTCGAACTTCTCGCTCAGCGCCCTGACCGCCGTATCGCCGCGCGTCTCGATGTCGGCGAGCGTCTCCTCCACCACAGCCTGCGTGCGGGCATCGTCCTCCCGACGCTCTGCTTCCGACTTCGCTGCTTTCAGATGTTCGATCGCCATGCTGGACCACCCCTGTGACTTGCTCGTTTTGCTGCGAGCCTCCGGACATTTGGAAGAGGCGCACCTGTCGGAACCATGCACCGAGGGCGCGCGCACCTCGGTCCGCTCCCCGGCCTTGAGGCTCTTACCAAGGCTCTACCAATGGCAGGGATCGCGACCCAGTTCCAGAGTTGGTTGGCCCGTGTGTCTCCGGTGCGTAGTGGATCTGCATCCTGCATCGGCGAAGGACCAAGACCATCTGGCGATGCCACTTGGCCCTGCGACCTCAGCCGACCCCTAGCGCCTTTCTCAGCCGAGCACCTACCAGATTGATAGCGTACAAGGACCCGAAGAAGATTGCGAATTGCATGATAAGCGGCAGGCCCTCGAGCCAGTCCGCGACATCGTCGGACCAAGCGACAAAGGCCGTGAACATCGCCGCCACTGTTCCAGAGATCAGCGCGTTCGAGCGCCAGCCATCCTCGAAGCACCATTCCGGCGCGCCGCGCTTCAAGAGGGCCATCTTGAGGCCCGGCCAGAAATGCTCGAACACCGTTTTTGAAACGAAGAAGCCGCCGATCGCGAGCCCGATCCAGAAATTGCCGTCCTCCGCGCCAAACGGCAGGCTCGTGACCGCCACCGCGACGAGAACAACGGGGATGTCCCACAACAGCTCCGACCAGAGCTTGCTACGGCGCGGTTTATCTTCGGAGCCGGTTGGTCTCATGAGACATGCCTCTTCATATCGCACGAGCGTATGCGTGGTTTGTGGCACGACTTTGAAGCGCGATCAGTCCCCTGGACTTACTCCAAAAGCGCCCGGCCTTCAAACGACCGCAGCACCCGGCGCACAGGGTTTCCGAAGACTTGCGGGCTGTGCTCAAGCTCCGGGAAAATCTCGAAGATCTCCCGCTGCATGTCGCGCTCAATGGCGGTCAGGGCGTTCTGTCCGGGGTAGAAGCTCTCGCTCGGCGCCCCTTCCGCGAAGACGATCTCATGCTTGTCGAACAGGATATGGACATATGTGACACCGCCTTCGGGCTCGACCTGCCGGATGGTTTGGTCGTTGACCAGCGAGATCGCCGGGGCGAGCACCTCGCGCTCGCCAAACATCAGTTCGGCCCGCCATGACGACAGCAGCATCCGATGTTGCGGCGATACCATCAACGCACGGTCGTTATCCAACGCGCCCTCCGCGATGCGGATCGGTCGGAGATGCGGACGGACGCGCAGGTCGTCTTCGGACAGGTGGCGCTGCCCGATCCAGCGCAGAGGCCGCGCCGGACCATCCATCACATGGACGAGGTCACCTGGCATAAGTGTCTCAACGCTGCGCGGACCAGCCGGCGTGTCGATCAACGTGCCCGCGGCAAAGCAGATGATCAGATCATACGCGATCGACTGTCCGTCCGCGTTAGAGGTCGTAGTGATAACTTGATTGGGAGCGGGGAGATCAGCCCCCGTGAGACCAACGTTCACGCCGTTGATGCGGAAATAGAAGAACGTCTGTGTCGCCGTCGAGGCCGCGAATTCAAGCTCGACCTGAGAGCCCACAGGGAAGGTGGTCCCATTGACCGTGACGGGGTCAACCAGAAGCTGGTTGTTGTTCGCCGTCGATGTCGTGCCTGTCGGGTTCGGATCGATGAAGCCGTCGTCGAAGTTCAGATCGTCGTCGTCAACGCGAATGGTAACGGGCTGGGCCGTGGCCGATATGGTGAAGGTTCCGGTCTCCCCAACCGTTTCGGTCGTGGAGGGCGTCGGTGAGATATCGCTAAACGCGATAAATGAGAGATTGAAGATTGGCACGTCTTGTCTCCACTTATCCTTGGCCGATCAGCCCATCGCGGTCGCCAATCGACACTGGTTTAGGTTCCCATACCCCATGAAGATGGCTCCAATATGTCATTTATCCAATATGACATTTAATATGGTGAACTTCAGGTGAACGGCGAGCGCGACAGGTCGAACAGACCTGCAAGGTTCACCTACTCCCGATGGCCGCTTCGGCGACCTAGGTCGCACCGACACCCTTGGCAAAGCCGGAGATGATAGGACAATCCGGGCGGTCGTCGCCCCGGCAGGCCTGCACCAGATGTGAAAGCTCATCGTGCAGCGCACGCAACTCCTGCATCTTGGCGTCGATATCTTCGAGCCGCTGCGTGGCGATCTGTTTGACATCCGCCGACGACCGGTTGCGATCCTCATACAAGCTCAAGAGCTCGCGAACCTGCTCGATCCCGAACCCGAAGGCGCGGGATCGGCGGGCAAAAATCAGCTTGTTCAACTCGGTCTCTGAATACAGCCGATAGCCCGTCTCGGACCGGCCCGATGGCGTGACCAGCCCGATATCAGCGTAGTACCGCACGGTTTTCACCGGCAGACCTGCGGCCTTTGAGACGGCTCCGATGTTCATCAGCCTACTCCCGTTGATGCTCCAGTTACTGGAGACCCTATACTACGCTTAACGATATCGTGGGAGTCGGGCCATGGCGATCATGGCGCTGGCCATCGTCAACGGCGTTCTGACCTCGATTGCCTTGGAGACGTTTATCCTGTCGCGCCAGATGGAACAGCGCGACGCCTTCCGTACGGCGGTCGGCATGTCGCTGATCTCGATGGTGTCGATGGAAGTCGCTATGAACCTCACCGACTATCTTCTGACTGGCGGCGCCAAACTGACGTGGTGGGTTGTGCCGCTGATGCTGCTGGCAGGGTTCATCACGCCGCTGCCCTATAACTATTGGCGGCTGAAGGCCCTTGGCAAAGGCTGCTGTCACTGAGGCCAGCCATTGTGCACGCCTCAGGTCCCGCGCTAGACAGGCCGCCGAACAGCACGGGGCAGGACCATGACCAACCGCGCATCTGGCGGCGGATTCTTTGCGAGAGACCATGGCTGGCAGCCGCCGGCCCTGACGCCGACCTATAAAAGCACCGTTGCACGCGCGCCCCATCGGGCCCTGATCTCGATGCCGCAAACGCTGTCCGAGATCACTGGACCTGTTTTTGGCCATCAGATGATCGGCCCGCTCGACAATGATCTCACCCTGAACCATGCGGCCGATGACGCCAGCGCCATTGGCCCGCGTATCCTCGTCTTCGGCCGGGTGCTGGACGAAAGCGGGCACGGTGTGCCCGGCGCCCTGATCGAGATCTGGCAAGCCAATGCGGGCGGGCGCTATCGCCACGCACGCGAGCGCTATATCGCGCCGCTCGATCCGAATTTCGGCGGCTGCGGGCGGACCATCACCGGCGAGGATGGCTCTTACGAGTTTCGCACCATCCGCCCCGGCCCCTATCCCTGGCCGAACCGGGCCAACGACTGGCGGCCCGCGCATATCCACTTCTCGCTCTTCGGCTCCGGCTTTGCCCAGCGCCTGATCACCCAGATGTACTTCGAGGGCGACCCGCTGATCGCACTTTGTCCCATCGTCGATGCCATCCCCACGGCCGAGGGGATCGAGACACTGACAGCCCGGCTCGATATGGGCGCGACGATCCCGATGGACGCGCAGGCCTATCGCTTTGACATCGTGCTGCGTGGGCGCCGCCAGACCATGTTCGAAACCCGTCCGGAGGGGATGTGATGGCACTGAAGGAAAGCCCCAGTCAGACCGCCGGGCCATATGTCCATATCGGCTGCGTCCCGAATTTCTGCGGCATCTCCGGCATTTATGATCGCGATCTCGGGTCTGACATGATCACGGATCAAACCGAAGGCGCGCGCATCACCATCACCGGGACGGTCATCGACGGCACGGGCGCGACCCTCAAGGATGCGCTGGTCGAGATCTGGCAGGCCGACTCAAACGGGATCTACGCCGCCGGTGATCCGCGCGGGCCGGGCGATCCGCACTTCTCCGGATGGGGACGCCAGGCCGGTGACTATGAGACCGGCGAATGGATCTTCACGACCATCAAACCCGGCGCAGTTCCGTTCCCGACCGGAGAGATGCAAGCACCGCACGTAACGCTCTGGATCGTAGCACGCGGCATCAATCTTGGCCTTCAGACGCGGATGTACTTCCCCGACGAGGACAACAGCGCCGACCCGCTGCTGAACCGTCTCGAACACCAGAACAGGGTGCCCACCCTGATCGCGGAGCAAACCGGCCCGGCCAGTTACCGGTTCGACATCCACCTTCAAGGCCCCCGCGAGACCGTGTTCTTTGATATCTGAATCGGCTTAACAAAGAAGAAAGGCCGTCCCCGCAAGGACGGCCTTTCCGTGAGCTAGAGATGATCGTGCGGTTAGGGCGTTAATCGTCGCGCGCCCAGTCCCGGACCAACCTGAAAGGAGACTGCCCCTAGAAGGCGGCCTCGCGGATTGTCCCGACCACCATCTCCAAGGTCTCACTCGACATTGGATCACCTCCTTTCAGTTGTTGCGGTTGCAAAGAATCATGCCTGCGCTTTTGTGAAATGGCAAGCCTAGTGTGTACCGTTAGGGGAAATTCAATATCTAGCGGTGAGGCTGTGGACAGATCAAAGGAGCTGTCCGATGCGCGATACCATCGCAATCTTCTCGCTGGCGCTGTTGTTCATGATGTTCATGGGCGGGGAGCACACAGATCGGCAGGATCGGGCATCCGCCCAGCCATCTGCCTTTCCGGCCGCCGTCTCCGTACTCTGAAGCAGACGCGCTGCTCCTCTTAGGGTGACGTGATCCTGGTTGAAATGGTCCGGGCGGCGGGACTCGAACCCGCATGACCAAAGGTCGAGGGATTTTAAGTCCCTTGCGTCTACCAATTCCGCCACGCCCGGCCCGCGCGGACCATAACGCATGGGCGCCCATGTGCAATCCGATGTGCCCGGCCGCGCCATTTGGTCCGCCGTTCAGACCCAAAGTCCCGTTCTACTCTCATCAAGACTAAGCCGAAATTAACGGTCGCAATGTCAGGATAAGGTGCGCTTCACATCGCGATCCGTTTCATCGATCCCCCGCGAGGTCTTCTTGGTCAAAGCACACCCCGACAGCCCTGCCCCCGGATTTGGCGAACAGGACAGCCTTGGCCTGATCGACACCACCCGAACGCCGCCTCCGCCCTCAGCCAAAGCCAGACGCGCGGCACTCGACCGGCATTATCACGGGCACCGGACGCGGCTGCGCCAACGCTTTCTCGGGTCCGGCGCGGACAGTATGGCGGACGATGAATTGCTCGAGCTCGTGCTTTTCCGCGCCATCCCGCAGCGGGATGTCAAGCCTCTGGCCAAACGGTTGCTCGACAAATTCGGTGATTTCAACGGCGTGATTTCGGCGCCGCAGACTCGGCTTGCGGACATCTCCGGCGTAGGCCCCAGTGTGATCTGCGAGCTGAAAGTCGTCGAGGCCGCTGCCCACCGGCTGGCCCGCGCCAAGGTGATCAATCGCCATGCGCTCTCAAGCTGGGACGCGCTGATGGACTATTGCAAAACCACAATGGCGCATCGCCAGACCGAGCAGTTTCGAATTCTGTTTCTCGACCGCAAGAACGTGCTGATCGCCGATGAGGAACAGGCCGAGGGCACCGTCGATCACGTCCCCGTCTATCCCCGAGAGGTCGTAAAACGGGCGCTCGAGCTGAACGCCTCAGCCATCATTCTGGTACACAATCACCCGTCTGGCGATCCGACCCCAAGCCAGTCCGATATCGACATGACCCGCCAGATCGAGCAAGCAGCCAAGGCCGTCGGGATCACCATCCACGACCATGTGATCGTGGGCAAGGAGCTGGACACCAGCTTTCGCAGTCAGGGCCTGATTTGAACACAGGCCGGGCGATGGTGCTTTCGACCAAGCTGATGTTCAGAACTTCAGCTCGAAATTGACCGAGGCGACAGCGTCCGGGGCATCCTCGGTCACGCCAAACAGAAAGGCCACGCGCGGCTCGAGCACACGACCATTTCCAAGGTCGAACTCCGCGAAGAAGGCAGGCCCGATCAGGTGTTCGTCCTCCCGATCCCCGGTAAAGACGCCCTCAACTTCGCCAAAGGCCTCGAACCCGACGCCGAAGTCTCCGAAAACCGGGTACTGTGCCTGAACCGCGTAGGCCACCCCGGTTCGCTCGTCGTCGGCAAACGGGACTTCAAAGAGAAAGTTGGTAACGGTCTCGACCGGGCCAAGGGCGACTTCAGCTATTGGTCCGATCTCAAAGCCACCGGCTTCAATGCCGCCGGTATTGGGAACTTCGAGCCCCAGGAATAGTCCGACTGCTTCCAACTCAAATCCACCGCCATGCGCGTGGTCATGATCGTGATCGTGGCCATCTCCGATGGGAAGCAGGAAGACATTCTCCCATTCAAAGGCTTCGAACTCGGCACTTTCTCCCTCGGGTTTGGCGATCTCGATCGCCAGCGTCGTCTTCCAGAAATGCGTGGGCGCGTAAGCAAACGCGATCTCGTGGGCCGAGCGTTCTTCGCCCTCTTCAACGCTGCCAAGGCTCACGCCATTCAGCACTTCAAACTCGAATCCACCCTCGACGACATCGGGGTGAATGACCTCGAAGACCTGGGCGGCGGCGGGCAGCGGACAAATCAGAGCCAAAGTCAGCGGGGCGACAATTCGGACAGAGTTCAACATGTTTAAGTCCCTCATGGTTTCGAGGAAATTAAAGCACGCTCATCCTCAAGAATGCAATGTTATAACATAACATTTCTTAGTGCTGGTTTGTTAACTGATCAAAGGTCGACCTGTCGTACATACGCCTGCCATACGCAAGCCATACGCTTGCGGTACAGATGCCATACAGGTGCCATACGCCTGCCATACGGG
>CAYYZH010000214.1:0-7372 GCA_964475765.1 uncultured Limibaculum sp.
GTGGGGCCGACCCCGCTGTTTGTCGGCGCATCACATCAGAGGCAAAGCGCCTGAGCAAAGCCCGGCCGGACCGGGCGCGGATGCGCGAGCACGCGGCCGGGCTGCTCTCGCTTGCCTATCCCGACCGGATTGCCCTTCGCCGCGCGGGCGATGCCCCTCGCTATTTGCTTGCCAATGGACGTGGTGCAATGTTGCACGCGTCGGACGCTCTCGCGAACACGCCTCTGCTCGTTGCGGCCAATCTCGAGGACGGGCGCGAGGCGCGGATCCGGTTGGCAGCAGCTCTATCGGAAGCGAACGTGCGCACTGCGCATGGTGCGCGCATACGAACCGAACAGAATGTGGCTTGGTCAACGCGCGAGCGACAGGTCACGGCCCGGATCGAAGAGCGTCTGGACGCACTGGTCCTGAGCTCCCGTATCTGGCGCGATGCGCCCACGGATCGACTTGCCACTGCACTGTTGGTCGGCATTCGGGAGATGGGGTTCGATTACCTCCCCTGGTCAGCAGCGGCCAAGGCGCTGAGAACACGGTCAGCGTGGCTTCACAGCCGAAACGACACGATTGACCTGCCGAATTGGTCGGATGCGACCCTAACGGGCAGTCTGGAGGACTGGCTTGCGCCGCATCTTTCCGGCCAGCGCACACTTGGCGACCTTTCCAATCTCGATCTCGCTGGTCTGCTGCGCACGTCGCTGAGCTGGGATGATGCACAGAACCTCGACCGCCTCGCCCCCGCCAACATTGAAATCCCCACGGGGAGGCAGGTTCCCGTCGACTATGGCCACGATATTCCCCGGATCTCAGTGCGCGTACAGGACGTGTTCGGCCTCACGCGCCATCCAATGATCGGCGCGCCGCCAACACCTCTGGCGATCGAGTTGCTCTCGCCTGCCAACCGGCCCGTGCAGCTTACATCGGACCTGCCCGGGTTCTGGAAAAGCTCATACGCGGATGTGCGCAAAGACATGCGCGCGCGTTACCCCAAACACAACTGGCCCGAAGATCCGGCAACCGCGGCCCCGGGACGTGGCAGGGCATCCATAAAATCGTAACTCTTTTGCTTAACTGATTGCGGCAATGTTGACCCATCCTTCCGGGAGGCGCAGGCTGCGCGAATAAAGTTCCGGGAGGACAACCAATGAGTGCCACAGTGTACCAAAGCACCACCGAACCTAGTTTCCGCGACAGTGTTGATCTCATGTTCAGTCAGGCCGCAAACCTGATCGACATGCCAGACGGGCTGGAAGAAAAAATCCGGGTATGCAACTCGACCTACACCGTGCGCTTCGGTGTGAAACTACGAGGCGAGATCCAGACGTTCACCGGATATCGATCAGTCCATTCCGAGCATATGGAGCCGGTCAAGGGCGGCATCCGGTTTGCCGACAATGTGCATCAGGACGAGGTCGAGGCGCTGGCTGCGCTGATGACGTTCAAATGCGCGTTGGTCGAAGTCCCGTTCGGTGGCTCTAAAGGCGGGCTAAGGATCGACCCCCGCCAATGGAATGCAGACGAGATGGAGCGGATCACGCGGCGCTTTGCCTACGAGTTGATCAAGCGCGACCTCATCCACCCCAGCCAGAACGTCCCTGCACCCGATATGGGCACGGGCGAACGGGAGATGGCGTGGATCTCGGATCAGTACTCCCGGATGAACACCACCGATATCGACGCACGGGCCTGTGTGACCGGCAAACCGCGCAATGCGGGTGGCATCGCCGGGCGGGTCGAAGCCACGGGACGCGGCGTGCAATACGCCTTGCGCGAGTTCTTCCGGCACGCTGAGGATGTCGAAAAGACCGGTCTTTCCGGGGACCTCTCGGGAAAGAAGATCGTCGTGCAGGGGCTCGGGAATGTGGGTTATCACGCCGCCAAATTCCTGCAGGAAGAAGACGACGCGCTCATCGTTGGCATCGGCGAACGTGACGGCGCGATCGTCAACCCAGACGGCCTCGATATCGAGGCCGTTCGCCAGCACCTGATCGAACACGGCGGCGTGCGCGGGTTCCCCGGCGCCGACTACACCGAGAACGGCGCAAAGGTTCTGGAGGAAGATTGCGACATCCTGATCCCGGCGGCGCTCGAGGGTGTCATCAATCTGGGCAACGCTCGCAAAATCAAGGCACCGCTCATCATCGAGGCTGCGAACGGGCCGATTACGTCTGGCGCCAACGACATTCTGCGCGACGCGGGTTGCGTCGTCATCCCCGATCTTTATGCCAACGCGGGCGGGGTCACGGTATCGTATTTCGAGTGGGTGAAGAACCTCAGCCATATCCGCTTCGGCCGAATGCAGCGTCGTCAGGAAGAGGCCCGTCACCAGCTTGTGGTGGACGAGCTTGAACGCCTGACCGGCAACTCGGTGTCCGACAACTTCCGCCGGCGCTATCTCAAGGGCGCAGACGAACTCGAGCTTGTGCGCTCTGGCCTCGATGACACCATGCGCATCGCCTATCAAGCCATGGCCGAGGTCTGGCGCGCCCGCAATGACGTGCACGATCTGCGCACCGCAGGCTATATCGTCTCGATCGGTCGGGTTGCCGAAACCTACCAGGCCAAGGGTCTCTGACGGTATCGAACCTGACTGGGTGTTGCGGGGCCTTCACAGAGGCCCGCTGCCGGACCAAAATTGCCCGTCCGCAGTCTTGCGGGCGGGCATTGCATTTTGCCCTATCGCACGCTCCGACTCATTGCTATAGAAACGCCGAATTCGCCGGACCCGTCCGGTGTGGCGGGCGTGGTGGAATTGGTAGACACGCGAGATTTAGGTTCTCGTGCCGCAAGGCGTGGGGGTTCAAGTCCCTCCGCCCGCACCAGATGAACCAGACCATTGACCATCCCGGCTGAACCGAACCGCCGGGCGATACGAGGAAAGAAATGCAGGTAACCGAGACCAAATCCGACGGGTTGAAGCGCGAATACGCTCTGGTGGTCTCCGCCGCTGACCTGGATGCGCGGACCAACGAGAAGCTCGAGACCGTGCGCAAGGACTTTCAGATGAAAGGCTTTCGCAAGGGCAAAGCGCCGCTGCCGCTCCTCAAGAAGATGTTCGGAAAGTCCGTTCTGGGAGAGGTGGTTCAGGAAACCGTGGAAAGCTCGGTCGCCGATCACCTCAAGGAAGCCGGGCACCGCCCTGCGCGCCAGCCCGACATCAAGATCTCGAATGAGAACTTCGAGGAAGGCGACGACCTCAGTGTCGAGATCGCCTACGAATGTCTGCCCGAGGTTCCCGATCTCGACTACGGCGCAATCAAGCTCGAGCGTAAGACGCTCGAGGTGGACGACGCCGCGGTCGAAGAGGCGCTGACCAAGCTTGCAGACAGCGCGGTCGACTATGCCGCCCGGGACGAAGGTGCGGCAGCCGAGGACAAGGACCAGGTCGTGATCGACTTCAAAGGCTCGATCGACGGCGAGGCATTCGATGGCGGAGAGGCCGAGGATTACCCTCTCGTGCTCGGCTCCGGCAGCTTCATCCCCGGCTTCGAAGAACAACTTGTCGGCGCAAAGGCCGGTGACACCCCGGATGTAAAGGTCGCGTTCCCCGAAGAGTACGGCGCGCCGAACCTTGCCGGCAAGGACGCAGTGTTCGCCGTCACGGTCAAGGAAGTCCGCGCGCCCACCGCAGCGACGATTGACGACTCTCTCGCGGAGCGGTTTGGTGCGGAGAACCTCGAGCAGTTGAAGGATCAGCTCAAGGACCGCATCTCGGCAGAATATGCCGATGCCGCTCGGACCCTCATCAAGCGGCGCCTTTTGGACAAGCTCGACGAGATGACCGAGTTTGAATTGCCGGAATCGCTTGTTACGGCAGAGGCCAACTCGATTGCCCAACAGCTCTGGCACGAGGAAAACCCCGACCACGACGGCCAGGAACGCCCCGAAATCGAGGCAACGGACGAGCATAAGAAACTCGCGGAACGCCGGGTTCGCCTCGGTCTTCTGCTGGCCGAGATTGGTCAGAAGGAAGAGGTCGAGATCGAGGAGGGCGAGCTTGGTCAGGCGATCATGGCGCAGGCGCGCCAGTATCCCGGCCAGGAGCGCGAGTTCTTCGAATTCGTCAAACAGAACCGCGAGGCGCTGGAACAGATCCGTGCGCCACTCTTTGAGGATAAAGTCGTCGATATCGTTCTGGACAAGTCCGATGTAACCGAAGTGCCGGTCTCGAAAGAGGACCTGCAATCGGAACTCGACTCGCTCGATGCCGAGGATGCCGCGATCAAGGGCTGAACCGTTCGGCGCCCTGCCCCACACAGATACCGAGTTTAACCTGCGCCGGAATTCCCTGGCGCAGCTGCGCCGGGATCATACACGGGATGGTTCTGAACGCGTCGCGATCCAGACACCGGCGCCCGCAATTGCCATCCCGAGCCAGCCGAGCCATGGCATTGCCTCGTCCAGAGCCACCCAGGCCAGCAGGGCCGCCAGCGGTGGCACCAGAAAGAACAGCGACGAGACGCGGCTGACGGCGCCTGCGCGGATCATCGCGAGCAACAAACTGACGGCGAGCAGCGAATTGCCAATCACGAGATAGCTGAGGGCGGCGCCAAACTCCCAGGTCCAGTCGATCCGCTGGGTCTCCAGCACCAGAGCGAACGGCAGGATGCCGGCCAACCCTGCGGCAAACCCGATCAGATTGGCGGTTACTGGGTGCTGACTGACCCTAAAGCGTTTTTCCCAAAGCGTTGCGATTATGATCCCGGCAAGCCCAAGGACAGCAAACCCGAAGCCAATCCAGGGCGGGGCGGCCACCTCGAGCCGGGCCAGAATGACGATCACCGTTCCCGTCAGACCCAGCGCCAGGCCAATCCAGCACCGCCAGCCCACGCGCTCAGAAGCCCAGAACGGGGCCACCAGAGCGACCAGAATGGGCTGAAGCGACATGATCAGCGCGACAGTCCCTGCCGCCACCCCGCTGCCGAACGCCATGTATGACATCCCAAAATATACGGTCTGCATCAGCACGCCGACCACGATCAGGTGGAGCCATCCCGCTGACGTCTTTGGCACCGGCGGGCGCAACACCAAAAACAGCGCTCCCATCGCCAGCACCACCAGCGCATAGCGCAGCGCCAAAATCGTCAGCGGCTCTGCAAACTCGAGCCCGATCTTGGCCACGACATATCCGCCGGACCAGAGGCAAAGAAACATGACCGGCGCCAGCGTGAGCCAGCCCGGCTGCCCCGCGTTCACCCGACGGCCTCCGCTGATCCGCTATTTCGGCGCATTGATCGGACGATCCTGGGTCCAGTCATAGGTTCCGGCATCACGCTCCCGCACCGCCTGTTTCCAGCCGACATCCTCGGCGCGGGCCTTGAAGTTCAGTCCTTCGGGCGAGTGGCGCGTGATCCCGTCAAAGAGGGTCGCCAGCGTCTGCGTTGAGGCCAGCCCCATGTTTTCGAGCGCCTGATTGATCATCATCTTCTGCATCGCGAGCTGATTGACCGGCACACTGGCCATCCGCTCGGCCATCGCTTCGACCTCAGCGTCCAGCTTGTCTTCGGGCACGGCCTTCAGGACCAGCCCCAGACGCTCCGCCTCGCGCCCATAGATCTTGTCGCCGGTGAGCAGCATGCGTTTGGCCCGCTCAGGCCCAAGCCGGTAGACCCACATGGCGGTGGTCGGGCAACCCCAGACGCGGGCGGGCATGTAGCCGATCTCGGCGTCCTCGGCCATGATCACAATGTCGGCGCAGAGCGCGATGTCCGACCCACCCGCAAGCGCGAACCCGTGCACCTTGCAGATCACGGGTTTCAACGAGCGGAAAACCGACATGAAAAGATCCGTGTTGCGCTTCATGAACGCAAAGTCGCGGATCGGATCCCATGGCATTTCCTGAGTGAGCGCGGCACCCTGACCCTCGGACGCTTGGGCGTAAAATCCAAGGTCGTATCCGGCGCAAAAAGCTCGTCCAGCCCCGGAAAGCACCAAAACGTGCACGTTTTCGTCGGCATTCGCCGCTGCGATGCAATCTGCGAGCTGCTGCGGCAATCGGTCATCAATCGCGTTCATGACCTCCGGACGGTTGAGCGTGACCCTGCCAATGCGCCCGTCACGCCTATATTCAACGGTATCCATCCCTGCCCCTCAACGGCTCTGGCTGAAACAAATTCCTTGCCTGCCATTGAAGCCGGACTAAGCAGACATTAAGGTTTTCCATCACCCTATAACGGGGAATGTTCATGCGCCAGAAGCGGCGCGATCTACAGGCGATATCCATGCGAGACCCGATAGACACCTACACCAGCTTCATCATCCCGACCGTCGAGGAGATCACTGCGCGTGGCTCGACCCGCTATGACATCTTCTCGCGCCTCCTGAAGGAGCGGATCGTCTTCCTCGCCGGTCCGGTCGAAGACCAGATGGCAACCCTGGTTGTGGCTCAGCTTCTGTTCCTGGAAGCAGAGAACCCCAAGAAGGAAATTGCCATGTATATCAATAGCCCAGGCGGGGTCGTGACCTCCGGGCTGTCGATCTATGACACCATGCAATACATCCGGCCCAAGGTCTCGACGCTGGTGGTTGGACAGGCAGCCTCGATGGGTTCGCTCCTGCTGACGGCGGGGGAGCCCGGTATGCGTTTTGCCCTGCCGAACAGCCGCGTCATGGTGCACCAGCCCTCTGGCGGGTTCCGTGGTCAGGCCTCGGATATCATGATCCACGCCAAGGAAACGCAGGATCTGAAGGATCGGCTGAACCAGATCTACCAAAAGCACACCGGTCAGGAGATCGATAAGATCGAAGCCGCGCTTGATCGTGATAATTTCATGTCCCCGGAGGAGGCGAAAGCCTGGGGATTGGTTGACGATATCGTCAATGCCCGCGAGCCAGAAGCCGACGAAGAGTAAGCGATACGACGCGGAAGCGGGCGGGCATGAGACGTGGACTGAGCCCGCGTTCCGTGACAGAAGGACGATGGAGCGGTAACATAATCTGAACAGATTCGGCCGTTACCGAATTGTTAATGCGCATGACGCATGTTGACGGACATGATCCGTCTGGAGAGAGGCGATGAGCAAAAATACCGGCTCTGACAGCAAGAACACCCTGTATTGTTCGTTCTGCGGCAAGAGCCAGCATGAGGTGCGCAAGCTCATCGCGGGACCGACCGTGTTCATTTGCGACGAATGCGTCGAGCTCTGCATGGACATCATCCGGGAGGAGACGAAGAACAATCTCGTCAAATCCACGGACGGCGTGCCGACACCCAAGGATATCTGCGAGGTTCTGGACGACTACGTGATCGGTCAGGCTACCGCAAAGCGCGTTCTCTCGGTTGCGGTGCACAACCACTACAAGCGTCTGAACCACGCATCCAAGTCCACCGATGTGGAGCTGGCCAAGTCGAACATCCTGCTGATCGGCCCGACGG
>CAYYZH010000215.1:0-7352 GCA_964475765.1 uncultured Limibaculum sp.
AAACAAGCCGCTCCCACGCCGCGGCGGGAAAAGAAAGAAGACTTGCGGCCAGAAGGCCGACTACACCCAAACGCGAAAGTCTCACGCTATCACTCTCAAATGCGCTCAAAACTCGACGACTGGCCCACACCACCGCAAAAACACTGAATCCCCAATGTAGGAGGCAGGCGAGAGGGGCTTTCGTCAGTCGATAGGCAAGAGGTGTGGGAGAGAGAACACAGACGGCGTTGCACTCTGGTACGGTCCGTTCCAGTGTTTTGCGTCAGGCAATCTGTACTTCGCAAATGGAGGGTCTCGTGCCTCATTCTGCTCTTGCTCGCGCCGAGGCGTTTTGTGCCGCCTATGGGCTGCGTGTGCCGATTCTCATGGCCCCGATGGCCGGGGCTTGCCCGGTCGATCTTGCGGCTGCTGTTGCCCGCGCCGGCGGCATGGGGGCCTGTGGGGCGCTGTTGTTGGACCCGGAGGGGATCGCGGGCTGGGCCGCCGGAATGCGGGCCGCGACCAATGGCGCGTTTCAGATGAACCTCTGGATCCCCGACCCGGAGCCTTCGCGGGACCCCGCGCACGAGGCCGAGATCCGGACGTTTTTGGCGGACTGGGGCCCGGAAGTTCCAAAGGATGCAGGCGATGCGCCGCTGATGGATTTCGAGGCGCAATGTCAGGCGTTGCTGGCCGCGGGGCCTGCCGCCGTCTCCTCGATCATGGGGCTCTATCCGCCCGCGTTCGTTGCCGAGTTGAAAGCGCGCGGCATCAAGTGGTTCGCGACGGTGACGACCGTGACAGAGGCCGTAGCCGCAGAGCATGCCGGGGCCGATGTGATCGTCGCTCAGGGTTCGGAAGCGGGCGGGCATCGAGGGACGTTCACAGCAGAGAACGCAGAAGCCAACTTGGTCGGCCTCTTTTCGCTCCTGCCGCAGGTGGTCGATGCAGTCGATGTGCCCGTGGTGGCAACGGGCGGCATAGGCGATGCGCGCGGGGTCGCGGCGGCTCTGATCTTGGGCGCATCGGCGGTGCAGATCGGCACGGCTCTGTTGCCCGCAGACGAAGCCGGGATCGCACCGGCATGGAAGGAGTTAATCCTCGGCTCACACCCCGAAGGCACACGGCCAACCCGTGCCTTTTCCGGGAGGCTGGGCCGGGCGGTGCGCACATCCTATGTCGAGGCGGCTGCAATGCCCGACACGCCAGATCCGGCGCCTTATCCGGTGCAACGTGGGCTGACCGGACCAATGCGGGCTGCGGCGACGCGGGATGATATCGTCGACGGGCTGCAAGCCTGGGCCGGGCAGTCCGCAGGGTTGGCCCGCGCCGCGCCAGCCGCCAATATAGTGACGGACCTTTGGGAGGGCGCGCAGCGCTTGCTGAGAGAGGGAGACCTATGATGCCGGAAGTTCTCACCGCAAAGCAGATCGCAGGCTACAAGCGCGACGGGTGCCTCGTGCTGGAAAAACGCATCCCGGACGATGTCATGAACGCGGTCCGGACCGAGATCACGCGGCTGAGCCGACCTGCCGCCGAGATGACAGCCTCGGATGACAAGCTGGATCTCGAGGACAGCCACACGCCGGATGCGCCCCGCGTGCGGCGGATCAAGCTGCCGCATACGCAGTCCAAGGTGATGGACCAGCTCATGCGCTCGGACTGGATCCTGGCTCCGGTGCGCGATCTGCTGGGGCCCGATATCCGATTGCAAACGACGAAGCTGAACATGAAATCCGCCGAATACGGCGCGGCGGTCGAGTGGCATCAGGACTGGGCGTTCTATCCCTACACCAATGACGATGTGCTCGCGGTCGGTGTGATCATCGATGATATGGCCGAGGAGAATGGCCCGCTGATGGTCTTCCCCGGCTCGCACAAGGGGCCGGTCCATGACCACCATCACGACGGCTATTTCGCGGGCGCCATGGATCTGGAGGCGGCGGGGCTCGACATCAAGGACGCGAAGATGCTGACGGGACCGGCGGGGTCAATCTCGATCCACCACGTGCGGGCCGTCCATGGCTCGGCGCTGAACACGTCGGACCGGGACCGGCGGGTTCTCTTCTATGAGATGATGGCTGCGGATGCCTTTCCGATCTGCGGATCGCGTGGGCGCTTCGAAAGTCTCGAAGCGTTTGATGACCGGTTGCTGTGCGGTGCGCCGACTTTGGTGCCGCGCATGGTTGACATTCCGGTGCGTATCCCTGAACCGGAGCCTCCCACAACCGGATCGATTTACGAGGTACAGAAGGCTATGGGCAAACGCAGTTTTGAGGTGGCGCAATGAGCCTTAAGGACGAGACCCGCGCCAAGCTGAAGACCGTTTCGGTCGCGACGCTCTGCACGGCGCTTTACAAGCGCGGCTTTCGCACGCAGTTCATCCAGAACGTTCTGCCCGTCAACACGTCGGGCCCGATGGTCGGGGAGGCGTTCACGCTGCGCTATATTCCGGCGCGTGAGGATCTCAACCCGGTCAGCATCTTTCAGGATCGCGAGCATCCCCAACGCGTGGCGATCGAACAATGCCCGCCGGGATCGGTGATGGTGATCGACAGCCGCAAGGATGCGCGCGCGGCCTCGGCTGGATCGATCCTTGTCACCCGTCTGATGGTGCGCGGGTGTGCGGGCGTCGTCACCGATGGCGGGTTTCGCGATGCGCCGGAGATGGCCGAGATGGATTTTCCGATCTATCACCAGCGCCCCTCCGCTCCGACCAATCTGACCGTGCACCAGGCGCTCGATATCAACGTGCCCATCGGGTGCGGCGATGCGCCGGTCTGGCCCGGTGATGTCGTTGTCGGCGATCAGGAGGGCGTCGTGATCATCCCCGCACATCTCGCAGATGAAGTCGCGGACGAGGCGGTCGAGATGACCGCATTCGAGGACTTCGTGACCGAAGAGGTTCAGGGCGGTCGATCCATCATCGGGCTCTATCCAGCCACCGATCCCGAGACCGAGGGCGATTTCAAAGCCTGGCGGGAGAAGAACAACCGCTAGAGGATGCGGTCTGGCGATTTTCAACTTGCAAAGAACCATGTATGCTTGACCGTCAAAGATACGGATAGGCGGATATGGTTGCAGTCAAGATCCTGGAGAGCCTGAGTTCCTCGGACCGGGCCATGCTCGACCGGCATTCGGAGATCTCGACGTATCGGTCCGGCGAAATGCTGGTCTCGCATCTGGACGAACAGTCCAGCGTGTTCATCGTACATACCGGTCTGGCCCGGGTGACGATCTTTTCGCAGCAGGGTCGCCCAGTGACCTATCGCGACATCGGTGCTGGTGCGATTTTCGGGGAGTTGGCAGCAATTGACGATGCGCCGCGGTCGGCCGCGGTGACGGCGGTGGATGACGTGACCGCCGCCAAACTATCGCCGAGCGATTTCAAGCACATGATGGACACGGCGGAGACGTTCCGGTGGGCTGTGATGCGTCATCTTTCGGGTGAGGTCCGGCGCATGACGAACCGGATTTTCGAGTTTTCGACGCTGAGTGTGCGCGAGCGTCTGATCTCGGAACTGCTGCGCCTCGCCGATGAGGCCGGCTTCCAGACCGGGCGGGCAGAGGTGAAACCGGCGCTCACCCATTTCGATCTGGCGACCCGGATCAGCAGTCACCGCGAGGCGGTTTCGCGAGCGATGAGCGAGTTGTCAAAGCAGGGGCTGATCTCGAAGAGCAGCGGCACCTGGGTGCTGGAGAACCTGGATTCGCTGCGCGAGAGCCTGCCGACGGGGTGATCCCCATCATGGGCTCCGACACGCCTGGAAACTAAAGAAAAACCCCCGCCCTCCCACGACTTTTTCTGCGGGCGAGGTTTACAGACCCTTTCCAGGCGAACCGGGCTTCGGGACTTTGTTCTGAGAAATTGAATCAATTCCGTCGGACCGAACGTCAGACCAAAGCGGCGCGCAACCGGTGTGGCCGTACCGGCTTTTCCAGCACGGCAAAGGGTCCGCGCTGGCCAAACGCCGCCAGGCGCCCGCGGCTGCGCTGGGCGATGTGGATCATCCGCGGCGCCGAGCCGATGCGGGCAAAAAACTCTTCTGTCTCGTCGGTCTCCGAGACGTCCATATCGATCAGCACCGCATCGGGCACAACGCCGAGCTGGTCGATGATGGTGATGGCTTCGTCAAAGGATCGCGCCGCGATCGAGCCCATGCCCCACTGGTCGAGATAGCCATTGATGCTGTCGATCAGGCTGGTGTCTTCGGTGATCATCAAAACGATGGTCGCCTCGGCACTGTCGGTCTCTGGCGCGCCGTCTCGGCCGGTCAGGGTGGGATTGGGCGTAGCGATAGGGACCGAAACGGTGAAGCAGGATCCGCGATCTTTAAACGTGCGAATGTCGAGGGGATGATCGAGCAGGCGACAGGCCCGGTCAACGATGGCAAGGCCAAGACCGACGCCCTGGCTCTCCGTGCGTTTCGCGCGGAGCTGACGGAACTCCTCGAAGATCACCGGGATGTCTTCTTCGCGCAGGCCCGGCCCGGTGTCGTGCACCTCGATCCGAAGCTGGTTGGCACGTCTGCGGCAGCCGATCAGGACCTTGCCCTTCTGGCTGTAGCGAATGGCGTTGGATGTCAGGTTCTGCACGATCTGACGCAGGTAAAACGGGTCGCTGTCGATCCAGAGCCGGCTGTGCGGGATGCGCAGCACGAGACCGCGCTCGGCGGCGATGGGCGCGAAATCGTTGCGGATGGCATCGAGCAGGCGAGCCACGGGAAACGGCACCGGCTCGGCCCGGGTAGCCGCACTGTCGAGCCGCGAGATGTCGAGCAGCGAGCCGAGGATGCCGTCGACCGAGCGAAACGCGCTGCCGAGCTGATCGAGGATCTTGCGTTGCTCGGGGGTCACTCCGGTGCGCCCGAGCGAGTCGATAAAGAGCTTGGCCGCGTTCAGCGGCTGCTGCACATCGTGGCTGGCCGCCGCCAGAAACCGCGACTTCGCCCGGTTGGCCTCATCCGCCACCGCCGAGGCGGCCTCGAGCTTTTGGTTGACCCGGTGCAACTCATCCAGCGTGCGCTGCAAATCTTCGGTGCGGGACTGCACTTCGTTCTCGAGCGCGATGGCCCGCTGAAAAAGGCTGAACGCGTTGCCGGCCTGATAGACATCGCGCTCGACCCGGTCCATCAGCGCATGGGTGATACGGCGCAGCTTCTCGTTCTGGCGATCCAGCGGCAGGCGCGAGTCGACGAGATCCGGCTCCGCCATGGCTCAGGCCTCGCTGCCGGGCGGATAGATAACGGCGCCGGTCAGGGTCTGGTTCACATGCATGCCGCAATACTGCTCGCCATAGGTGTTGAACCCGAAGACCCCGTGCTTCGCGAGGACGCGTGACATCGAAATCGACTTCTGCGTGGATTCGACGTCGAGACGGCGCAAAACGCAATCAAAGCCGAGGATCACCTCGGGCTCGGTTTGTTGCCGGAACCCGGTCAGAGCCTCGTCGAGATGGCCGACGATCTCCTGCGTGTTGGCGACCGTGAGAACCAGTCCCTCGTCGATGGCGCTGTAGAACCTCAGATCGCCATTGTCCTCGACCTTCTGGATCGAGCGGCAGAAGTGCTCGTCGCCGATCCGGACGACGACCGGGTTCTCGGCAAAGATGAAGGGCGAGAGCTGGTCCGGGTCCTTGCCGACGATCCGCGCATACTCCCGAGCGGCGGGCTCGGCATTGATCTCGGTCACCAGCCGCTCGGACGGCTTGGCCCCGGTCACAACCATGCGCCGCGTTGTCGGCACGAAATTGTCGACGCGAAACGCATGCACCGGGCACCGCGTGCGCACCTGCGCCACGATCGCTGCGTCCTGATGAAACGCACCGTCGAACAGCACATAGGTCTCGCCAAAGTCGAGCGCATCTCCGGCCGAGCCGCCAACCAGCGGGATCTTCCCAAGTGCCGGTGCGAGCGAGGCAACGATGGCATCCTCCTGTCGTGAAAGACCATCGCAAAGCAGCAGGACAAAGCTGTGCGGCCAGAGCGCGGCCTCACCCGCCCCCTCCGGCGCCAGCAGATCCGCTGCGATCTCTGGCCCCTTGTCCAGAGAGTAACCAGGCAGGCCGGTCAAAAGCCGCGCATTGATCGAAAAGTGCGCCGCCGAGAACCCCAGCGCCACGATCGATCCGTTGTCATAACCTGCGGGTCCGATCTCGCCCGCGGTGGTGCATCCGTAGACCGGAGTGCCCGGCAGCGCGGTGTTCAGCGCAGGAAGGACTTCGCTCCGGTCATAGGCAGGCGAGATGAAGATCAGCACAAAGGCATGGTCCCCGGGCAGAAGCTGCGCAGCGATATCGCTCACAGCCCTGCTCGCGGTCAGGGCATTGCTGCGTGCGCGCGCAACAACGGGCTGCCGCCCTCGAGCGACGTCCCAGCCTGGCAGCGCCTTTGCCGGCGCGTCCATTTGCGTTCCCCCGTTTTTCTTTTGACTCTAGGGGAGGTCCGGGGAGGTCTGCAAGATCGAACTGAATTGTGTTTTCTGGGCGATCAGCACCGCCTGCGTACGGCTGTGCACGTTCAGTTTGCGCAGAATCGCCGTGATATGCGCCTTGACCGTGGTCTCGGCGATCGAAAGATCGAACGCGATCTGCTTGTTGAGCTTGCCCTCGCACACCAGTTCCAGAATGCGCGCCTGCTGCGGGGTCAGGGTCGAAAGCCGCTCGACCGAGGTGACGAGATCCTCTTCAGGGTTCTCCTTGGGTGCTGCCGGCTGATAGGTTGGCGGTGTGTAAGTCTCGCCGGCCCAAATCCGCCGGAAGGCTTCCTCCAGCTCCCCGCGCCCGCTTTGCTTGGGAATGAACCCGACCGCGCCAGCGCGCAGAACCGAGGCGATGATCCTGTCGTCATCATAGGATGAGATCACCACGACCGGCGTTCCCGGCAACCTTGTACGCAGCCGGATCAGCCCATCGACCCCATCGACATCGGGCAGATTGAGATCGAGCAGGATGGCATCGGGGTTCGCGCCATCGTCTATGATCATCATGCCTTCATGCAGGCTGTTCGCCGCCATGACCGAACTGTCGGCCTGCAGCGTGCGCAATGTCATCGACAGCGCATCGCAAAACAGCGGATGATCGTCGATCACGAGATATTGGCGCGGAATGGCGTCGGTCGGTCCCTGGCTCATCGCTCAGTTTCTAAAGCGACCCCGGAGACCTGACAATTGCGATTTTCGGCTGAGGTCACACGGAGCCTGCGCGGCGATCATTTCCACAGAACGGTGCGCGCGACCGGCTTCGAGCCCTTTACACGCTTTGCGCGTGCGCATTAGGCTCACTGCAACAAAACCAAGATCGCGGGGCACATCAACTCCGCTTCCAGGGAGGTAATATTTATGTCTGAGATTGGGATGGTTGTGAACGGGAGGTC
>CAYYZH010000216.1:0-7292 GCA_964475765.1 uncultured Limibaculum sp.
CCCTAAGACTAAGCGCATCGGACTGGCCGCCGCCGAGCCCCACGGCCTGCTCGGCTACAAGGCGCGCGGTCACGGGATCGTTCTGCTCGATCAGCAACTCTCCCGCCTGCACAAGGATCTCGGCGCGGGTTGCGTCGTCCAGCCCCGGCTCCTCCGCGACAATGCCCAGCATCTCATCCACGGCCCGGATCTCGGCCCCGATCTCGATCAACGCCAGTGCATAGCAATGGCGCGCCGACGCACCGCCATCACCAAACCGCGCCCAGTCTCCCGCTTCGCGTTCGGCCTGAACCGGGTCAGTGGCAATAAGGGCGATGCAATCGTCATAGGTCTCGACCGCACCCGCCGGGCCGGTCAGACCGCAGACCACAAGGACCCCTCCGATGAGTGTTCGCATTTGCGTGCTCCCGCACTAAGCTTTGGCGACGTTCTATCCGGTTCCGAGAGGCTTCGCCATGGCACCAACGCCAATTCTGCTCAGCTTTGGTCACGGCTACTCTGCGCGTGCCCTGACCCCTCATCTGCTGGAACGTGGCTGGCGGGTGATCGGAACCACACGCAGCGCAGAGAAGGCGGACGAGATCCGGCAAACAGGCGCCGAGGCGGCGGTTTGGCCGGGTGGCGATCTCGCCGAGCATTTGGCCAAAGCTACGCATGTTCTGGTGTCCGCCGGGCCAAACGAAGCAGGCGACCCGGTTCTGACGGACTGGCGGGCTGAAATCACGGCGCGAGCCGCGGACCTGACATGGGTCGGGTATTTGTCGACCACCGGCGTCTATGGCAACCGCGCGGGCGGTTGGGTCGACGAGCACTCTACATGCAACCCCTCGACCCGGCGCGGGCAATGGCGTCTTGCCGCCGAACAGGACTGGCAAGCGATCCCGGACCTGCCGCTCCACATATTTCGCCTTGCCGGGATCTACGGGCCGGGGCGCGGGCCGTTTGCCAAAGTGCGCAATGGCACGGCGCGGCGGATCATCAAGAAGGGGCAGGTTTTCAGCCGGATCCATGTCGAGGACATCGCAGCGGTGCTGCTGGCCTCGATCGACCGGCCCCGGACCGGCGCAGTTTACAATATGTGCGATGATCATGCCGCCCCGCCAGAGGACGTGATCGGCCATGCGGCAGAATTGCTGGGCTTGCCGATGCCGCCTGCCGTCGCCTTCGAAGAGGCCGATATGAGCCCGATGGCAAAGAGTTTCTATGCGGAGTCGAAACGGGTATCGAACGCTCTGATCAAGTCCGAGCTTGGCGTTTCGCTGCGTTATCCCAGCTATCGTGAGGGGTTGGCGGCGTTGCTGGCGGACGCTGGCTAAACATATGATACCCTGCTGAAATCCAAAAGAATTTTAAGAAAATCGCATGGATAAGGCTGCCTCCGACCGTCTGAATGTTCGCACCTTGTAAACCCGAATCGCGAATATAATGGGGGTGGGAGGACGGTGGCAATTATGGGCTGTTTCCACTGCCTGGGCAAAGCCATCGCGCTTACGCCTCGTAGCTGATCTCCGCTTCGCCCGCCTGCATATCCGGCCCCGCCCGGTCAAGACGCAACAGCGCCAAAGCCTGCCCGCCCGCGCGTGAAAACAATGTCCCCGCCGGTTTGCCGGATGCCATAATTTGCGCGCCCGTTTCGGCCTCGCCTGCAATACCAACCGCGACCAACCCCTTGCGAAGGGTCGCCTTGTGCTTCATTCGGGCGGTCACTTCCTGTCCGACATAGCAACCCTTGCGAAAGTCGACGCCCGAGAGACGCTCGAACCCCATTTCCAGGATGAAACTCTCTTCGGGTACAAGCTCACAATCGGTTTCCGGGACGATATGGCTCACACGCAGCGCGTCATAATCGGCCCGCGCGCGCGTTTCGATGCCCAAGGCTGCCAGCGATGCGGCGACATCGCTTCCATAAACCCGCCAGCCAAGCGCCGCGGAGCGGGGATCGATTACAACGGTGGACCCCTCAGGCTCTTCCAAGGGCTCGGCCCCATCGGTCCAAACCAAGGCAACGCCGAGATCATCGCGCCGCTCGAGCTTTGCATCGCGCCGCAGACAGTACATCTTCATGCGGGTCATCAGGGCGTCGGCACGGCTGGACGCCACGTCGATCAGCACCCCTCCGGCTTCTCCATCCAACAGGAAAAAATCAAAGAGATACTTGCCCTGCGGCGTTAGCAGCGCCGCGTAAAGACACCCCGCCTCACCAAGCCGGTCGACGTCGTTGGTCACGATCCCCTGAAGCACCGCGCGCGCGTCCGAGCCCACCATCTCCAGAATGGTCCGGCCCGTATCGGCAAATCCATATCTCTCGCCCATGGCTTTTCCACCTCTGCGCTCGCGTTGTCAGACAGATATAGGCATGGCCGCTGATCGAGACCAGCGCTATAACCGGCCGACTGCACTCCGAGGTGAATATGGCACTGCCCGACCGGGCGGCGCGGGAAGCTGGACGCGCGCCCCTGCCGTTTTTGGTGTTTCTGGCGTTGATGACCTCGGTCATCGCGTTGACCATTGACGCCATTCTGCCTGCGCTCGATTCGATCTCCGACGATCTCGGCTTTTCCGAAACCTCCGACCGCCAGTTGATCATTCTGATGGTCTTTGTCGGGATGGGCGTCGCCCAGCCGCTGTTCGGGCCGCTCTCGGACGCCATCGGACGGCGGCCCGCGGCGATGATCGGCTGGGTGCTCTACTGTTTCGGAACGCTTGTCGCGATGTTCGCCCCCAGCCTGACGATGATCCTGGTCGGGCGGTTTCTGCAGGGTGCCGGAGCGGCCGGCCCGCGCCTTGTCGCCACGGCGATTGTCCGGGACCTCTATGCCGGGCGGCCGATGGCGCGGATCATCTCGCTTATCATGACGGTCTTCATGCTGGTGCCGATGTTTGCGCCGCTGGTTGGACAGATCATCGAAGCGGTCGCGGGGTGGCGCGCGATCTTTGGTGTCTACCTGCTGCTGGCGATGGTCTGCGCGATCTGGCATATCGCCGACATTCCGGAGACGCTGGCGCCCGAGAACCGCCGTCCACTGAGCCTCGTGCCTTTGGCCAAAGCCTTTGGCGAGGTGCTCACAACGCGCACGTCAATGTTCTACACGCTGGCATCCGCGACGATCTTCGGCGCGTTCGCGGCCATGCTGGCAAGCGCGCAGCAGGTGTTCGAGGAGCTGTTGGAGTTGGGCGACTGGTTCCCGCTGGCGTTTGCCGTACTGGCCGCATGCTTCGCGGTGGCGCAGTTTGCCAATGCAAAGATCGTGATGCGGGTGGGCATGCGTCGGATCAGCCGCATCTCCTCGATCCTTGTCGTGGTGACCAGTTTCATCGCGCTCGGCATCGGGCTCTCCCCGCTTGGTCCGGTGCCGCCGACATGGCTTTTCATGATCGTGATGGTGCCGATTTTCATCGCCTCGGCGCTGCTCTTTGCCAATCTCTCCGCCCTTGCGCTGGAGCCATTGGGCCATATCGCCGGGACCGCCTCGGCGGTGGTGATGTCGGCCTCGACGCTGGGCTCCGTGCCGCTTGGCTTTCTGATCGCGCGGCAGATCGACAATACGCTGGTCCCGCTCTTTGTCGGCTATGCCGTGCTGGGCGTTGCGACGATGATCGCCATTTTCCTTGCAGATCGCGCGCAGTCTGATGCCGAGGAGACGCCATGAGCGCCCCGGTTTCGGTCATCATCCCGACCCTGAACGCCGCGGACCGGCTGGGCCCAACGCTGGGTGCCATAGCCGAGGCGTTGTTCGAGGGTCTGATCCGCGAAGTGATCCTGACCGATGGCGGGTCGAACGATGCGATCGCCGAGGTGGCAGAGGCCAGCGGTGCCCGGCTGATCACCTCCCCCGCCGGACGGGGGAGCCAACTGATCGCCGGGGCCGTGGCGGCGCGCGGCGACTGGTTCCTGTTCCTGCATGCGGACACCGTCCTGCAGGAGGGCTGGATCGAGGCTATGCGCAGCCATGTCAGCCTGGGGCCAGGCAACGCCGGGTATTTCAGATTGCGCTTCAACTCAGCGCATCCGCTGGCGCGGCTGTTCGAGACATGGGCCAATCTGAGGTCTCGCATGGCCGGGTTGCCTTATGGCGATCAGGGTCTCTTGATCCACCGCGCGCTCTATACACGGGTCGGCGGCTATCCCGCGATCCCGCTGATGGAAGATGTCGCGCTTGCGCGACGTCTAAGTGGCAAGTTGCGCGGGCTGGACGCAGTCGCCCTGACCTCTGCAGAGCGATATGAAGCTGACGGATGGCTGACCCGTGGCTGGCGCAACCTCACGACCCTCATGCTTTATCTGATGGGCCGCCCGCCGGAGGAGTTGGCAAAGCGCTACGCACGATGACCGGGCCCATCCTATGACCCATCCGACCGTGATCGTCTTCGTCAAGGAACCCCGCCCCGGCCGGGTGAAAACCCGGCTTGCCCGCGACATTGGCCGGACCACCGCGGCGCAGTGGTACCGCACCCAGACCGCACGCCTGCTCCGCGAGATCGCCTATGACCCGCGATGGACAGCGGTTCTGGCCGTCAGCCCCGACCATGCCGGTCTCCACAGCCGGTTCTGGCCGGCAAACATCAAACGGGTGGCTCAAGGCTCAGGGGATCTGGGGCAACGCATGGCGCGCAGCCTGAACGCAGCGCCGCCGGGCCGGGCGCTGATCATCGGCTCGGACATTCCCCATCTTGGCGCACGCCACATCGCGGCGGCGCTCAATAGGCTCCACCACAATGACGTCGTCTTCGGGCCCGCCAGCGATGGTGGTTACTGGGCTGTCGGCGTACGTAAAGGCGCGGGCACGCTGCCCCGCGACACCTTCGCAAATGTCCGCTGGTCGACCGAACATGCACTGGAAGACAGTATCGCCAGCTTTGGTTCCGCCCGCATCGGGCTGGCCGACAGGTTGGACGATGTCGACACCTACGCGGATCTGAAGCGGCTCAGCGAAAGGCGCTAACGAACCTCGTTCCCGAGATCCTTGGGCGGGATCGTCCGCGCATACTCGGTGATCGTTTCGACCTCATCGAGCGTCAGTTCCATCGGGTGAATTGGCGACGGACGGTGCGGCAGAAACGGCTCGGTCATCCCTTCGACCTGCGTGAACGCTGGGTGCGGGTTCAGCGTCCAGAACGCATCGAACCGGTCTTCCCAGTCATCCAGCGTGCGCAGCGCGGCGAAGGACGGCGTCGAGCCGATGCCACCATATTTGTTGCGCTCGTTGATGACGTGACAGCGACCGCAATGGAACAATGTCAGCTTTTCGCCGGGCGCAAAGTCTTGAGCCATCCCGTTCGGGATCGGCAAAAGGAAGAGACCCGCAGCCGCCAGTGGACCAAACCGTGCCATGAAGCGGAGCCTAGATATCACCTTACGCTAAGGCAAGTGGGCGATGTTCCGGGCGCTGCGGTCAGACAGATCCCCTACCGACGCCTCGCAGAGGGTGATCTGCAACAATTCTGACCTGCTTCCCGGGCAGACAATTCGAGGCCGGCACTTGGCGCACACCACGCCTGCCTGATGATCATCTAACATATTGATGTGGATAATATTTTAGCTCGTTACAGAGAGTCACGGCGCCGTGTTCAGGGGTTACTGGATGGGATGCCCTCAGACCAATATTCTGTGGCCCAACCCCGGCGGCCTGTCTGCCGAGACGTATCTGATCAGAGCAAAAGGAAAGAGCCATGATCAAAGCCACCCTGCTTGGGCTGTCCGGACTGACGAGCGCGCTGGTGCTTGCCATCGGGATCACCGCCGTCGTTCCCGCAGCCCCGGCCCATGCCGCGGAGTGCACGACGGAGAAGAAACGCGATGAGCTGTCGCCCGCCGAGGCGCAAGCCCTTTACGACTGCATCGAGGGCAAGCTGATCGAAGGCTATTCCAAAGCCTCCGATGTGCCCGGCGTTTCGGATTATCGCAACTGGTCGCTCGTGACGACCGCACCGCTGGTCTCGGCCACCCATGGCGGGATGTTCGTGAACCACTGGGTCAACCCCGAGGCCGCCGAGCTTTACACCAAGTGGGAAGACATGAACGGCGCCAAGTTCGCCGTCGGCACGATCTTCGCCAAGGAGAGCTTTCGCGTCTCGAAAAAGGGTGAGGTCAAGCGTGGCCCGCTGTTCCTGATGGAGAAAGTCGCGGACAGCGAAGCGCCCGACGGCTGGGTCTACACCCGCCTCTTCCCGAACGGGAAGTACCAGCGGACCAACGGCAACAAGTCGGAGAAGATGGTCTTCTGCCACGACTGCCATTCAGCCACGATCGAGGATCAGGATGCCGCCATGTTCCCGCCGGAGGAATACCGCGTCTCGAACTGATCCATCGCGAATTAAAGCGTTTCGGGAAATACTTGGGACGTGTCCCATCGCAAATGTCGCGAAAGCACGGAGTGCGGCAGCGCAATTGCGATTCAGCATTTTCCCGAAACGCTATAGGTCCCCCGCCCAAGGGGGGCCTCGTTGGCGCCGCGGTCTCCGAACAACGCGGCGCCTTCCTCTTTTGGCCCTCACTCAGTCCAAAAAAGAGGGTGCCCTGGCCTACAGGACACCCCGAGTCGGCAAGCATTCGTGAACAGCCAGCCGAGGGACGCCGAAGTGTCACCTGAAATTGTGGCGAATCCGGGCAGCAATCAGGACAAATTTTGGCAAAGACGCGCGAGCAAGGCGTCGATCCCTGACCAATCCTCCAGCTCCAGCGTGACCTGAACGGTCATCACCTCACGGCGCAGATCGGGCGGCAGACGGGTGGCGTCCTTCTCCGTGGTCACCAGCATGGCGTTCTGGCCGGCAGCCTCGGTGATCAAGCGGCGGATGATGCGCTCCGGGTAGGGGTAGTGGTCGGGGAAGGCGTGCGTCCCGGTCAACTCCGCGCCGAGATCACGCAAGGTGGTAAAGAATTTCTCCGGCCTGCCGATACCGGCGAAGGCGAGGATTGGCCCGTCGGTGAGGGAGAGCCCGGTCTCGACAACCTCCAGACGGCCAAGGCCGGGGGAGGTGCTGGCCAGTTCCGGCCAAGTCTGCAGAACCCGATCGCGATCGGCCGGCGGCCCCACAAGGACGGCAAGATCAGCGCGGGCCAGACCGGACGCGACCTGCTCGCGCAGCGGTCCTGCGGGTACGACGCGCCCGTTGCCAAAGCCCTGCCCGGCGTCGACCATCAGGATCGAAGCGTCCTTGACCAGATGCGGGTTCTGAAAGCCGTCATCCAAGAGGATGATGTCGGCGCCATCCGCTATGGCCGCCCGTGCGCCTGCCACCCGGTCCTTGGCCACCCAGACCGGCGTGATGGCTGCGAGCATCAGCGGCTC
>CAYYZH010000217.1:0-7269 GCA_964475765.1 uncultured Limibaculum sp.
CATGTCCGAGCTACTGGTGGAATGGCGACCGCTATCTCGGACCGGCAGCGCTTTTGCATGCTTATCGGTGGCTGATCGACAGCCGGGATGAGGCAACCGGCGAGCGGCTGGACTTCCTCGAAGACCCGTTCCGGCTTTACCGCTGCCACACGATCATGAACTGCGCCAAGACCTGCCCCAAGGGTCTGAACCCGGCGAAAGCAATCGCTGAAATCAAGAAAATGATGATCGAGCGCCACGTCTGATGTGATCCAAATGAGGCCTTTGCGCTAGGATTCACCCCGTATGGCAGGCGTATGGCACCTGTATGGCATCTGTACCGCAAGCGTATGGCAGCCGTATGGCTCGCGTATGTACGACAAGTCGACTGGCCCGTCGGGTGCCGGCGCGTCATAAAGGCACTCTACGCAGGGCGTGCCGCGGTCAATTGAGGGGGCGCTCGGGCTGCGCGCCTGAGGCCAAGACGGGGATCAGGCGAAGACCTCATCGACATTTGCACGGCTGCTCTGGGCGCGCGTCACATCCCGCATGATCCTGAGATAGAAAATCGCCGCCGCGACGCCGATCGTGGAGGCCGAAATGTCGAGATACCCGACTGCAATCCAGTCCTCGAGTTCCTCGGCTCTGCGGTAAAGCTGGTGGGACAGGCTGGCGATGATGCTGGAGACAACCCAGAGCGCCCACCAAAGACCAAAGGGGTGGCGGACCGGCGCATCGATGGGGGCGCCTGTGCTCGAATTCCAGATCTGTTTCATGGCGCGGAAGGGCATCCAGAAGTTGGCGAACGGCACCGCATGCCAGCCCACGCACCAGCCCGGGCTGATCCGGCCGGGATCAGGATCGAAATCCCCGGCATTTGCCCCCGCACGGTAGAGCCAGATGCCGTTGGCCACATAAGCCGCGACTGTCGCGGCGAGCAGACCGAATGCGGCGATTGAGATCGCGGCATCGAGGGCCGACCATTCCGGATCGAGATAGGCCCCCTCCGAGAACACGTCCTCGTAGTAGCCAACCTCCCAGATCGTGACGGTGATGAACGCCGCCTCAGTGGCGAGATAAAGGAAAGTGAGCGCCCGACACACCGGCCAAAGCTTCCCGAGGTCGTAAGCCATGTCCGCCCATCCCTTCCCGGTCAGGTCTCCAGCCACTCCTCCGACTGCATCTCGGCCAGCCGTGAGGCCGTGCGTTCGAACTCGAACGCGCCCTTGCCCTCGGTATAGAGGGTCTCGGGCGGCGCCTCGGCGGAGCAGTAGAACTTGACCTTTGCCTCATAGAGCGCGTCGATCAGCGTCACCAGCCGCTTGGCCTCGTTGTGCTTGGCCCAACTCAGCTTCGGGATGTCATCGAGGAAGAACACGCGAAACTGCTCGGCGACGGCAAGGTAATCCGCCGGCCCCAGCGCCACCGCGCAGAGATCCTCGAAACTTGCACGGCCGACATCTTCGGCGGCTTGCGGGATCTTGATCCGCCTGCCCCGCACGGAGAGGGTCAGCGGGCCTTCATCCTCGTCACCGATTTCCTCGGCCCAGGCCGCATCCATAGCCGCCTTGGCCTCGGCCCCGAGCGGTGCGAAATAGACCTCTCGCCCGGCATCGCGGCCCTGACGGTAATCGGTGGCGCTGTCCAGCTCGTGAACATCGACCCGTTCCTTGAGCATGTGGAAAAAGGGCTCGAAGATCGCGCGGTTCAGCCCGTCCTTGTAGAGGTCATCGGGCGGGCGGTTCGATGTGGCGACAATGACTATCCCAAGCTCAAAGAGCGCCTCGAAGAGCCGCCCCAGGATCATCGCATCGGTGATATCGGTGACCTGAAACTCGTCGAAACAAAGCAGCGTCGCGCTCTCCGCGACTTCGTTCGCAACCATCGCAATGGGGTCGCGCACGTTGGACTCGCGCGCGATGTGGACGCCGACATGGACCTCCTGCATGAAGGCATGGAAATGCACCCGGCGTTTGGGGCTGACGGGCGCGCCATCGAAAAAGAGATCCATCAGCATGGATTTGCCGCGCCCGACCCCGCCATACATGTAAAGCCCGGTCAGAGCCTTGTCCTGCTTGGCCGCCTTGCGCCCGAAACCGAGCCAGCCCAGCGCAACCTGCTTGCCCGCCGTCGGGTCATAGTCCTGCAGGCGCATGTGCAGGAGTTGCAGTTTCTCGACCGCGGCCCGTTGCTCGGGATCGGCACGGATCTCTCCTTCGGAGATCAGCGCACGATAGCGAGGCATCGGACCTGTGATCATGTTCACACCGGTTGCAGCAAGGGCCAGGGCGGGAGGATTAGAATACCTTTGTGATCCAATCGTTCACAAGGATTGCTTTGACCTCAGTCAATGGGCGGGGCAAGGCTGGCTGCAAGCAGTCAGGGGCGTCGGTCATGAGCAGATACTCGAACACCACGGTGATTATGGCGGCGGGCGCGCTGATCATGACGCTGGCCTTTGGCGTGCGTCAGGTCTTCGGGATCATCCTTGACCCTGTCTCCGAGACGTTCGGCTGGCCGCGCGAGGTGTTTTCGCTTTCGATGGCCATCGGGCTGGTGGTGATGGGACTGGGCCAGCCGGTTTTCGGCTGGATCGCGGACCGATTCGGGGACCGGCTGGCGATTTCGCTCGGCTTCGTCCTCTATATCATCGGGATGGGGATGACCGTCTGGGCGCAGTCGCCCGCGATGATGCACTGGGGCGCCGGTGTCATGGTCGGCCTTGGCGTCTCCGGAACGGGCTTTGGCATGATCCTGCCGGTGGTCGGACGTGCCGTGCCCGAGGCCAAGCGCAGTCAGGCGCTGGCTCTGACCGCTGCGCTTGGCTCGATCGGTCAGATGACGTTGCCGGGCGTCACCGGCTGGCTGGTCGATGCCCATGGCTGGCAGATGGCGATGATGGTGATGACGGCGCTGCTGTTGCCCATCGGCCTCTGCATCCCGTTCATGAAGGCCGAGATCCCGGCTGAAAGCGCGTCCGCCTCGGACGATCTCGCCACCGGCGCGTTGCTGCGGCGGGCTTTCGGGCATTCTTCCTATACGCTCTTGGTGATCGGGTTCTTTGTCTGCGGCTTTCATGTCGCCTTCATCGCCGCACATTTCCCGGCCTTCGTCGCGGAGGTCTGCGCGACCCCGGCCGGTCCCGCGACCGAGCTTGGCGCGTGGTCGCTTTCGATCGTCGGCTTTGCCAATTTCGTCGGCACGCTGATCGTCGGGCAGTTGGGCGCGCGATTCCCGAAGCCGTACCTTCTGTCGGCGATTTATGCGCTGCGGGCGGTCGTGATCTTTGTCTTCATCATGTTCCCGATCACACCGGCGACCGTGCTGATCTTCTCGTTCACAATGGGGCTGCTGTGGCTGACGACGGTGCCGCTGACGTCAGCGCTGGTCGCGACGATGTTCGGCGCCCGCCATATCGGAACGCTCTACGGGATCGTGTTTCTCAGCCACCAGATCGGCAGCTTCATCGGTGTCTATATGGGCGGGCGGGTCTATGACCTCTTCGGCAACTACGATCTGGTCTGGTACGCCTCGATCGCGCTGGGGATCTTCTCGGCCATCGTGCATTTGCCGATCCGGGACAGGGCCTGGAGCCCGGCCCCGGCCTGATCGCTTCTGATCCGCTTTGGTCAGACAATGCTCACGGAGGCCGGGGGCAGCTGATCGAACTGCGTCTCGATCTGAGCGCCGGGCTTGGGATAGATCGTCTTGACCATGCTCCCGAGGGACACGATCTGCCCTGCCCGCAGCGGCATGCCGAGCCCTGCGCAATTGTCCGCCAGCCATGCCAGAGCCGTCAGCGGGTGGCCGAGCACATCGATCCCGGACCCGACCGGCTCCTGAGCCTTACCGTCTATCGCGACACCGCCGCGCAACGCCGCCAGACTGCCGACCTCGTCGAACGGGATCCGCGCGCCCAGCACACAGCCCACCGCGAAAAAATCATCCGCAATCAGGCTGGGCGTCGAGGCCTTGCGAAAATCGGTAAAGCGCTGGTCGACAATGCCGATCGTCGCCATGACCGCACCAACAGCAGGCTGAACCGTCTCACGCCGATACGGGCCACCACTGATCGGCAGGTCGTGCGAGAGCTGCACCGCAATCTCGCACTCCACACCCAGCCGGTAGTGGTTCTCTGCCTGCAGGACAGCATGTTCGCGAAAGACCGTGTTTTCATAAAGCGTGCCCGCGCAGGGGTGCGGGATCTTGAGATAGTCGCGCATGACCGGCGTTGTGCAGCCGATCCGCCATCCGACCTGCTTGCCGGGCCGACGGAAGGCCAGAAGCTCCCTCAAGCGGTTCTGGATCTCATAGGCTTCGAAAAGGCTCTGTGGCCGACAGGACAGCGGCAATTCGTCGATAGGCACGGCGCCCGGCAGTTTAAGGCGCAGATCCGCCAGAATACCCGCCGCGTGATCGGTGTTCGCAAGGCTCATAGGTCAACCAGCACCAACGACCCGGCATATGCCATGCGCGAGATGGTCATCGTCACGTTTAGTCCCCCTGTGCGCCCCTTGCATCCGGCGGGGTCCACACACCATTCTCCAGACCTCCCAAGGTCCGGGACCACATCAACCCGGACGGGAAAAACCACACCACCAGCCCCTCTTTCCACCGTGATGCAGTTTTTGATCGCTTGCAACACCTAGGCATTTTGGGCAGAGAGAACACACCCGTTCGAAACAACCGGCTTGGGTATGTTCCGCCTCTACCATCTGCCTCTTTCCCCGTTCTGCCGCAAAGTGCGTCTGGTCCTCGCCGAGAAGAGGGTCGAGGTCGATCTGATTGAGGAACGCCCATGGGAGCGACGGCTCGATTTCCTGCGCATGAACCCCGCAGGCAAAGTCCCGGTTCTGGTCACGAAGGAGGGCAATGTCCTCTCCGAAAGCCGGGCCATCACGGGCTATCTCGAGGAAAAGCACCCCGAACCGCCGCTGATGCCGACAGAGTCGCTGGCCCGCGCCGAGGTCCGGCGGCTGGTCGCGTGGTTTGACGACAAGTTCAACCGCGAAGTGACGGAGAATCTGCTGCACGAGCGCGTGACCAAGCGGATGTCCCGCTCGGGCTACCCTGATGGTCAGTGCCTTAAAGCCGGGTCCAAGAACATCCGGGTGCATCTCGATTATATGACGTTTCTCTTCGAGGGGCATAACTGGCTCGCGGGCAACCGCATGACCATGGCCGATCTTGCGGCGGCGGCGCATATCTCGTGCCTCGACTATCTCGGGGACGTCCCTTGGGAGGAGTATCCCGCCGTGCGCGACTGGTATGCAGTGATGAAGTCGCGGCCCGGGTTCAGGGCACTGTTGGCCGATCACCTGCCGGGCTTTCCGTCGCCACCTCCCCACTACGCGGATCTCGATTTCTAGCGGCCGTGCTCTGGCCTGACGCTTGGCATCGTGGAGCGCCCGCGGGGCCTGATCCCTATCAGGTCCCTGATCTGTCCCTCACACGGCCTCGCGCCGGGTTTACACAGTTGTGATCAACGCCCGGTTGGCAATTCTCGATCGCGCACCTACGTGGGCCTCGAGGGGAATGGAGGCTTTCATGAAACGTTGGACATATCTGGTTCTGGCCGCAGCTTTGGTGGTTTCCGCCTGCGGCGCTGGTAACCCGCCGGACACCAAATTCGGCCGCACCGGTGCAAGCAAAACCGGCGCCAGCATCAGCAGGTAAGGTCCCGATGGCCTGAGATGCCATCGCCGGCATCTCGGTGGGTCCGGGCCCGGCAGGGATTGCGCCGTATGTTACCTGCCCTATACCGGGGCAGATGGCCGAGGATCTCCGCACTGATCTGATCGCCGAGGCTCAGGCCCTCGGTTTTGCCGATATCGGATTTACCGCGCCCTCGAACGGGGCGGCGGGCGCACGTCTTGCCGACTGGCTCGCAGACGGGGCGCATGGCGAGATGGCGTGGATGGCTGACCGCATAGCCTGGCGCGCAGATCCTGCGGCCCTCTGGCCGGAGGCTCGTTCGGTCATCATGCTCGCCGACAGCTATGCCCCGGCGCACGACCCGATGGAGGTGCTGAACCACCCGGGCCGTGCGGGGATCAGCGTCTACGCCCAGAACCGCGACTACCACGACATCGTGAAAAAGCGGCTGAAACGGCTGGGTCGCTGGCTGATCGATCGGGCGGGAGGCGAGATCAAGGTCTTTGTCGATACCGCGCCCGTGATGGAAAAACCGCTGGCGCAACAAGCCGGACTTGGCTGGCAGGGCAAGCACACGAATGTCGTGTCGCGCAGACTTGGGTCATGGTTCTTTCTCGGGGCGATCTTCACAACGCTGGATCTGGGCAGCAATGGCGCCGAGACCGACCATTGCGGCGGTTGTCGGCGCTGTCTCGACATCTGTCCGACCGCGGCCTTTCCCGCGCCCTATCGGCTCGACGCCCGCAGGTGCATCTCGTATCTGACGATCGAGCTGAAGGGTCCGGTCCCGCGGGATCTCAGACCTGCCATCGGCAACCGGATCTATGGCTGCGATGACTGCCTTGCCGTATGCCCCTGGAACAAGTTCGCGGCGGGTGCGTCAGAGGGGTACATCGCACGCCCGGAGCTGATCGCCCCGGATCTGGGTGCATTGGCCGCCCTCGACGATGCGGCGTTCCGCGAGATGTTTCGGGCATCGCCCGTCAAGCGCATCGGACGCGCGCGCTTTGTGCGCAATGTGCTGATCGCCATCGGCAATAGCGGCCTGAACAGTTTGGCCGGGGCTGCACGTGCACTGCTGGACGATCCCGATCCTCTGGTCCGCGGTGCCGCGGTCTGGGCGCTGTCGCGTCTTCTCCCCATCAGCGAACTGGCCGGCCTGCGCCGCGATGACCCCGATGACACAGTCCGTCAGGAATGGGACGCGGCGCTTGGCGCCGCTAGCGCACGCGACACCGCCTAGTCGAGATCGGCCTCCATCCGGTGCAACACGTTCTGCGCAACGGGCGTGATCGTACCCTGCTCGTCCAACTCGATCGCCTTTAGGAGGGACAGCCGGGCCGAAACCTTGTCGCGCAGACGCGCCTCGACCCGGCCACGCTCCAGCCATGCGCTTGCACGATCCGGCGCAATCTCCGTGGCAAAAACAGCATCGTCACGGGCTGCGATGAACTGGCCCACAGCCCGATGCGCAGCAGAGCGTCGGATCAGAACCAGATGATGACGCGGCCCTTGCGAGACGGCCTTGTTCAGATCCGTCAGCGCGCCCTCGGGATCGTCCGCCGCCAGTTTCGTCGCGGCCCTAAGACTAAGCGCATCGGACTGGCCGCCGCCGAGCCCCACGGCCTGCTCGGC
>CAYYZH010000218.1:0-7219 GCA_964475765.1 uncultured Limibaculum sp.
TGGCGCAGCGCACTGCCCGAGCTTTGCGCACGGATCTTGAACCACGCGACCATGCCGGCGATCAGCAAAACGGGAATGAGGAACTTCAGCATCACCGAGATATAGGGCGGTGGATCGGTGCCGTCACCTGCCGTGCGCAGGAAATCCGTCAGAGCGGTCTTTGCCAGTCCTCACGTTCGGGCTTGGGGTCCGGCTTGGCCGCGCCCTGACGCAGCCGGCGGAACATCATGAAAAGAAAATAGAGGCCGCCCCAAACAAGGATGCCGATGAGGATCGCGAGGAACGTCCCGCCGGGCGTTGTCGGCGCGAAGAACGCGACGGCTATGATGCCGAGCCCAAGGCCGGGCAGCGCCCACAACGCGAGCGCCTTGAACATCTGGGCGAGAATGGCCTGCATCCTACGGCCCCAGCACTTCGAGGATCTGCTTGCCGGTCCGATCCAGCCAGTTCCGGCCCATCAGCCGGAATGCCGCAAGATCGAAGCCGTCATTCCAGACCTCGGGGTTCTGTTCGATATCGTCCTGCCATTTCAGGAACCAGGACCGCGCCTCGGGAAAGGTCTCGACCAGCGAGAGATCCGCCATCAGCACCGGTTTGCCCGTCCCGGCATAGGCATCGCCGGGCGCCCAGGCCAAAAGGAAGGGGCCACGGCCCGAAACCTTAAGCCCGGCATTTCGCGCCGTCTTGATCGCGCGTTTCGCCGTGATGAGGCTGTAGTCACCGATGGCGTCCTGACAGCCCTCGCCCTGCGCTGCGGCGTTCAGAGTGTCGGCGACATCATCGGTGATCAGCGGCCAGACGGTTACCATCTGGTCCTTCTTCGCGACGTCGGGCAGATCGGATGTATGGTTGAGCGTGTTGAGATAGGCATCGCAGATCGCCTCGGCGCGTTCCCGTTCCGGCCCGTTCGGGTGATTGGCGAAGGCGACGATGCCATAAGCGCGGAACGCCGTTGGCGGGTACTGTTCCGGTCCGGAGAAGACCCTTGTCGGGATGACGTCCTCCGGCCAGCCGCGATTGCCGCCATCGGGCTTGGGATCGGGCGCTGGCTGTACTGAGGCCGGTTTGTTTTCGAGGTCGCGCAATTGTTGTTTGAGGTCTGCGATCTCGAGGCGCAGCAGCGTGATCTGTTCCCACTCCGACGAGTTCGCCGCCTGCAATGCCGCGATCTGCGCCTCCAGATCGGCAATCTCAGAGGTGAGCGCTTCGATCTTCGGGGTCAGGGCCAGGTCCGCGCGAGCATCCAAGGCGAGACCAAAGATCGAGAGCGCCCCGGCCATCAGCGTGGCGGCGAGACGCGGTACCAGCAGTCCTCGTACAGCCTCAACCAAATCGCGCATTTCCGAAATCCGCACAGCCCTTGGGACAGTGTGAATTCATCGCATGCGAGTTTCAAGCCTTACCTGCTCAACTCCCGGGTGGCCGCTTCAAGCCCGTTCAGGGTCATCGGGTACATCCGCTCGGTCATGATCTCGTTGATGATCCCGATCGAGTGGGTGTATTTCCAGTGCTTCTCGGCGACCGGGTTGATCCAGACCGCATCGGGCCATTGGTCGAGCGCGCGCCGCAGCCAGACCTCGCCCGCCTCCGGGTTCCAGTGCTCGTTCGCGCCGCCGGGATAGACGATCTCGTAAGGGCTCATCGAGGCATCGCCAACAAAGACCAGCTTGTAGTCGGACCCATAGGTGTTCAGAACTTCCCAGGTCGGCGTCTGCTGGTCCCAGCGCCGCTTGTTGTCGCGCCACACGCCTTCATAGAGACAGTTGTGGAAGTAGTAGTATTCGAGGTGCTTGAATTCGGTCCGGGCCGCCGAAAACAGCTCCTCGACCACCTTGATGTGGTCATCCATCGAGCCGCCGACATCGAACAGCATCAGCACCTTCACCGCGTTGCGTCGCTCGGGCCGGGTCTGGATGTCCAGATAGCCATGCTCGGCGGTCGAGCGGATCGTGCCATCCAGATCCAATTCGTCATCCGCCCCTTCGCGCGCCCAACGGCGCAGACGTTTGAGCGCAACCTTGATGTTGCGGGTGCCAAGCTCGACTGTGTCGTCGAGGTTCTTGAACTGGCGTTTGTCCCAGACCTTCACGGCGCGGCGATGGCGGCTTTCGTGCTGGCCGATCCGGACGCCCTCGGGGTTGTAGCCATAGGCGCCGAATGGGGAGGTGCCAGCCGTCCCGATCCATTTCGAGCCGCCCTGATGGCGGCCCTGCTGTTCCTCGAGACGTTTCTTCAGCGTCTCCATCAGCTTTTCCCAGCCGCCGAGGGATTCAATTTCCTTCTTCTCCTCGTCGGTCAGAAATTTCTCCGCCATCTTGCGCAGCCATTCGTCGGGCAGATCCATCTCTTCGACGCCGTCGGGCGATCCCGAGACGGCGGTCAGGCCCTTGAAGACCTCGGCAAACACGAGGTCGAAGCGGTCGAGGTGGCGCTCGTCCTTGATCAGCGCGGCGCGGGCGAGGAAGTAGAATTCCTCGACATCGTACATCGCGAGATCGCCGTCCATCGCCTCGAGCAGGGTCAGATGCTCGCGCAGGCTGACCGGAACCTTGGCTTCCTTGAGCTTGAAGAACAGGTTCAGGAACATAAGCGCTCTCCGGTCATCACGGCCTCAACCGCTGGGTCCACTGGTGGTCGTCGCCATATGCATACGCGGACCAGACCTCGGCCTCCTTCAAGAGATCGCCGTCCCAGTTCGGATCGCCAAGGTTATAGGCTGCCGACAGCCGGATAATTTTTGCCGTCGCGATCTCGTCATCGCGGCCATGGGCGATCAGCGACGGCAGGATTGCTTCGATCTCGTCCTTGGCCTGCCGGTGGCGTCCGCCCTCGTTGTAGTTGACCGCACGCAGCAGGCGCAGGGACTGGATGCGAATATCGCCTTCGCCAAAGGCCGATTGGCAACGCGCGAGCGCAAGGTCCAGCATTTCCTCAAGATCGCTGCTCTCGGCTGTGCTGGCCAGGATCGCGACCTGCGAGGCACTGGTGCAGTCATAGGCGCTTTCGGGAGCCAGTTGGTGCGCGCGCCGGGCCAACTCGCGGGCCTTGCTGAGCGCCAGATCGGTGTCGTTCAAGGCCACCAGATCGTGCACGCCGTTGCGCCAGGGAAGAAACTTCTGCTGGAAGATCGGGGGCAGCGGAGCAGCGTCGCGCCCGACCGGGTTGACCTCATCCAGAACGGCCAGCGCCAACGCGTGCGTATTCGTGCGATCGAGCCCGGAGACCAGCCGCGGATCGTAGAGCACGCGCAGCATGAGGAAGTCGATTGCCGTCGGCCAGGTATGTGCATTGTCGTCGTTGAAGATGGTCGAGCCGAGCCCGAAGAGATCGTTGCCCGGACCCAGTGCCTGCGTGATCTCCTCGATCAGGCATTCGCGGATCTGGTGCGGCAACGCGGTGTCAGGGATGAAGATGCTAAGCTTGGTCTGCGCGTGGATGACTTTCGGGTCGTTGATCGGTAGCGGCACATCAAGGCCAAAGCCGTAGCGGTCGGGCGCGCGCAGAAACTCGGCCCACTCCGGCTGACCGGAGACCACAATACACTGGCTGTTGGTGTTCGGTGTGAACTCCTCACCCGGCACAAAACGCACGATCAGGTTATGCGGCCCCGGTCCGGTGGCGATGTCGACGTTCGACTCGCGGGCGATCTGACCCACGAACGTATCGGTAAACGCGCGATAGTCCTGAGCGCCGTCGCCTGTCAGCCCGATCCGGACCGGACGCTCGAAGCGTTGCAGGGCCGGGCGGGACGTGCCGTTCTCCAGACCATGGGTGAGTTGCACGAAGAGATCGGCAAGGCTTTCGTTGCTATAGGCGGTGCCCCCTGAGGGCACAGCGCTGGCATAGGTCGGCTCGGTCGGGCGTTCGGCGGTGCGGTAGGGCTCGGTCCGCCCGGCGCAGGCCGCAAGAAGCGCCGCGCAGACGAGCAGTCCCCAGCCCGAGAGGCGCCGCGTCACGGGTCAGCCTCCCAACCAGCCGAGATGACCTGCAACCGTCATCCCGATCATGCCGAGCAGAAAGCCCGCAATGCCGAAGGCTGCGGCGAACTGGAGCTTGTCGGCGGTTGTCCCGCCGCGCTGCGTCGCCCGGAACCAACCAAGCGTACCCATGAGAAACAGAAGTATAAGTCCGGGGATCATCGCGTTCTGCCCACTCCGCTTGCTCTCACGGGCTCAATTGCCATTTTCGCACGTCGGGGTGATCGCGCCCCAGCGCATAGGCACCCCATTCTCCGGCGCGCCTGCGGGCCTCAAAGCTCTTGGTCGACTGTTGTATGGCGCGCAGGCTGGCCGCTTGCAAGGCGTAGAGCGCGACCAGGCGCTCATCCTGACCAAAGGCCGCAAGCTGTGCTTCCAGAGGTTCCGTCAGGCGGTAAGCAGCGAGATAGTCCTTCTTCGCGTAAAGCATCCGCGCCTTGTCCAGCATCAGCCTGTGGATCCGGATGTCATCCGGCCCATGGGCATGACCACAGACTTCGAGCGCCTGATCGATCACCACCAGCGCGTTGTCGGGTGTATCTCCGGACACTCGTGCCAGCGCCATCAGCGAGCGACAATGATAGGCGCTGCCGGGCGCACGTCCACGGGCCAGCGCCGCTGCGGTCTTTGCGTCCTCGAGCCGGGTCCCCATGGAGCGTGTGCGGTCAAAGACCTTGCGCTGGACCGCGGCCCATTTGCGCATGTCTCGGGTTATGATTTTCGGTAGCGGCCGCGCGGTGCGGCCTTCGGGGTTCAACCGATCGAGCGCGGTTTTTGCCCTTGCGCGTGTGGCCCGGCTGCTGAGACCGGTGCGCATGTCCGGCTGATAGAGTACGCGCAGCATCAGGTAATCGAGCCGCGTCGGCCAGACATGGGCGGCATCGTCGTTGAAGATCGATGGGCCAAGACCATAGAGATCGTTGGCCGGGCCGAGCGCCTGTACGATCTCCTCAATCAGGCAGGTGCGCACAAGGTAGGGTTCGGCATTGTCGGGGATGAACACGGTCATCGCCTCGATCTTGCGCTGGTTCTCGAAGGCACGGGTGCCGAACCGGGCGGGATTGCTGCGGAACGTCTCCCAGGTCAGACGGCCCGGCGCCACCAGACAGAAATGCGCCTCGATCTCCGAGCGGAAATCCTGCCCCGGCACAAATCGGATCAGAAGATTATGTGCGCCGTTGTCGCGTTTGATGTCGACCCCGCTGCGCGCCGAGAACTCTGACAGGGAGCGATCAACAAAACGCGCGTATTGCGGGGCAAGCGAGCCGTAAAGGCCCACCGACACCGGCTCTTCATAGCGAACCAGATGCGGACGGCGTGCACCCCATTCCAGACCATGCGTAAGGCTGACAAAGAGGTTCGCGAGGCTGTCGTTGTCGTAACTTGTGTGACCGGCAGGCAAGGCTGCGCCCAGTCTCGGCCAACCCGGTTGATCGCCCGTTTGGTATGGCCCGGCCCGTCCTGCGCCCGCCAGACAGGCGGTGAGCACCGACAGACATCCCAGCGCGCAGATCAGGCGGACAAGCCTCAACGATTGTACCGGATGAACGGGGTCACGTTGGCGATGCGGTCGTAGAGCTGGCGCGCGGTGGCGTTGAACTCCTGCGTCAGCCAGTAGACGGCGGGGCATCCGGCCTTGTCGGCCTCGGCATAGACCGCCTCGATCAGGGCACGGCCCGCGCCGGTTCCGCGCGCAGCTTCGTTGACGAAGAGGTCCTGAAGGTAGACGACATTCTCGACCCGCCAGGCGTGGCGGTGAAAGAGGTAATGCGTCAGCCCGATCAGCGCGCCATCGCGTTCGGCGACCAACCCGTTGAACTCGTGCGCGTCATCGGTCAGCAGACGCTGGAACGTCGTCTGATAGACCTCCTCCGTCACGGACGTCTCGTAGAACTCGAGATATCCGGTCCAGAGAACGCGCCATTCCGCTTCGTCACGGGCTTCGATGGGACGGATCGTCACCACGGCTCAGGTCCCGGCACAGTGGCGATCGACCACGCGCTGTAACAGCGGCGCATAGTGGTCGAAACCCGGTGTCTCGGCACCGGGGATCTTGGCCTCGTCATCCCAGATACGGACCTGCACCATCTCATCAACATTGGGGTTCCCGGCAAAGTCGGCGACTTCGCTTGATGACATCGGTCCGCCCTGAAGGTTCAGCGAATGAACCGATGCCTCGGAGAGTTGCGAGAAATAACCCGGGTCCGTCGCGCAGAGATACCGCTTGGCCGCAACGTGGTGGCGCACACAGTCCACGACGATGGGCGGAAAGAAGTCCTTCAGGACGGCCGCGCCCGCCTCTTCGTGGCGGCTGTCGATACCCTGATCTGCCGCATCCGTCGGAAAGTCGTGAGTGAAGTGCCCGACATCATGCAGAAGCGCTGCGGCGACGACTTCCTCGGACGCGCCAGCGGTCTCGGCCAACTGAGCGCCCTGCAACATGTGCTCGGAAATCGAGACGGGCTCGCCGAGATACTCCTCCGCGCCGCGGCGGGCGAAGATCTCTGCCAGAAACGGAACAATCGTGTCCTTGGTCAACGCGGTCTTGTCAGCGGTCGCCATTCCGGGCCCTCTCAGTTTTCCAGCGTGCTCAGCGTCGACAAAAGCCCGTCCTTGTCGGCATAGCACCCCTGAAGCCAGCGATTGCCAGCCCCGGAGTAGCCGCGCCGCGCGTGCAGGACACGGGTGTTGTCGACGATGAAACTGTCGCCGGGCTCCAGCTTGAACGCAACTTGCATGTCCTCACTGTCGATCAACTCTCCAAACCGGCGATAGGCGCGGTAATAGCCCGGCATCTCGTCATAGGGCACATCCGTGATCGGCGCCGCCGAGCGGTTGTTGAAGCGCACGCCGATCAGTTCGCCGTCCGGGGCAAGTTCGATCATCGGGCGGCGGGTCTGCAGGCGGACGCCCGAGCTGCCCGCGTATTCGAACCGCGCGCAATACCGGCTGAGCAGATCAAAGGCCGCGGGCTCTTCATCGCGCAGACGATGGGCGCAGGCAAAGCCATCGACCACCATGGAATCGCCACCCTCTGCTGAGTTCTCGATGCAATGCAGGATCTGAAGTGTCGGGGCCGGATCGCGATAGGGATTGTCAGTATGCGCCTGAAGCCCCAGCCCGGTATAGGCCAGATTGGTCGGATTGACCTCGGCCCGAACGTCGAAAAGACGCCCGTAATTGGTCTCGCGGACGTAGCCGAAAAGCGCGGCGATCTCGAGCACCGTGCCCGGCACGGTCGG
>CAYYZH010000219.1:0-5124 GCA_964475765.1 uncultured Limibaculum sp.
CACCCGCGCCACGACAGCAGCGCGGGTGCATATTTCGCAAGGTTACTGGGCGCTTTCCGCCGTCACCTTGTAGATATCACCTGCGTCAGTGGCGACGTAGAGAGCGCTGTCCGGCCCCATGACCAGCCCGCGGAATCTCGCGGAAAAGCCCAGAGGCATCCGCGTGATGCCGTTGATGCCCAATCCATCCGGCGTGATGCTGATCATGTCGATCCTCGAGCCTTCTGGCGTGTCGCCAAAAGCGATGCCCATGATGCCCACCGACAAGCGGCCTTCATAGATGCCCCAGTTGCTGCCTTTGAGGAAGGCCGCGGACCCGGTGCCCTGTGAGAACCCGTTGTTGTTCCAGGATGCCGGCATCAGATCTTCGAAGCGCGTGTCGCTCATCGGCGTGTAGGCCGCGCGCAAGGCGGGGTCCATGCCATCCTTCTGGTTGGGCTCATATCCGCAGTACTTGTCGGGACATGCACCGCGACCACCTCTGTTCTCGGCAGGATCCCAACCGGCATTCCCGCCATTCACCAGAGCCGTGATCTCGTCATTGTGCCACGGACCATGTTCGGCGGTGAACGCCTTGCCGTCGCTGGGGCGGAAATCGATACCCTGAACATTGCGGTGCCCGTAGGTGTAGATCCGCTTGTCGAAACCTTCGGGCGGATTGTTGTCCGGGTGCGCATTGCCGTCTGCATCAATGCGCAGGACCTTACCGCACAGCAGCGTTCCATCCTGAGGGCAGATCCCTCTGTGGCGATCACCACCGGCGACCCAGAGATATCCACCCGGACCGACACGAAGCCGACCGCCGTTATGAGCACCCGGGCCACCAAAGGGCTGATTTGACTCGAACGGTTTGTACTGAATGTCGGTGACGATATCCGTCCGGTCAGTGACGCTCTTCAGATCATCGCTGACCTTGAACCGCATGACGATGTTGCCATCGCACTTCTCGAAGTTCGTTTTGCAGCCATCGCCATGATACTTGGTCGATGATGAATAGACGAAGAGGTAGCGGTTCTTCGCGAAGTGCCGATCGGGAACCACGCCGAGCATTCCGGCCTGTCCGTCGCAGAAGAGGTCATCGCCGCTGTCGCCGTAGCCCTCCGAGTCTACCATTCCGTAGAGGGCTGTCACGGTCCCATCGGCAGCTCTGACCGAAAGACCGCTGCACTTTTCGGTGTAGAACATGGTGCCATCCGGCAGAAACGCCATGTCCCAGGGCTGGTCCAGCCCGCCCAATACGACGGATGAACTGATTTTCGGGACGTCCATGCCCTGATGGTCATCAGCGTGAGCCATCAATGGCATCGCGGTTGCCACGATCCCTGAGCATAAAGTTGCAAGTATTTTCTTCATTTTTATCCTCCCTGATTGGCACTATTCTGTGCGGTCCCCGGATACCATTCGATGTGGTTTTTGCGCAACTTATACTTGTGTACAACATGCTCGGTGCACCCGGGTTTGGAACGAACCGGCGGCGAAATCCGCACGCTTGCCAAGGCTTGATCCGGGCAATCAGTTGCGAAGCCAGGTCGCCGGGTGAGAGCCATGTCGTCTTGCAAACAGGCTCGAGAACGAAGCTGATCGTCACACGCTGAGGGTCGGTGCGGGAGCCGCTCTACACGGTTTTGGTCTGCGCGCAGCGCTTGGCTTCGCGCGTTGTCAGCCTGCCGGGGAGGTGAGGTTTTCGAGCTGCGCCATGCCGATGGCGTGATAGCCGCCGTCGACGAAAAGCACCTCGCCTGTGGTCGACGCCCCGAGATCCGACAGGAGATAGACCGCGGTGCCACCGACATGATCGAGGGCTGCGTTGGTGCGCATCGGGGCGTTCTCTTCGGTCGTCTTGAAGACGCGGCGCGCACCGCCAATGGCGCTGCCCGCCAGCGTTCGCATTGGACCGGGCGAGATCGCATTCACGCGGACACCTTGCGGCCCAAGATCGTTGGCGAGATAGCGCACCGATGCCTCGAGGGCTGCCTTGGCCACGCCCATGACATTGTAGTTCGGCATCACCCGTTGCGCACCGAGATAGGTCATCGTGACCATTGCTCCGCCATCAGGCATCAGAGCGGAGGCCCGGCGGGCGACATCGGTGAACGAGTAGCACGAGATGTCCATCGTCTTGAGGAAGTTCTCGCGGCTTGTGTCGGCATAGCGCCCAGTCAGCTCGGCCTTCTCGGAATACGCGATAGCGTGCACGACGAAATCGAGTTTACCCCAGTCTTTGCCCAGCGTGTCGAACACCTGGTCGAGGCTGTCAGGGTTCTGCACATCTGCATCGATCACATGGGTCGAGCCGACGGACTCGGCCAGCGGTTCGACGCGGCGGGCGAAGGCATGGCCCTGATAGGTAAAGGCCAGTTCAGCCCCCTGATCGTGCAGCGCCTTGGCGCACCCCCAGGCGATGGAGTGGTCGTTGGCGACCCCCATGATCAGGCCGCGTTTTCCGGTCATCAAACCCATTGCGTCGCCCTCACCCGTGATACCGGCTGAGCGCCAGCGTCGCGTTCGTGCCGCCAAAGCCGAAGCTGTTCGAGAGCACCGTGTCGAGCCCTGCATTGTCGATGCGCGAGGTGGCGATCTCGTCGGGGTTCAGCGCCGGGTCCAATTCGGTGACATTGGCGGAAGCTGCGATGAAGTCGCCTTCCAGCATGAGGATGGAGTAGATCGCCTCCTGCACCCCGGTCGCGCCCAGGGAATGACCGGTCAGTGATTTGGTGGAGCTGATCTTCGGCACGCCATCGGGGAAGACCCGGCGCACGGCCTCCACCTCGGTCACATCACCAGCGGGCGTCGAAGTACCGTGCGCGTTGATATAGCCGACCTTGCGATCACCCAAAGTCGAGACCGCGAGACGCATGGAGCGCTCGCCGCCCTCGCCGGACGGGGCGACCATGTCGTGCCCGTCGGATGTCGCACCATAGCCCGTCACCTCGGCATAGATCTTCGCGCCGCGCGCCTTGGCGTGTTCCAGCTCCTCGAGCACGACAACTCCGCCGCCGCCGCCGATGACAAAGCCATCGCGCGTGGCATCGAAGGCGCGGCTCGCAGTTTCCGGGGTGTCGTTGTATTTCGAGGACATTGCGCCCATTGCGTCGAACAGGCACGAGAGCGTCCAGTCCAGTTCCTCACCGCCACCGGCGAAGACAATGTCCTGCTTGCCCCATTGGATCTGCTCGACCCCGTTGCCGATGCAATGGGCTGATGTCGAACAGGCCGACGTGATCGAATAGTTGATGCCCCTGATTTTGAAGGGCGTGGCGAGACAGGCCGAATTGGTCGACGACATGCCGCGCGTGACCATGAACGGTCCCATGCGTTTCGGGCTGCCGGTCTCGATGGTCTTCATCTGGGCGGCGAAGAGGTTCTTGGTCGACGGCCCGCCGGAGCCCATGATCAGCCCGCTGCGCTCGTTCGAGACGTCGCTGTCCTCAAGCCCGCTGTCAGCGATCGCCTGTTCCATGGCGAGGTAGTTATAGGCCGCGCCATCGCCCATGAAGCGCAGTTGGCGTTTGTCGATCGAAGCTGTGAGATCGATGTCTGGTTTGCCATGCACCCGGCAGCGGAACCCGTGTTCCTCGTACTCCGGCGCGAAGACGATGCCGGACTTGCCCTCGCGCAAGGACGCGGTGACCTCCTGGGCCGAGTTGCCGATCGACGAGACGATGCCAATCCCTGTAATAACGACACGGCGCATGACGGGTTCCCTTGTCCTTGGGGGCTTGATCCCCCTTTATCTAGGCGGTCGCCGCATCCATGAACAGGCCTACCCGCATATCCTTTGTGGTGTAGATGACCTCGCCGTCGAGCTCCATCACACCGTCCGCAATGCCCATCTTGAGCTTACGGTCGATGACCCGCTTGAGGTTAACCGTATAGCGGATCAGCTTCGCCGCAGGCGTGACCATGCCGGAGAACTTGACCTCCCCGACGCCAAGGGCACGACCCCGGCCCGGCATCCCGAGCCAGCCGAGGAAAAACCCGGTGAGCTGCCAAAGTGCATCGAGGCCGAGGCATCCCGGCATCACCGGATCGCCCTTGAAGTGGCACTGGAAGAACCAATGCTCCGGCTTGACCTCGAATTCGGCGACGACCTGGCCCTTGCCATTCGGTCCGCCATCGACGGTGATCGACGTGATCCGGTCCACCATCAGCATGGGCGGTTCAGGCAACTGCGCGTTCCCGGGGCCAAATAACTCGCCCCTGGCACATCTCAGCAGATCTTCCAGATCGTACGCGTTCGGTTTGTCATTCATATGCAGCAGTCTCCGGCATCTCGCCCACGATCTTGTCCCTATCACCGGGATTTGGGCCGCACAAGCACCCGAAACCGCAGCATTGTCACGCAGGGCCTTTGTTATCGCGCAGTTTTTGGTCTATAGAAGGGACGATGAGGCAAGCGACCTTTACAGGGCCGCTCTGAAGGATTGGGTGAACTGGTGACCGAGCAAGTGATGCAAGGTGAAATGCCCGTCAGCTCCGTGCAGCGCGCAGGAGCGTGGCTTGGTGGAGCGGGCCTGCGTCCGACCCGTCAGCGTCTGGCCTTGGCCGAACTGCTGGTTGGCGACGGCCACAACCGCCATGTCACGGCGGAAAGCCTCTTTGAAGCAGCGGGAAAGGCAGATGTGTCGGTGTCTCTGGCGACCATCTACAACACACTGCGCAGCTTTACCGAGGCGGGCCTCCTGACGGAGATCACCGTCGACGGGACGCGCAGCTATTTCGATACCGATGTCAGCGATCATGCGCATTTCTACTGGGAAGATGAAGGGCGCCTGACCGATGTGCCGACCGATGCGGTCAGCTTCGACCGGCTACCCCTCCCTCCGGACGGGGCCGAGATTTCCAAGATCGACGTCGTGATCCGGCTGCGCCGGACCTGACGAACAACTCTGCGATTTGGCTCTGGTATGTTGGCATGGCTGACGTCAGCGGTGCTGTGTCTGGGTGATTTGATCAGTCCTCCCGGTCGCAGCACTTCCTCTCATTCTTGGATTTCAACGTCCAAGCTGTTTCGACCATTCGGACCCCGCGCTGACGCGCGTGCTCCTCAGGATCGACCAGGCCCCACCCCCGCCCCCCACGAACCACCATTTTGCGCGAGCGAAGCTCGCTGGGATGGTGGTT
>CAYYZH010000219.1:5134-7158 GCA_964475765.1 uncultured Limibaculum sp.
CCCCCCCCCCCCCCCCCCCCCCCCCCCCCCGGGCCCCCCCCCGCGGCGCGCCCTCGGCGGGGGGGGGCGGGCGCCGCCCGGGGGGTGGGGCCTGGTCGCTTGGATGGGTGGCGCCCGAAGGGCGTTACCCGTCGAGTGAACCACTCTCGGCCCATCTCGAAACGCCTTAGCCGCCGTATTCCTCGTTCGGGTCCACGCCCCAGATCATGGATTTCAGGACCCAGCCTCGGTGGCCATCAGCTTCGATCTCGCACCAGTCCGGTTCGCAGGTCCTGAGCCGCGCGACGACACCTTGTTCCGCCTGTGCCGTGGCCTCTTCGGTCTCAGCAGGTCCCTCACGCAACAGCACCGCGGTACCGGTGATCAGAACCGTGCGCCGCCCCGTGATCATGGCGTGGTAGACCCAGCCACCCGCATCGTCCTTGTCGACGATCCGGCGCCAATCGCCGTATTCGTCGATCACCCGCACGGGCAGGCCCGCACGACGGAACACCCAATCCTTGCGGTAGTCGAGCCCCGGCCCACGACGGACATTGATCTCGGAGGATCTCAACGACACATAGCGCGGCACCGGGAGTTTCGTGACCTGCCCAACGGCAACGTTGGCGACCTGCACTTCGTCCGAAGCCATGGCCGGGCCAACGGACCCCATCACCGCCAACATCGCGACCGCGCATACCCATCGAAAACGGGGGAGCATCATCGTTCTGCCTCACGTTCATGGGACCACGACCCTCAACCGGTCATATGTCCCTCCTGCTCGTGCCGCGCTGATCCCGTAGGGTCGCGCGATCTTCTCCGGCGCACGGGTCGAGATTTTTCTTCACCCCTGCGCCCGGCGAAACTATCACGGCAGGAGCAACTCGGAAAGGTCCACTGAAATGAGCCCCTCCCGCCCTCGTGTCGTCGTCACACGCCGTCTCCCCGAACAGGTCGAGACACGCATGCGCGAGCTCTTTGATGTTGTGCTGAACGAAAGCGACGAGCCGCTCGGTCAGGACGCGCTGGCCGAGGCCATGCGGACGGCCGATGTTCTCGTGCCAACACTGACCGATACCATCGACCAGAAGCTGCTGGCGCAGGCCGGAGAACAGCTCAAATTGATTGCGAACTATGGAGCGGGCATCGACCATATCGATGTCGAGACCGCACGTTCACGCAGCATTCTGGTCTCGAACACCCCCGGTGTGCTGACCGAGGATACTGCCGATATGACCATGGCGCTGATCCTCGCGGTGCCACGCCGTCTGATCGAGGGCATCCATCTGATGCAGTCCGAGGACTGGCAGGGCTGGAGCCCGACGGCGATCATGGGCCACCGGATTTGGGGCAAGCGGCTTGGCATCGTCGGTATGGGCCGGATCGGTCAGGCGGTGGCGCGCCGGGCGCGGGCGTTCGGCATGCAGATCCACTATCACAACCGGCGACGGCTGCATGAGGACATCGAGGGCGCGCTGGAGGCAACCTATTGGGAGAGCCTCGATCAGATGCTGGCCCGCATGGACGTGATCAGCGTCAACTGCCCGCACACGCCCGCGACCTATCACCTGTTGTCCGCGCGCAGGCTTCAACTGATGAAGCACACGGCCTACATCGTGAACACCGCGCGCGGCGAGATCATCGACGAGAACGCGCTGACCCGGATGCTGGCCAAGGGCGAGCTTGCTGGGGCCGGGCTCGACGTGTTCGAGCACGAGCCCGGCGTGAACCCGCGCCTCAAGGGGCTGGGCAACGTGGTGCTCCTGCCGCACATGGCATCGGCCACCGAGGAAGGGCGATTGGAGATGGGTGAGAAGGTCATCATCAACATCAAGACCTTCGCCGATGGCCACCGCCCACCGGATCAGGTCGTCCCCTCGATGCTGTGATCCTTTTGCGACCATCGGTAGACCAACGCCCGGCCAACGGACCGGGATCCGCACGATGACCGCTCAGGAGACGACGCGCGAAGCGGCCCTTTTCGCAGTCAGTACTGGTTTGAAGGGCATCACCGAACAGCAACGCGCGTTCTGGTCCGCGGCCGG
>CAYYZH010000220.1:0-7146 GCA_964475765.1 uncultured Limibaculum sp.
CGCGGTACTATAACTTGCCATTGCGTTCTTCTAATGCCTGTGCCGCGAACTGTCCGGACGCGCAGGCGGCGTGGGAAAGTGCATTCTCGCTTTGGGCCTGTGTCTCGTCACACACCAACGTCGTCTATCACGCTGCGGGTTGGCTGGAGGGCGGTCTGTGTGCGTCCTATGAGAAGTTCGTGATGGACTGCGAGACGCTGCAGCAAATCAACCGCTACATGAAGCCGGTGCCGGTGACCGAGGAGGACCTTGCCGTTGACGCCATTGCCGAGGTCGACGCGATGCCCGCCGCGCAGCGCCACTTCTTCGGCGCGCAGCACACGCAAGACCGCTACACCACCGCGTTCTATGCGCCGTTTCTGTCGAACTGGGACAATTATCAGGCTTGGGAAGCCGCGGGCGCCGTCCAGACGCCGGAGCGCGCGAACAAGATGTGGAAACAGATTCTGGCCGAATTCGAAGCCCCGCCCATGGACGCCGCGATTGCCGAGGAACTCTCGGCCTTTGTCGAGCGGCGCAAGGCCGAAGGCGGCGCGCCGACAGATTTCTGATCAGGGTTTCTTCAGAGTATACTTGCAACCGTGGAGAACTTGCGAAAGTGCCGCAAGGTCAGTGGTGGAATCGTTGCCGTGCGGATGTATGCCCGCGGGAGAGGGCCGGAGCGGCCGCGAGGAATGAGTTGGCGAGGGTGACATGAAGAGTTTTGACGCGGGGCGCGTGCCGCCCCTGACCTTTGGTGCCGGGCGTCTTGCCGAAGTGCCCGGAATTGTGCGTGGTCTGGCGAGCGATGACGGCCCGGTTCTGGTCGTCGCGGATCGGCTACTTGTTGATCTTGGGCCGGCTGTCGATCTCGAGCGCGCGCTGAGCCAGGCCGGCATCGGGGTCGAGATGGCTGCCGATATTGCGGGCGAACCCAAGGATGCGTTGGTCGATCAACTCGCGGACCGGGCGCGTACAAATGGCTGTAGTTCCGTGATCGGCTTGGGCGGTGGTGCGGCGATGGATGCGGCTAAACTGGTGGCCTGTGTTGCAGGGAGCGATCAACCTGCCGTGCATTACGCGCTGTCGGCCAACCCGTACCCGGAGCGAACGCTGCCTGCGATTGCCATCCCTACGACGGCAGGCACGGGCTCCGAGGTGACGCGCACGGCGATTGTCTCCAACGCGGCCGGTGCCAAGCACTGGTACTGGTCCGAGGATCTGATGTTTGTCCATGCGGTTCTCGATCCGGAACTGACACTGACCCTGCCGCCACATGTCACCGCCTGGACCGGCATTGATGCGGTGGCGCATGCGCTGGAGGCAGTCACATCGCGCAGTTCAAACGGCGCCGGACGGCTCTTTGGCCTGCAGGCGCTGGAGATGTTGGCACGAGGCTTGCCGCAAGCGGTGAACGATGGATCGGACCTGGAGGCACGGGCGGAAGTGCTCTGGGCGTCGACCGTTGCTGGGCTCGCGCTCCACAACTGCAACACTCATATGGGTCACAACATCTCCCACGCACTGGGCTCTCTGGCACCCGTGCATCACGGGCTGGCCACCGGCTTGGCGCTTGAAGTGACGCTACCGGACCTGGTCGCGCGGCCTGAAGGGCGGGAGAACTATGCATTGGCGGCCGCTGCGCTTGGGGCGAGTGGCTATGCCAACTCGTTGCCCAAGGCGTTCTCCGATCTTCTGAACAAGATCGGCATCGCGTCTGCATTGCCATCCGTCTGCAGTGGTGTCAGCGCAACTGATCTGGCCGCCGAGATGAAAGCGCCAGCCAATTTCGGCATGTCCCAGAATGCCGCCTGCGATCTCGGTGAGAGCGATCTCGATCGGTTCGCAGCGGCGATGCTGGATCTCCCCGCAGAGGAGATCGCCGCATGAGCATCGGATCGGTTGGGTTTATCGGCCTCGGCAATGTTGGCGGCAAACTCGCGGGCTCGCTCCTGCGCAACGGATATGCGGTGACCGTGCGCGATCTCGATCGCACGGCAGCGGAGCCGTTTTTGGCTGAGGGCGCGCATTGGGCCGACAGCCCGGCTGAGATGGCCCGGGCCTGCGATCTTGTGATCACGTGTCTGCCTTCGCCCGCCGCATCTGCCGCGGTGATGGAAGGTGAGGATGGTATCCTGACAGCGTTGGGTCCGAGCAAGATCTGGGCCGAGATGTCGACCACGGATGAAGCGGAGGTCAAGCGGCTGGGTGCATTGGTCACTGCCAAGGGCGCCGGGGTGATCGAATGTCCAGTTTCCGGCGGCTGCCACCGAGCGGCGACAGGCAACATTTCGATCTTCGCAGGCTGCACGCGCGAGACCTTCGATCGGATGCTACCGGTGCTGACGACGCTGGGACGACGGGTGCTGCACACCGGGGATCTTGGATCAGCATCGGTTCTGAAGGTCATGACCAATTACCTCGCCACAGCCAACCTGATCACGCTTTGTGAAGCGCTGACGGTCTCCAAGGCTGCCGGGATGGATCTGGCGACGACCTATGAGGCGATCCGGATTTCCTCGGGCAACTCGTTCGTGCACGAGACTGAAAGCCAGGTGATCCTGAACGGCTCTCGCGACATCAATTTCACCATGGATCTGGTGAGCAAGGATATCGGTCTCTTTCAGCAGGTTGCTGACCGAGCCGGGGTTCCGCTCGAGATCAATCCGAAGATGATCGAGATCTTTCGCGATGGCGAAGCGCGGTACGGTGGACGCGAGTTCTCGCCCAACATCATTCGGCGACTGGAAGAAGCAACAGGGCTGGACATTACTGCGTCAGGGTTCCCGGCAGAGATCGTCGATGATGAGCCGGAAGAGCCGGGCTATGAGGTGGTGCCGCGGCGCGGTTGAGCCGCTGAGGACCGCCTGAGTTTCTCGGAACCACGGCGGCCATGTCCTTAAACGGACGGCGAAGGCCTCGCCTTCTGCTGTGCAGACAAGCTGCCCAGATGGCCGCCTGCGCCCCGTCGCTTGCGTAAGCGTTTGGTGTGTGTGTTTGAAGGTCCAGGCCTTAATCTAGGTGAGCAACAGTCACTGGTTCGCAGACCCTGTAATGTTTTTCGAACAGGACCTCCTCTGAGGTCGGACATGGACTATCTATGCATTGAACACTTGAGGAGAGCGCCATGAGCTGGAACCCGGCCCTTGATCCGCATTGCCCTACGGGTGATGCGGTGGATCGCATCGACACCCTGATCATTCCGCGTGCGCGCGACATCGGAGGGTTTGAAGTGCGCCGGGCGTTGCCCGCACCCAAGCGGCAGATGGTCGGTCCGTTCATCTTCTTTGACCAGATGGGACCGGCGGAATTGCTGCCAACCCGGGGCCTCGATGTGCGCCCTCACCCGCATATCGGTCTCGCGACCATAAGCTATCTCTATCGCGGTCGGATGCATCATCGAGACAGCCTCGGCACTGATCAGTGGATCGAGCCGGGGGCGGTCAACTGGATGGTCGCAGGGCAGGGCATCACCCACTCCGAGCGCACCGATGATGCGACGCAGGTCGATCCCATGTCGTTTTTCGGGATCCAGACCTGGGTCGCGCTGCCGGATGAGGCGGAGGACACCGCACCCCTGTTCGAGCATGTCAGCGCGGACCAGTTGCCCGTGATCGAAGGAGAGGGCAAGACCGTGCGCCTGATCCTTGGCCATGCCTATGGCGAGACGGCGCCGGTGCAGACCTTCTCGGACATGTTCTATGGCGATGTGACGCTGGAGGCGGGCGCAGCAATGCCGTTGCCGGACGACCACGAAGACCGAGGGATTTATGTCATCGACGGCAGTGTCGAGATCGCCGGGGACCGGTTCGAGCCGGGGCAGATGATGGTGTTCCGCCCGGGCGATCAGATCACCATCCGGGCAGCCACGGCGGCGCGTCTCCTGATGCTGGGTGGTGAGACATTGAACGGACCTCGCCACATCTGGTGGAACTTTGTCGCCTCATCCAAGGACCGGATTGACGCGGCCAAGGAGGCATGGCGTGCCGGAGACTGGGCGCATGGCCGGTTTCAACTGCCGCCCGGAGATGCCGACGAGTTCATCCCGCTGCCGGAAAAGTGATTGCGCCCTCGCCGGTGCTCGCGCAGGGTGTGCTGAACAAAAACACTGGCAACCGGGAGGGAATGAGATGTCCGTGATGGTGGTTCTCACACTCAAGGCCAAGGACGATCAGTACGACATGCTGGTCCAGACCATGAAAGCAATCCTGCCGGACACGGCGGCCTATGCGGGGGCGGAGTTGATCTCGTGCGCCGCCGATGCCAGCGACAAGTCGGTGACGATCTGGGAGAAGTGGGATCAGATCGAAAGCCAGCAGGCCTATATGGGATGGCGCACCGAACGCGGCGATATCGAGAAGCTTGGCGGCCTTCTGCGCGAGCCGCCAAAGGTTGAGCAGTTCGAGCACGTCTTCTAGGCGGCTCGCGACGGCTGCAGGGGTTGCCGGTCGGGCTGCTCTGCTTTAGGCGAAGCGGGTGAGGGAGTACGACAATGCCCGCCTTGCCTGTGACGCTCAACACCATCACCCATCATGTCGAAGGGGCCGAGGCCAATGCGCCTTTGGTCATCGCGCATGGCCTCTTTGGGTCTGCCCGAAACTTCAACACATTGGCCCGTAAACTGGCCACCAACCGGTCGGTGATCATGGTGGATATGCGCAATCACGGCGAGAGCCCGTGGGATGACGATGCCAGCTATGCGGCGATGGCCTCCGATCTCGCGGTCCTGATTGAAACCGAATGCAGCGGGCGGGCCGTGGTGCTGGGCCATTCTATGGGCGGAAAGGCGACCATGGCTTTGGCTTTGACCCGGCCCGAGCTTGTCGCCGGAGCGATTGTGGCGGATATCGCGCCGGTCGCGTACACGCACAGCCATCTCGGGTTCGTGCAGTCGATGCGGGCGCTTGATCTCGCTAAGATTTCACGTCGGTCCGACGCCGATCCCTACCTTGCTCTGGCCATTCCTGAAGCGCCGCTCCGAGCCTTCATTCTGCAGAACCTCGTGATTGAGGAGGGCGTCGCGCGTTGGCGGCTGAACCTGAAGGCTCTGGAGGAGGGGATGGATGGGCTGACCGGCTGGCCCGCTGATCTCGATAGCGAGCGGTATACTGGGCCTGCGCTGTTTCTCTCAGGTGGCAACTCGACCTACATGACGCCAGAGTTCGAGCCAGAGGCCCAGAATCTCTTTCCCATGGCCGATTTTCAGGTGATCCCCGGGGCGGGGCACTGGCTCCATGCGGAAAAACCCGCTGAATTTCTCGCGTCGATTTCGTCTTGGCTGGGCTTGCTGGACGAGGGTGCGCTGGAGGCGTGAGCCTTGGGGTCGGTGCGTCCGGCGATCCACGAGGAGGTCCCGGGTCAGGCCCGGGACCGTGACAAACCGGGATCGGGGCGCCGTGAGATAACGGGGATCAGGTGTCGTCTTCGTCGATAAGGGACGCTTCGGCTGCGACAGCGTCAGTGTGTAGCGATTTGACCCGAACGACATGGCTGGTGGAGGTCTTCCAATAGCGCGGATCCTCGGCGATCTCGGGTGGCAGCGCCTTGCGGTCAAAACTGCGGCGTGTCTGTTCGACCACCTCGACCTGATAGTCCTCACCCTGCGGTGCTCCGCCATCCGCGATCAGCTGCTCGCGCAATTCCGCCTCGCGGATCTTGAGTGCTTTGATCTCGGCACGCAGATGGCCAAGTTCGTCCGCGAGAGTGATGTTGCGCCGATCTTCCATGCAGCGAGGATGTGCTGTTGCCCGCGTCCCTGCAAGGGGGGCGCATCACTCACGCATCAGAAGCCCGGTGATGACGATCACGACAAAGAGGATCGCGCCGAGGATCTCATCCAGCGTAGGACGGCGCATTGGCGGTGCGTTCACGCTGCCTCACGGGATGTCTCGCCCACGAGACCGACGATATCGGACATGATCCGGTTCAACTCGAAGTCCTTGGGGGTGTAGACGCGGGCGACGCCCTTGGCGCGCAGGGCAGCTGCATCTTCGTCTGGGATGATCCCGCCGGCGACCACGGGGATGTCATCGATCCCGGCGGCGCGCATGCGGTCCATCACTTCGGAGATCAACTCCATATGGCTGCCCGACAGGATCGACAGCCCTACAACGTGCACTGACTCTTCTAGTGCTGCATTGACGATTTGGGCGGGGGTCAAGCGGATGCCCTCGTAGACGACCTCCATCCCGCAGTCGCGGGCGCGTACGGCGATCTGTTCAGCACCGTTGGAGTGGCCGTCGAGGCCGGGTTTGCCCACGAGGAACTTTATGCGCCGCCCGATCTGACCAGATACTGCATCAACGTCGGCGCGGATTGTCTCAAGCCCATCCGTAGGGGCGGCCATTGCCTTGCCGACACCGGTGGGCGCGCGGTACTCGCCAAAGACCTCGCGCATCACCGCGCCCCATTCGCCTGTGGTGACGCCGGCCTTGGCCGCGGCAATCGAGGCCGGCATGACGTTCTCACCCTCCCGCGCGGCAGCGCGCAGATCCGTCAGTGCCTGCTCCGCAGCGGCACCATCACGGGTCTCCCGCCATGCGGTCAGACGGGCGATCTGGTCTGCCTCCACCGCAGGATCGACCACCATGATGTCGCCCTCCCCCGCGGTCAGGGGAGAGGTTTCCGTCTCGGGGTATTTGTTCACGCCAATAACGGTTGTCTCGCCGGTCTCAATCCGGCCCAGGCGTTCGGTGTTCGAGGTCACCAGCTGGCCCTTCATGTAGTCGATGGCCGCGACCGCGCCGCCCATGTCATCGATCTTGGCAAGCTCGGTACGGGCGCCGTCCTTTAGGGCCTCGACCTTCGCGTCGACCACCGGCGAGCCATCGAAGAGATCGCCGTACTCCAGAAGGTCCGTCTCGAACGCCAGGATCTGCTGCATGCGAAGTGACCATTGCTGATCCCAGGGGCGCCGCAGACCCAGCGCCTCGTTCCATGCGGGCAGTTGCACGGCACGGGCACGGGCATTCTTCGACAAGGTCACCGCCAGCGTTTCCAGAAGAATGCGGTAGACGTTGTTCTCCGGCTGCTGTTCGGTCAGGCCAAGCGAGTTGACCTGAACGCCGTACCGGAACCGGCGCAGCTTGGCGTCCTCGACGCCGTAGCGCTCGGCGCAGATCTCATCCCAAAGATCGACAAAGGCGCGCATCTTGCACATTTCGGTGA
>CAYYZH010000221.1:0-7030 GCA_964475765.1 uncultured Limibaculum sp.
CACGACCCAGCGATAGGGATGGCGCGCGCCGGAGCCGGCCGCGCCGGACGTCATGATCAGTCGCTCGGCATCAGTGTCCGGCGACCCCGTCCGCCAGCACGAACCGCTTGTCGCAATAGCCGCAGTCGACCCAGCCTTCAGGCCCGATCGAGAGCCAGACCCGGGGGTGGCCCAGTGCGCCGCCTCCGCCGTCGCAGCAGATCCGGCGTGTCGTGACGACTTCAACTTCAGGGACGTCGGTATTGTCGATAGCTGTCTGAGACATGGCGGAACTCCCGTATCAAGGCCACCAAAATACCGCGCCCGACATTGCGCACAAGAGGGCAAACTGACGCCATCGAGACGACGCTTTGGGCCAGGATCCGCCCCGTATGGCAGGCGTATGGCACCTGTATGGCATGTGTACCGCAAGCGTATGGCAGCTGTATGGCAGGCGTATGTACAAGAAGTCGACCCGGGCATCCCACACATGTTGCGCATTGACCGGGACCTGCGCGCGGTCCATCACAACACCCCGCAACACCCGGATGCCCCGTGCTATGCCTGAAAACGCCATCGAGGTCCGCGGCCTCAAAAAGACTTATGCCGGATCGGGCAATGCCGAGCCCAAACTGGCGCTGAAAGGGATCGATCTTGACATCCCAGCGGGCTCAATCTTCGGGTTGCTGGGTCCGAACGGGGCGGGCAAATCGACCTTCATCAACATCCTAGCCGGGTTGGTGGTGAAGTCGTCTGGCACGGTCCGGATCTGGGGGTTCGATCAGGACGTCAACCCGCGCCAGTCGCGGGCCGCCATTGGCGTCGTACCCCAAGAGCTGAACCTCGACGCCTTCTTCACGCCCGCCGGAGCGTTGGACGTCCAGGCCGGTCTCTACGGTGTGCCAAAAGGTGAGCGGCGCACGATGGAGATCCTCGAACGGGTCGGTCTCGCGGACAAGGCGCACGCTTATGCGCGGTCGCTGTCCGGGGGCATGCGCCGTCGGCTGCTGGTTGCCAAGGCACTGGTGCACAGCCCGCCGGTCCTGGTGCTCGACGAGCCGACGGCCGGCGTCGATATCGAACTGCGCCAGATGCTATGGGGCTATGTGCGCGAGCTGAACGCGGCGGGAACGACAGTGATCCTGACCACGCATTACCTCGAAGAAGCCGAGGAAATGTGCGACCGCATCGCCATCGTCAATCACGGTGAGGTGGTGGCGTGTGACAACACGGCAGCCCTTCTCGGTCTGCTCGATGCCAAGACACTGCTGCTCAGACTGGCCGAGCCTTTGAAAGACGCCCCGGAGATTGGGCCTGATGTGGCCGCATCCCTGCGGGAGCCGACAGTGTTGGCGCTGAGCTACTCGCGGTCGGCCGTGACCGCTCCGGACCTGATCTCGCGCACCGGCGCCATGGGGTTGGCGATAAAGGACATCACCACCGAAGAGCCGCGTCTGGAGGAGGTGTTCCTCGAATTGACCCGGCAGGATGGCGACACTCCGGCCAAAACCTGATCGCCCGGGTCCGCTGTTTCCGCGGGGTGCGGGACAATCCGCAGCGTTGAGAATTAGGGATCTTGCAACCCGAATCATCAATAAAATAGGGGTGGGAGGACGGCGGCAATTATGGGAACGCCGACCTCTAACGTGATATCAGCTTTTTGCGTAGGGCGGTGACGATGTCGCCAAGAACATAACGCGGCTGATCAAACGAGGAGAGGTCCGGTCGAGGACCGGCAGGAGTGCCGGAGAACCGCCGCTCCGCCCAGCGCTCGAACAGCACCTGATCCAGCGCATTTTCGGCAGTGATGCGGGCGCGTAAATCCGCCGAGACGTCTTCCGCCGAGATCCTGCGCTCAGGCGTGACATTTCGGTGCTCGACCCGGTCTGGCAGGCCCAACTCCCGGCTGATCGTCGAAATCATCTCGTCTGCCAACTTGTACGAGCCCACGAAATGGAAGTTGGCCAACCGCTCCTCAAGGAACTCCAGCCGTGCGGAAGACGACAACCTGTAAAGTGCCGGCACCCCCTGATCGAAGTAGCGTGTCAGCAGGAACCGGCTGATCGGGTTGCGCCGCTGGGCACCATACCAGGTCTCGAACTCCGGAGGCTCCGGTCCGGTGCCCTCGACATGTCGCGCCCAGCGATAGTTGTAAAAGCTGAGAAGAAACCCCAGCGGGTCGCGCAGCAAAACAGATTGGCGCACCTCTGCCCCGTCGAAGGACTGCGCCAGACGCGCCGACAGCGAATGGCCGGAGACCACATCCACCCCCTCAAGGCGTTTCGCGGTCAGGCCGGGATAGCGATTGCCGATCACATCGCGCAGCGGATTGTCCCAGCGCGGCGCCATCAGAAAACGCTTGCCCAGATGGGTGCGGAAATGCGCCTCGACCGTGGTCCCCGCGCATTTCGGAACATGGCATAAAAAGTGGACGATGCGCCCGCCCATCTCACCCCCGGTTTGGCTCATGGCTGGGGTCTTAACGGGGCGGCCCGGCGCCGTCCAGCGCTGGCGTCAGCGGGCCAGTCGCCCGTTGATGAACTCCGCGTCCAGCGGCTCGACCGGCGCGCCGGATCCCGGCTCCTTGGAATAGCGAAACGCCGCGAAATCCTTGCGGTAGATGTCCGTCATGATGTGAATGGCGAGATCATCGAAATAGTCGGCAACGGCATGGGCGCGGCGCGGTCCATGCCCTTCGCTCTCGTTGAACCGCGGCAGATCCTCGAGCTGCGGATCGTGGCTGAGCGAAACCTTGGCCAGAACATCGGACATGCCCGGCGTGAAATCCTCGGTCGCGAAGACCAGATCGTAGCGCCCGCCATTGTTGACCAGCGTCGAGGCATGGCCCGCCATCGGTGCCCAGTGGATATCCGGGTGCATGGGATGGCGGTATTTGATGGTATCGCGCACAAAGAGCAGGAACTTGCGAAAGGCCGCAATCTGGTCGAACTCGTCGTCCGGCTCCTTGCCAATCTTCATGTCATACTGCTTGGCGATCATCGCGACCATGTCGCCGCGATACTTGTTCCCCGAGCGCTGGATGCCGCAGATCTTGTCGAGAAAGCACGAGAGGATCCGCGTATAAGGATTGCGCACGCAGGTGAAGGTGATGGCCTCGCGCCCCTTCACGGTGTCAACGATCACGTCGCGGGCATGTTCCCGGTCTGTATTGCCGTTCCACTTCCACACGCCGTCCTTGGCGTCGTGGATATCACCTTCATAGAACGCGCCATGATCGCCGAAATAGAGGATCTGCCCGATGGTCGAGCACGCGCATTTGGGCACGACGCGGTAAACCAGCGTCTGGCTGGTATTCACCCATGTCCCCGGGAACTCCATAACTCTACCTCTGCGCAACGGCGGACGCTCGAACAGACCCGTTAACAACGGCGAAAACAGGTCAAAGTCAAGATTTCCCAGCTATATCAAGCCAGAGGTGAGCTTGCAGTTAACCCTCTGATCGGGCATCTATCGGGCGAGTCAACCGAACCGAGAAGCCGAGAACTGGCGGTGCATGGCGCGCATAGCTTTCCTCCTGATGGCCCACAGAAATCCGGGTCAGGTCATCGCACAGGCCCGGGCGCTGACGCGGCACGGGGACTTCGTCGCCATCCACTTCGACAAGCGGGCGCCCTCCACGGCCTTTGACGAGATCCGCACCGCGCTCGCCGACGCGCCGGGCGTGACCTTTGCCAAACGGGTCAAATGCGGCTGGGGGGAGTACTCGCTGATCCAGGCGAGCCTCAACCTGATCCGCGCCGCCCGCAGCACCTTTGACGGGATCACGCACTACTATCTGATGTCGGGCGATTGCTATCCGATCAAGACGCGCGGCTATTTCGACGAGTTCCTGACCGACGACACCGACCATATCGAAGCGCAGGACTTTTTCGAAAGCGCGTGGATTCGCACCGGCATCAAGGAAGAGCGCCTGACCTGCCGTCACTGGTTCAACGAGCGCAAATACAAGGACTGGTTCTACTGGTCGCTCAACATGCAGCGCCGCTTTGGTCTCAGCCGGCCCCTTCCCGAGGGGCTGAAGATTCGCATCGGCTCGCAATGGTGGGCGCTCAGGGCCTCGACCATCGAAAGTCTTCTCGCCTTTCTCGACAAACGCCGCGACATCGCGCGTTTTTTTCGCACGACATGGATCCCGGACGAGACGTTCTTTCAAACGCTGGTCTATCACATGATCCCACGCGATCAGATCTCCCAGAAGCCGCCGACCCATTTCATGTTCACCGATTATGGCATCCCGGTGGTCTTCCACGATGACCACATGGCCTACCTGCGCGGCCGCCAACGGCTGATGGCGCGCAAGATCTCCTCGGATTCCACCGATCTGCGCGAACAGCTTCTGGAGGTCTATCGAGTGCCCGAGCGCGATCCGGCCGAGGGCCAGTCCGATGGCGGGATCTATCCCTATCTGGCCCAGCGCGGGCGCACGGGCAAACGCTATGCGCCGCGCTTTTGGGAGCGCTCGATCCGGGCGCGTGCGGACGCCGAGGTTCTGATCATCGCCGCCAAGGTCTGGCATATCGGCAAAGCGGTGGAGCGCCGGATCGCCGAGGCGACGGGCGTGCATTCGCTCGGCTATGTGTTCGACGAGGGCGATCCGATTGACCTGCCGCTGGGCGGGCTGGAGCATGGTCTGAAGAAACGCGGGCGGCATCGCCATGCGCTTCTGAACATCATTCTGGACACAGTGGGCACCGACCGGCTGATCCTGTCCGTCGACACCTCACGCACAGATGTCATCTCGGATATCGTCTCACGCATGGGCGACGTGCGGATCCTGCTGGTCGACCGCCCGGTCAGCCACGATCAGATTGTGCTGAGGGCCGAGCGGGCGGGCCTGATCGGTCCGGCCTCGGGCGATTTCGAGCGCCGCGAGGTGGTCCAGGCACTCAAGCACGAGTTTTCAGCCGCCGGCGGGGAACTGCGTCAGGCCTTCTCCGGCAAGGTCTATGTGAACAGTCTCGAGAAGTCCCGGGACGACAACACCCGCGAGATTGCACGTTTCCTGCGGATCGGGCGCGACGAGGCCGAACCGATCGCGATCGACGCCGAACATCATGTGGACTAGAGGGGGCCGAGCATGAGCTACGCCTATGACGACCAGAACATTTTCGCCAAGATCCTGCGCGGGGAGATCCCGAACGACACGGTGCTGGAGACCGAGCACTGTCTGGCGTTCAAGGATATCAACCCGCTGGCGCCGACCCATGTGCTGGTGATCCCCAAGGGGCCTTACGTGAATTTCGATCACTTCGCGGCGGAGGCATCGGACGCCGAGGTTGCCGATTTCACCCGCGTGGTCGGACAGGTCTCCCGCGAGACGGGCGTCGCCGAGACCGCGGGCGGCAACGGGTTTCGCCTCATCGCCAATGCCGGCCCTGACGGCGTGCAGGAGGTGCCCCATCTGCATATCCATGTGCTTGGGGGCCGCGTGATGGGACCCATGGTCAAGCGCGCGCCGGACTGATCGGGCCGGTGCCGGATTTCCAATACGAGGATCAGTACCCGGCCCCCGTGGCGGGCATCGACGAGGCCGGGCGCGGGCCATGGGCCGGGCCGGTCGTGGCCGCCGCCGTGGTTCTGGACCGGGACCGGGTGCCCGAGGGCCTGAACGACTCCAAGAAGCTTTCGGCAAAGCGGCGCACTGCGCTCTACGATCTGGTGCGTCAGCAGGCGGACGTTGGCGTGGGCGTCGGTACGGTCGAGGAGATTGATGCGATCAACATCGCCCGCGCCACCGATCTTGCGATGGCCCGCGCAGTGGCGGATCTGCCCCGGCGTCCGGCGTTCCTCTTGATCGACGGGCGGCATGTGCCGCGCAATCTGGACCTGCCTGCGCGGCCCATCATCAAGGGCGACGGGATCTCGCTTTCGATCGCCGCCGCATCGATCATCGCGAAGGTCACGCGGGATAAGATCATGACCGAACTGGCAGAGCTAAACCCCGGATATGGTTGGGAAACCAATGTCGGATACGGCACGGTTTTACACCGGCAGGGCCTTGAGCGGCTGGGGGTTACTTCGCACCATCGTAGGAGCTTCCGGCCCATACACAATATCTTGTATCAAGAAAATTAAATAAGCATCTGATTCATAACACTATTGACGTGATTCGCTTTCTGCGTATGTTCGTCCCCACACCACGACAGAGGGACGGTGCATGACCGAGCTGGGGCTGGATACCATCGTACGAGGGACCTGCATCGAAGCGATGCAGACGATGCCAGCCGCCTCGGTCGACCTCGTCTTTGCAGATCCCCCCTATAACCTCCAATTGCGGGGGGATCTGCATCGTCCGAACAATTCGCTGGTCGACGCGGTCGACAATGACTGGGACCGGTTCGACAGCTTTGCTGCCTATGACAAGTTCACCCGCGCGTGGCTGGGCGAGGCCAAGCGGCTGTTGAAACCGAACGGTGCGATCTGGGTGATCGGCACCTATCACAACATCTTCCGGCTGGGCACGGCGCTTCAGGATCTGGGCTTCTGGATGCTGAACGACGTGGTCTGGCGCAAGTCGAACCCAATGCCGAACTTTCGCGGCAAGCGGCTGACCAATGCGCATGAGACGCTGATCTGGGCGGCCCCGTCCGAGAATGCGCGGCCGACATTTAACTATGACGCGCTGAAGGAGCTGAACGACGGGCTGCAAATGCGCTCGGACTGGCTGCTCCCGATCTGCTCCGGGGGAGAGCGGCTCAAGGGCAAGGACGGCGCCAAGGCGCATCCGACGCAGAAACCCGAAGCGCTGCTGCACCGCGTGATGGTCGGCACGACCAACCCCGGCGATGTGGTGCTCGACCCGTTCTTCGGGACCGGCACGACGGGGGCTGTCGCCAAGCGGCTGGGGCGCCATTACATCGGGATCGAGGCGGACGAGACCTATGCCGATGTTGCCGAGATCCGTCTGAAAAAGATCAAACGCCTGGATGCCTCGACGCTGCAGGTAACCCGGTCAAAACGCGCCGAGCCGCGCGTGCCCTTCGGCCAATTGGTCGAGCGCCAGCTGCTCCAGCCCGGCGATGTCCTGACC
>CAYYZH010000222.1:0-7006 GCA_964475765.1 uncultured Limibaculum sp.
GGAAAACTGAATCCAAAAACCGGATCGAGCTTTGCTGTCCGGAAGTCTGCGATATCTTCCATTCCATAGTTTCCAACCTCCAGCTCGGGTTGGCGATGCAAACTTGCAGGATAAAGGCTCAACATGCGCTTCATTTTACTTTTGGTTGTTATGTCACTCGCATCACCCGCGTTCGCCGGACAGGAAGCCGAAGATGGCGCGCTGGTCTATGGCAAACCCGATGCGCCGACCAAAATCATTCTTGTCGCGAACGCGACCTGTGACGGGTGCAGCGAGATTTTCGGTCTCCTGTTCGATCCCCGGTTCAAACGGGACAACAAAACACGGTTCTCCAGTCTGGTCACAGCCATCGAGGCCGGGGAGATCCAGCTCACCTACCGCCCCTACTACCGAACAAACGGGGATGTCTCGGCGGATATGCTGGCCCGGTGCGCGCGACATAGCGGTGAGGTGCATCGCCGCCTCAGCTCGAACCCTGATCTCTGGCATTCCTTCGAGCACCCCCAGACCAAGGAAAAGATCGGCATACCTGAATCCGCTGCCAAGTGGATGTTGCAGCAGATGCTGGTGTCCGACCTGATCGCAGAGGGTGGGATCAAAACCTGTCTGGAGCAGACCGCCAAGCGCGAGGATCTGATCGCGAAGTTCAAGGCGTTTCAGCAGAAGTTTCCGGATATCGAACTGCCTGCGGTCTCGATCAACGAGGAGCGCAGCTTTGGTCTGACGAAGGTGCGGAGTGCCCTCTTTGCCGCTGTTAGTGCGGATGAGAAGACGCAGGCCCCAGCCGAACTAGCGGACTCGCTGGACCGCTTGAGTGCCTTGCAGAAGGGGAAGAAGGACGCCCCGCCGATTTATCCCAAGTATTGAACGGAAACCACCATGCGTATTGCAAAACTCTCCCTGATCCCTGCTGCACTGACCGCCATGTTGGCTGCAACCGGCATGGCCCGCGCGGATGATGTTCTTGAAAAGATGGTCGGGCCCATCCGCATCGGGGACGCCTCGGCGCCGACACAGGTCGATGTCTTCTCGTATTTCGGCTGCCCTGCGTGTGCCAATCTGAATGCCGACATAAACGATGGGTTCAACCTGGACGACACGCCTTTGGCAAACGCGGTCCGGTCGGGAAAAATGGCGATCAACTATCGTCTGACGCCACGTGACCGCGAAGGCCATTGGGCCGAGCAGATTGCGCGCTGCACGTCCGATCCGGCGGAGGCGATGCGGCGCCTGTTCAAGACAACCGGGATCTGGCACACCGCCGGCTACAAACACGGAAACGCCCGCAAGTACATCAAGCCGGAATGGTCCTATGCCCGGCTCATCATGGGTCGGGTCCTGATCCCCGACCTGATCTCCGGCGAGGACTTCCAGAAGTGTGAGCGCAATCAGGATGCATCCAAGGCCCTGCTCAATGACCGGTCCGCGGCGATGAAAAAGGTCAAGGGGCTCAAGAGCTATCCCGCCATCATGCATGAGGGCAAAGTGGTCGACCTGAAGTCTACCGATCGCTACATCTTCCTCAGGGAACTTGCGGGGCGGTTATAGAGGTCAGCCGCTCTTGGCTACGCACTGACGGAATGGTCCGTATGATGCGGGCGCGCTGATGCGCAGTTCTGTAATTTAGTATCCAAATCCAAATTTCGGACCGGATCCGAACTGCTCCAAGTCGCCAGTATACTCCAGGCAATATGACGCCGAAGTTTTATTGGAGTGTACAATGCGAATGTTTGATAAATCCCCCGGTGGTGGCCTTAGCCAGTTCCAAAAGGCTTTCGTCAGCCCAGATCCCGTTGAGTACCCGGATCGGCCGCAAATTCTGGACGACGATCTCAAGTCTGTATTTCGGCATTTGGATGACAAATCGATATCGATATACAAGCTATACAGAGAGAAGGTCGTTCACGAAGACACGCTGATCAACTGGAGAACGACTTGGTTTGTAACCTTGCAAGCCTTCATCTTCACCGCGTTCTCGCTCTCACAAGATAGGCTTGGTGAGCTACAGGACTTCGTGAACCTGAGCTTTTGCATACTTGGGATTCTGATATCCATTGCTTCGTTCGTGAGCATAACCGCTGCGAAGTCCGCAATAAACAAGACTGTCGGAAAGTGGAGATTTCGGTACTCCGATCAGGACGGCCGTCTCCTCCACCGGGGCGTTCGCGATCTCATAGACCCTGCGGGACTGCTGCCCGCAATCAAGGGGGCCGGGTCCAGCGACTACATCGCCTTTCGCGGGAACGTGTTCTCATTCCTCGTGCCGCTGATCATCGGGGTCTTCTGGCTCGTCTTGATGGTCGTTTTCTATCTTCAGGCAGGGATGGTGTGATCTGCGATTGCGCTTTGGTCGGCCTTGTCATCCAGGTGCCGACCACCTGCCTCAGTTCCCCGGCAGAAGCTTGCCGGGGTTCAGAATGTTGCCGGGATCGAAGCTCTTTTTGATCGCGCCCATCAACTCCCATGCCTCTTCACCGTGCTCGCGGGCCATGAACTTCTTCTTGCCGATGCCGACGCCGTGCTCGCCCGAGATCGTGCCGCCCATTTCCAGAGTGCGCTCGGTGAGCCGGTCCGAGAGGCGCATCGCTTCTGCCACCTCTGCCTTGTCCTCGGGGTCGATCATCATCGAGCCGTGGAAGTTGCCATCCCCCGCATGTCCGATCGTGCAGTAGAACACCGAGGACTGCGCCGCATCCCGCTCGGTCTCTGCAATGCATTCGGCCAGCCGTGAGATCGGCACACAGGCATCCGTCGTGAACCCCCGCTTGCCCGGCATCGAGCCAAAGAGCGCATAGGCAAAGTTGTGCCGCGCGGCCCAGAGCTTGTTGCGCTCCTCGGCCCGTACCGTCCAGGCGAATTCCGAGCCGCCATGCTCCGACGCGATCTCACCCACCGTTTCGGCCTGCTCGGCGACGCCGGCTTCCGAGCCGTGAAACTCCATGAAGATCGTCGGCGCCTCGACCATGTCCATCTTGGAGTACTTGTTGATCACCGCCACGGACGCCGCATCGACATATTCCATGCGCGCGACAGGGATGCCCATCTGGATCGTCTGGATCACCGTGTTCACGGCGTCCTCGGTCGAGGGGAACGTGCAGACCGCCGCTGACGTTGCCTCCGGCACACCGTGCAGTCGCAGGGTGATCTCGGTCACGATCCCCAGCGTGCCTTCGGAGCCGACCATCAGCTTGGTCAGATCATAGCCCGCCGAGGATTTCTTCGCCCGGCTGCCCGTCCGGATCACACGGCCATCTGCGAGCACGACCTCGAGCGCCAGCACCGCCTCGCGCATCGTGCCATAGCGCACCGCGCAGGTGCCGGAGGCGCGGGTGGCGGTCATCCCCCCAATGGTTGCATCCGCGCCGGGGTCGATGGGAAAGAACAACCCTGTGTCGCGCAATTCCTCGTTCAGCCGTTTACGAGTGATGCCGGGCTGGACCACGACGTCCATATCCTCGGGATGCACCGTCAGCACCTTGTCCATTTGCGTGAAATCCAGCGTGATGCCGCCTTGCACCGGAATTACATGGCCCTCGAGTGACGTGCCCGCGCCAAAGGGCACGATCGGGCAACCATGTGTGTTGCAGATCTTGGCGATCTGGGCGACCTCATCGGTCGTATGCGGCCAGATCACCGCATCGGGCATCACCGGCAGGTGCCAGGCCTCGTCATGGCTGTGCTGCTCACGCACTGCATCCGCCTGGCTCAGTCGGTCCCCAAAAATCGGCGCCAACTCGGTAATTGCGCTCTCGATACTCATGCTCCGTCTCCCCGGATCTGCCCTCTTGCGCGGGACAATAGCGAAACTAGGGTATGGCGCAAACAGGAGACGCCCATGATCACCCCCCACGAGACCTTCGCTCCCGAACCGATCCGCACCGCGACCCGGACCGTGCCGCCGGAGTGGATCGACTATAACGGCCACATGAACGTCGCCTACTACCTCATGGCGATCGATCAGTCGCTGGACGAGGCCTTCGACATGCTGGGTCTGGGGGAGGAACTGGTGCGCACCCGGCGCATGGGGCCGATGGCGCTGGCAAGCCAGATCCACTATCTGGACGAGCTGCTGGAAGGCCAGAAATTTGCCTGCGATTTTCAGGTGCTGGATGCCGATCACAAGCGCCTGCACATGTTTGTCACCATGCATCATCTCGACAAGGGCACGGTGGCGGCGACCTATGAGGGGCTGTCGCTCAATGTCGATCTCGAGGCCCGGCGCTCGACCGACTATCCCGAAGATTGCCAACGCCGGGTCGAGGCCCTGCGCGCCGCCCATGCGGGGTTGCCGCGGCCGAAACTCGCAGGCGCCACCATTGGCATCAGGCGTAAGGGCTGATCCCCGTTTAACCCCTCGGGTTGTGCCGTGGGCGCCCTTTGCAACGGTGCGGCGTTAAACCCTGCCGATTTCAGTCGTTTACCCGGTCAGACACCTTGCCGTTGCGGCAGGGCACCCGTAGGCTTTGGTCAGTCAAATCGTCTGTCTTGCGCCAATGCATGATCCGTTGCTGACCAAAGCCACCACCCGGTTTCGTACGGGCGTGTCGTCGCTCGCGCATCGACTGACGACGGCGGACTTTCGCAATCAGATCCTTCTCTGGCCTGTTGCCCTCGCTGTCGGGGTCGTGACCGCCTATGCGGTGCTGGGCTTTCGGCTGGCCATTCTCTGGATCGAGAGCACTGTCTACTTGGCCGAGGATTGGAAGATCCACACCCATGCGGCGACGCTCGACTGGTGGCATGTTCTTCTGGTGCCGGTGATTGGCGGGTTGATCGTGGGGCAGATCCTGCGTCTCTCGCCATCGAAGCGCGCACGCGGGATTGACGATGTGATCCACTCCGCAGCCATGAATTCGGGCCGGATCTCGAAACGTCAGGGCGCGGCCTCCGCATCCGCGGCGCTGGTGACGCTGTCGATGGGCGGCTCGACCGGGCGCGAGGGGCCTGCAGTGCATATCGGGGCCGTGATCGCGAGCTGGGTGTCCGAGCGGTTGAACGCACCGCCCATCACGGCCCGGGACATTCTGGGCTGCGCGGCGGCGGCGGCGGTGTCCGCCTCGTTCAACGCGCCTCTGGCCGGGGCGCTCTTCGCCCTCGAGGTCGTGCTGCGCCACTATGCGCTCCACTCCTTCGGGCCGATCGTCGTCTCGTCGGTCGCTGCCGCTGTGGTCAGCCGCATCCATCTCGGTGACATCGCGCAGTTCGATCTGCCGGTGCATACGCTGGCCTTCTACTGGGAAATGCCGGCCTTCATGATCCTTGGCATCGTCTGCGGTCTGGTCGGCGTGGTGATGATGCGTGGTCTCTTTGTGGCCGAGCGCATTGGCGACAAGGTGCAGGCGACCTTGAAGATCCCGGACATGTTCCGCCCGGCAGGGGCGGGTCTGGTGCTCGGGCTCATCGCGATCTGGTTCCCCCATATCATCGGTGTCGGCTATGAGACGACCTTCAGCGCGCTCACGTCAAACTATGCCTTCCTGACCGCGGTGATTTTCGCGGTGGTCAAGGTGATCGCGGTGGCTGTGACTTTCTCCGGCAGGATGGGGGGCGGCGTTTTCTCACCTGCGGTGATGATCGGTGCGCTGACCGGGGCGGCTTTCGGCAATCTTGCAACGGCGATCTTCCCGATGGTGTCGGGGGTCGAGTCGCTCTACGCCCTGGCAGGCATGGGCGCGGTCGCCGCCGCGGTTCTGGGCGCGCCGATCTCGTCGACCCTGATCGTCTTTGAGCTGACCGGAGACTATCAGGCGGCGATCGCCGTGATGGTCTCGGTCTCGCTGGCGTCCGTGGTCTCGGATCGGCTCGGCGCGCGCTCGTTTTTCCTGACCCAACTCGAGGGCCGGGGGCTGCATCTCTCTGACGGACCGCAGGGCTATCTCGCCGCGACCATGAAAGTCGGTCACCTCATGCGCGCGCGCGGCGATGAAAACTGCGCCCCGGACAGCGGATGTTTCCTGCTGGTCGAGCAGGGCGCTTATCTTGGCGCGAATGATACGCTGGAGCGGGCTCTCGCGATGTTCGAACAGCTTTCAGGCGCTTATCTGCCGGTCCAGTCCCGGCCCAATGAAGAGGGCGAGCGCGAGCTGATCGGAGCGATTTTCCATGTCGATGCGCTGCGGGCCTACAATCGGGCGCTCGAGGAAGAACTGCGCGAAGAGCACGCCTGAGGTCTGAACATACGCCCCAAGGGCACTCACCCGTCATAGAACTCCGAGCGGGCGCCGAGATAGCCGTCCCAGGCAAACCAATAGGCAACGTGACCGGCGACCCGTGGGGCCTTTTGCCCCTCCGGCCCAACCAACGCCTCCTCGGTGACCTCCCAGGTCTCGATCCCGGAGAACAATTCCTGAGGACCGGAACCCGGCCCAAAAACCCGCTCACCCCGGTCATAGGCCCGCACGGTTCGCCCAAGCCGATCTCCGACCAGTACCACGTTCAGTCCGGCCACGGCATCGTTGATCACCCGGCCGCCCTCGAACGCTGTAACCGGCCAGGCTTTGGCCCCGCCAAAGGTCCTGATGCCAAACACATAATCCTTCTGCTTCAACCGTGTCTGATCGACTGCAGCGGGGAACATCAGCTTGGGGCTGGAGAAGTACTTGTCATAGACGACGCCCGAGCCGTAGTCCCGCTTGTGTCCGGTATCGAGCGACAGAACTTTGGTCTCAGGGTTGCGCCCGACCCAGCGGACCCACGGCTCGATCACCACCGGGCGCTGTTTCAATTCATATCCGCTGTCCACCAATGGCCCGCTGATCGGCTTGCCGGTGAACTGGTTCCAAAGGCTGTGCGTCTCGCGGTCGAACATCAGCTTGTTCGAGCGGTAGAGAAACCCCGATGAGCCGAACACAAACGGCTTGTCGCGCCCGATATCGGTCTCGAAAAGAATGCCGGAGCCGCACAGCGTGCAATAGGCCAGCGCCACCGGCACGCCGCCGACCACGTCGTTGAACATCTCGTGCCAGCCCATGATCCGCAGCGGATAGGCGCGCACGTCGCCATTGAT
>CAYYZH010000223.1:0-6984 GCA_964475765.1 uncultured Limibaculum sp.
TCTCCGAGGTCAGCGCGCCAAGGCCCTGCCAGAATGCATCGAGCCGCGCGATTGCTTCGGATGACGTACCCTCAATCGGCGTCAGGATGCACCAGCGATTGTCGAAAAGCTCGGCAAAGCCCGCATCCGGGCCGGAATGCTCGGTGCCCGCAAGCGGGTGCGCGGGGATGAAGTGGACATGGCCCGGCATATGCGGGGCCATCGCTTCGATAACCGATTGCTTGGTCGAGCCGACATCCGAGACGATGGCCCCCTCGGCCAGATGCGGCGCAATTTCTGCGGCGACCGGCCCGCTCGCGCCTACAGGCACGCAGACGATCACGAGATCGGCGCCGGCAACCGCCGCAGCGGGCGTCTCCTCCACCCGATCGCACATGCCAAGCTCGGCCGCGCGCGCGCGGGTCTCGGCCGAGCGGGCATAGCCGACGATCTCTCCCTCGAAGCCTCCCCGGCGGACCGCCCAAGCGATCGAGCCGCCGATCAGCCCGAGCCCGATCAGCGCGATCCGGTGAAAGCCCGGCGTGCTCATCCCGCAGTGCCAAAGGCACGGGCCGCATCGGCGACCAGCTTGCACGCCTCTTCGGTGCCGACAGTGATGCGCAGATGGTGCGGCAGGCCATATTCCTCGACCCGGCGCGCAATCAGACCGCGGCTCAGAAGATGCGCATCGAGATCAGCGACCCGCTCACCGGCTTCGATCAGCAGGAAATTGCCCTGCGACGGCAGCACGCCAAAGCCCGCCGCGACGAGTTCCTTGGCGAGCCAGTCGCGCCAGACTTCATTGGTGATCCGGCAATGCTCGACATAGGCCTGATCGCGCATCGCGGCGACACCGGCTGCCAGCGCCGGCTGGGTCACGTTGAACGGGCCGCGAAACCTGTTCAGCACACCGATCACATGCTCCGGCGCATAGCACCACCCGAGCCTGACCGCTGCAAGCCCGTGGATCTTGGAGAACGTCCGCGTCACCACGATGTTGTCGCGCGCACGCACCAGATCGAGCGCCCCATCGGTGTCCTCGGCCCGGACATATTCTGCGTAAGCCCCGTCAAGAACCAGCAGCGCCTGCGGCGGCATGGCATCGGCCAGCCGTTCGATCTCGGCCCGCCCGATCATCGAGCCCGTCGGATTGTTCGGATTGGCCACGAAGACCAGCTTGGTCCTCTCCGACAGCATCCCGATCAGCGCATCGACATCCGTCTGCAGGTCCGTCTCGGGCGCGGCCACCGGGGTTGCCCCCGCCGTCGTTGCCGTCAGCTTGAACATCAGGAAGCCATGCTCCGAATAAAGCACCTCGTCGCCGGGTCCCGCATAGGCGCGGATCAGCATGGCGATGATCTCGTCCGACCCGCAGCCAAGCACAATCCGGTCAGCCTCGATCCCGAACACATCCGCGATGGTCTCGTGCAGCGCGGTATGGGCTTCCGGATAAAGTTCCAGCGACTGCGCACAGCTCTGATACGCCTCGATGGCTTTGGGGCTCGGCCCGAACGGGTTCTCGTTCGAGCTCAGCTTGATGACCCGGTTCGCCCCCTTGATCGTGCTGGCGCCGCCCACATAGGGGGCAACCTTCATGATCCCGGGGCGGGGCTGAATGGTCGGATGAACGCTCATGGCCTGCCTCGGTTACCTCTCGCCCGCTCATTAACCCCTTGGGTGCGCGGTGACCAGAGGAACAGGACTGCAAAGACACCGCGTACCAAAATTCCACAGAGAATCGCGGGGAATCATTGCCCGAAACCCCGCTCCAATGCCGCGAAACACCCAGCTAACAGGTACAATTTTCCACCCTTGCGTGTTCTGCAGAATGCCACTTTCGGATTTGGAACGTCCTTAACCATATGCATTCATTGAATATTCTCGGGTTTGGCAGAAGAAAGGTCAGGTGGTCATGTCATTAAATCTCTAATTGACATTTTATATGACACTTTGTAGACATTGGCTATCGGATGGGAACCGAACAAAAGGGGCTGAACATGCTGAAGAACATTGGACTGAACGTCTTACACCTCGGATTGATCGCGTTCGTCGCGGCGGTCCTGCCGATCGAAGCTTATGCGGCCATTCCGTCGCTTGCCGAGGCGGCGGTGCAACTGATGCAGGACTATGCGGTGATCCTCTTCGGAATTGCGGGCCTCGTGGTGCTCGACACCTTCGCCTGGCCGATGCTGACGAACAAGAAGTGACCGGGGACGGGATCTTCCGCCCGACCCCAATCCTGCCTAACTCCGCGTTGACCGTCCCGCAGGCCGGGGCACCGGCGCACCAAGCCCGGACAACACCCTGATCGGATCGCGCGCCGATACCCGCGAGCCCGATTGCGGGGTGATGTAGACCAACTTCTCCGCCTCGACGATGGTGACACCAGCCAGACGACGGATGTCCAGCCGCTGGCCCACACGCTCGAGACCGGAGCCGACCTTCAGCCAGAACCTGCGATGGCTCGGCGGCAGATAAAGCGCCGCCGTATGGCGCACCGCTGTGAACTTGTGCTGAGACAATGTCTTGTCGAGCTGTGCCGCTGAATAGGGCCGTCCGTACCCATAGGGCGTCGCATCGCGCCGCGCCCACATGCCTGCGCGATTGGGCACGATGAAGACCGCCTTGCCGCCCGGCGCGAGCACCCGCCAGATCTCCTCCAGCAGGGCCGCAGGCCGCTCGCAGGTCTCCAGCCCATGCGCCACGATCATCCGGTCAGTGAATCCACCGGGCAGCGGCCACAGCGTCTCCTCGACCAGGGCTGCAACATTCGGCCCCTCGCCCGGCCATGCGCACACTCCCTGCTGCGCCGGCATCAGGCAAAGCGTGCGCGCCGCCTCGTCGAGGAACGGGCGCATGAACGGCAGAGCATAGCCGAACCCGACAAGGTTCTGCCCCTTCACATTCGGCCACAGATTGCGCAGGCGCTCGCGGATCGATCGCTGGGCCAGATGCCCGAGCCGGGTCGACTTATAGAACCGCCTCATCTCGACAACGTCCAGATGCATTGCAACAGACCTCCCGATCGTTAAGTCTCACCTTAACTTATGAACGGAGGATTGCCCATGCCCGTCGAAATCATCACCATCCCGTGCCGGTCCGACAATTACGCCTACCTGATCCGGGATGAAGCCTCGGGCGAGGTCGCTCTGGTCGACGCCCCCGCGAGCCAGCCGATTATCGATGCGCTGGAGGCACGGGGCTGGGGTCTGGATCAGATCTGGATCACGCATCACCACGGCGATCATGTCGAGGGCGTGCCGGATCTGGTGGCGAAATACGGATCGAAAGTCACGGGCCACGCCAAAGACAGCGCGCGGCTCCCGACGCTCGACAACCCGGTGAACGAAGGCGACACGGTCTCTCTCGGGCAAAGCACCGCGCGGGTCATCGACGTCTCCGGCCACACCATCGGGCATATCGCGTTCATCATGGATGCGGACAAGGCGGCCTTCACCGCCGACAGCCTGATGGCCTTGGGCTGCGGGCGGGTGTTCGAAGGCACGCACGCGATGATGTGGGAGAGCCTGTCGAAGTTTCTGGACCTGCCCGACGACATGGCCGTCTATTCCGGTCACAACTACGGGCAGGCAAACGGAGCCTTTGCGCTCTCGGTCGAGCCCGACAACGCAGCCCTTCAGGACCGCGTCGCCCGGATCAAGGCGGCTGATGCCGCAGGCGATTTCATCGTGCCGGTTTCGATGGCCGAGGAGAGGGCCACCAACCCCTTCCTGCGCGCCGTCGAGCCATCGGTAAAGCAGGCTGTAGGCCTCGCGGGCGCCGACGATGCCAGCACGTTTGCCGAGGTCAGACGCCGCAAGGACAGTTTCTAGGCAAGGCCGCGAAGACCCGAAGCTCTGTGTAGAAAGACTCTGCACCTGGACTACCTGTTGCCCGGTACTGAACGGGCCCGGAGCGGCCGGCAAAGTCGGCGGCGATCGAACATCGGACGGAGGCCGGGGATGGCACGAACTGCAATTCGGATGGCTTTGGTCGCAGCGCTGGTCGGACCGGCTGCAGCACTGGCGGACCCGTCCTGCACCGCGGACGCCATCGTCGTGTTCGATGGCTCGGCCTCGATGGGCGATAGGGCGCGAGGTGCGGAAAACGCGCCCCGGATCGTTCTGGCCCGCGAGGCGATGCACCGCGCGATGCCGGAGATCGCCGATTATCGCCGCCTCGGACTGGTGATCTACGGACCGGCGAGCCAGCGGGAAAGCTGCAACAATGTCGATCTCCGGTTTCCGCCGATCCTGGATGCGGCCCCGCGGATCATCGGCGAGGTCGATGCGCTCGTGCCCGACGGCAACACTCCGCTGACCGCCGCGGTGCGCAGTGCGGCCGAGACGCTGGAGTTCACCGAGCGGCCCGGCGTCGTGGTTCTGGTGACCGATGGTCGCGAAACCTGCGGGGGCTCGCCCTGCGCGCTTGGCGCCGAGCTCGCCGCCAATGGCATCGACATGACGGTACATGTGATCGGATTTCAGTTGCAGCGCGACTTTGGCGGCCATCCGTCTTCGCGACCGGACAACGCGGTCTACAAGGCCGATTGTCTCGCCAAAAAGACCGGCGGGAAGATCGTGACCACCGAGACGGTCGAGGACCTGGCATCAGCGCTGCGCGAGACGTTGACCTGCCCGGTGCTCAGCCTTCTGGAGCAGCCGGGCCTTGATCGGTGAAGCTCCACCCGCGCGCGGGGTGTCAGGCCAGGTCGAAGACGAAGGTGGCTGCGTCTAGCCGATCCACGAGTATGTCCGCGAGCAGGATCTGGTCTCCCGCAGCGCCATAGCTGATCAACGCTCCGGCACTGCTGTCGCTGGCCGAGACGTCGGCGGCGGCGATGCCAATGAAGCTCAGGGTATCGCCATCCTCGAAGTCGGCGATAACGTCGGAGCCATCGCCCACAGCGAAGACGAAGACATCAGGCCCGGCCCCGCCGAACAGGATGTCGTCGCCCGCCCTGCCCCAGATCTCGTCGATCCCGCCCTGCCCGTGCAAGGTGTTGGCGGCTCCGTCGCCGCCGAGGACATCATCGAACGCCGAGCCGTCGAGGTTCTCGATGCTGGCAAATCGGTCGCCCGCTGCCTCGCCGGTGTTCGAGCGGGAATTCGCAAGATCCGCGGTCACGCCGGCCATCGCAGATTTGTAGGATGCCGTATCGATCCCGGCCCCGCCGTTCAGGACATCCGCGCCGAGCCCGCCATCGAGGACATCGTTGTCATTGCCACCGAGCAAAACATCGTTGCCGCCGCGTCCCCAGAGAACGTCCTCTCCGTTGAGGCCCCAAAGCCGGTTCCCAGCATTGTTGCCGGCGAGCACATCGTCAAAGCCCGTGCCCTGCACACCCTCGATCGAGGAATAGCGATCACCCGCTGCCTCGCCGGTATTGACCGAGGCATCCGTCAGATCCGCGGTGACGGCTTCCATCGCGGAAGCGTATTGCGCGATGTCGAGCCCCGCGCCGCCAACCAGAAAGTCGCGGCCCAGCCCTCCATTGAGGATGTCATCGCCGTTATTGCCAAAGAGCCAGTCGTCCCCACCGCGTCCCTGGATCCGGTCGTTGCCGTCACGGCCCCAGATCCTGTTGTCCGCGCCGTCGCCGCGCAGCGTGTCGGCATGGGACGAGCCGTCCAGTCGCTCGACCGAAACATAGAGATCGCCCGCGGCCTCGCCGGTGTTGTTCCCGGCATTGAGCAGGTCCGCAGTCACGCCGTTCATAGCGTTGATGTATTGGGCCGTGTCCTGACCGCTTCCGCCGTCGAGCACATCGCCGCCCGCGCCGCCGTTCAGGATGTCAGCCCCGGAGCCGCCTCTGATCTCATCGTCGTCCGCCAGACCAGAAAGGAGATCCGCACCATGACCACCATCCAGAGCGTCGTCATGGGCCGTGCCTTCGAGAACATCGCGTGCGCTGGTCCCAAGCTTCGTGACCCCTGCCGCGCTGACATCCGCCAGTTCGATGTCCAGCTTGACGTTCCGAAGGGCGATATTGACCTGCCGTGTGACGGTCCCGCCAAGCGCCTCGCCGGAGAAGGTCACATCGAACACGGTCTCTCCAAGACCACGAGGCAGCTCGACCGTGTACCCGCCCGAGGCGTAGGTGACGGTTGAGAAGCGCAACGTGCCACTGGTCGCGACGACCTCTACGCCGCCAAGGCCTTCTCCGATGTCATAGAAATCATCATTGTCCCGGTCATCGATGACGACGCCGGTGAGTTTCGGCCCGGTGTTGAACCGGTCACCGAAATGCTGGGTCACAATGTAGGGGCCCGTGGTCTTGCTCTCGTCGGTGACTTCGACCACGCCCACGCCGATTTCGCTGAACCGCTCGCTCAGGATGGTGTCGCGATGGCCGGCAGGGTCCTGGATGCCGCCGGGACCATTGCCCCAGTCGACATAAAATCCTGCATGGGCATAGACCGGGCTGGTGACGAAGGCGAAGACGTTCTCGCCGACGATCCGTGGTGCGTCGTAACCTTCAAGGATCACCCGGTCGAGAAGGCCGGGCTCGCCCGGCAGGTTATGCGATTGCTGGTCGAAGAGCGCGGAGAGCTCGGAATGCCGCGCCGACGAAAGCCCCAGCGCCTCGTTCCAGGCCAGCGGCGCGACGGCTTCAGCGGTCTCGAGCTGTTCGGCAAAGAGAGCGAGATCGACATCAAAGAAGGTCAGCGCCCGGCTGATGTCGTCCTGCACACCGATCTTCTCGTCGGCCGATACGATCAGTCGGTCGAACTCCGCCTGTGGATCGGTCCGCGCTCGGTTAATGAACTCAACAAGTAACTGTTCAAAGGCACTTGGCTGCGTCGTCATAGTCTTCCCCGTTCAGAGACCGTGAGGTCTCGGGGAGAATCATGGTGTTCAAATATGGCACAATTGTGAGTGGCATTCGCAGTTTGCGATCATCGGATCGGTTGTTCGAATGTCTCTTGCCGCAGCCGAGATCGACTTGTCGTACATACGCCTGCCATACGCGAGCCATACAGGTGCCATACGCTTGCGGTACAG
>CAYYZH010000224.1:0-3608 GCA_964475765.1 uncultured Limibaculum sp.
ACCGCATCGCGATGCCTGCGAATGTTGATCGTCCGGGGGCGATGATCTGGCTGCACGGCTGGGGCGGCTCGGCAAACGGAGTGATGAAAAACAAGGGTTGGATCGAACGCCTCGGCGCACGTGGCTATGCCCTGATCGCGCCGGATGGCCGGATTACATCGACGCGCTACAACAACAAGAACTGGGCGGTGAATGACGGGCGCTCCTATGAACGCGATGACATCGCGTTCCTTCAGGAAGTTGCCAAGCACGCAGCCGAGACCCACGGGATCGACCGCGACCGGATCCTGTTGGCCGGTTTCTCGCGCGGCGGATCAATGGTCTGGGATGTCGCGTGCAAAGCGCCGGAGTTTGCCCGCGCCTACGCACCCGTGGCTGGTGCGTTCTGGGAGCCGATGCACAAGACCTGCGAGGGACCAGTTGATCTCTTTCACATCCACGGCTGGACGGACCGGACCGTACCTCTGGAAGGACGTGTTCTGGCCAACGGCACCATGACCCAGGGCGATGTGTTCCAAAGCCTCTTCATCCTGCGCGCCACCAATGGGTGCGGAAATCGCCAACCCGAAAGCGCACCACTCTCGGAAGATCTGTCTGTCTGGCGCCGGACATGGTCGGATTGCACGGAAGGCCAGATCGATCTCGAGCTTCACCCTGGCGGACACTCGATCCCTAGGGGCTGGCTTGGTCGGACAATGGACTGGTTCGAAGCCCGCCTCGCTGCCGGGTAGGATTGTTGGAGCCTAGCGCAGCCCGTCTTCACCTATGATCTGACCGACAGTCAGACCCCCCATGCGGTGATGGATCCGCGGGCCGACGGTCATCGCAAGTGCAAACATCAACTCGCCTGCCCGCGGCGCATCCGGCAGACCGACCTCCATCGCATCAAAATGGCTGCGCACATACGCGGCGTTGATATGGCCAAGTGGCACATCGATCCGGCAACCCGGTCCGCCAAGCTTCATTGCGCTGGGGACAATCGCCTTTGAGTCGGTCCCTGCATCGCCCAAACGCGCGCGCATGGCATAGCCACCCGGCACATGCCAGAGCGCGGTGTGCTCTAGCTCGCCGCCTTCTCCTGCCAGAGCCGCCTTGCCATATCCATCAATGCCGTCCGTGCCGCCAAGTGCTTCGACCAGCTTGTCCGTCATCATCAGACCCAGCGGCTTGAGATCGTCCATCGCCGATTGCAGATCTTCGGTGTACCCGCCTGCAAACGGGTTGCTGACCACCGCAACGACAGCCGCTCGCCTGCGCGGAACCGCGGGGGACGGGCCGCCCTCGTGATGGATCTCTTCGAGAAAGAGACAGGTCTTGCGCAGTTTGAACTCAGGCATCGGTATCGCCTTTCCGGTCGAGCAGTTTCTGATCTGTTTTGACAACGCTGTCAGCCAGCCAAAGCGCGGCGCCTTCAATCAATCCGGCACCGCACATCTTTTGTGCTGCAACAAGGCCACGCTCCAGCGCCCGGGCACGTTCGGCGTCTGACAAAGGCCCGACACCGGTTGTTACGGGTTGGGTGCCAAGATCGCTATCGGGATCACGCCTGTTCGCGGGCTGTCGAAGAATGGATGGATGTCCCGGCAGATCGACGGCATTCGCGATCAGCGTCGCGGCGACGTCAGCCTCCGCCGCGCTTGCCGCCAGAACCGTCACGGCATCGGCAATGCCCAGCGACATGCTGCGCCCCCGCCAGCCCGATGTCGCGACACCGCGCGCCGTGTCGGTTTGGCCAACAGCGACACGATCCGCCAGATTCGGCCCGGCCGCAACGGTGATCGTCTGCCCGGCCGCGAGGTAGACGGCGATATCGCCGCCATTGTTGGCATAGGCGCGCTCGAGGTCCCGACCATCCGTCATTGCTTGCAGTACGGCATCGGCAACAGCCCCTGCCACCGCGGCCATGGGAGAGACAAAGACCTCCCGATGCGGCCAGACTGCCGATTTCATCCGGCCTGCAATCGTTTCCCGCTCCAGCGGTTTTGCGTGAAAGGCCTGAACCGGTTTTCGCAACTCGGGCAGCATCGGAGCGAGCGTCGTCAGCACCGAGCCCATATACGCAATCGCCTGATCATATGCGGCCTTGCGCTCGGTATCAGACCCAAACGCCTCGGCAATGATATCAATCGGACCGTGCTGGAGATGCAATCGCCGCCCGTCCGGCAGCAGGGCCGCAATCACGTCGCTCATTGCGCGGCTCCGAGGGTCGTGCTGGCGGAACCATACTCACCGCCCCGCTCGGCGATATCATCAAGCGTGCGTACGGCTTTGTCGTAGCCGCCCAGGGTCCGGTAAGTCTCGCGGGTCATGGTGAACTCTATCGGGGCCACAAGGGCCGGGGTCGGCACATATCCGAATGCCCCCTTCGGCAAACGGGTCACATCGACCATCAGCGTAATACCGCCGCCCGGCCAGACATAAACCGGAGCGCCACCACAAGTGACATGCGTCGCGAGGCCCTGCACCGACCGGGTCAATTCGACCGGGTTTTCGGTGATCCCAGCTCGCAGGCTTCCTCCCGCGCCGCCCATGAACAACACGGTGCAAAGCGCCGGTTCGCAGTTCTGGTCGATCAGATCAACCGATTTGCGTAGGTTGTCGGGCAAGGGCGTCGGTTGTGGCACGAGATCTTCATCCAGCGTGTAATGTGCAAACTGCTCACCCGTCGTCGAGACCATCAACATGGTCAGACCGGGCCGCGCGCCCTTCTTGGCATTCCATGGACCAAGAATTGCGAGCGGGTCCTCGATATCTGCGCCACCCCAGCCCTGTCCGGGCTCGGCTACACGGAAGTACCGGCCGGGCGTCGACCGCCGTCCCTTGATCTTGATACCGGTGTCAGGCCAACCCAGCACCTTGCCCGCCTGATGCTCGGAGACGACGCCGGTGATATGATCGTCAACCACGACGACCTCGTCGACCAGCCCATGCCATTGTGTCGCAAACATACCGATAGCCGCAGAACCACAGCCAACGCGCATGCGCGCTTCGACTTCACAATCGACGATCGGCGGCTGACCTGCCTGGACGACCAAACGATGGCCACCATCAATCTCCATCTCAACCGGCTCGCAATTGCAAAGCGCCAGAAGCGCGGCGCAGGTCACACGCCCTTCGGCCTTTTCCCCGCCCGTCAAGTGCCGCACACCGCCAAGCGACAACATCTGCGAGCCATATTCGGCAGTGGTGACATGGCCGATCGGCTCTCCATCCACCCGCACGGTCGCCTGCTCCGGTCCGAGGTGACGGTCCGTGTCGATCTTCACCTTGACCCCACAATACGAGAAGATCCCCTCGGTCACGCAGGTCACGACATCCGTGCCTTCGATCTCGGAAGAGACCAGAAAGGGTGCGGGCTTATAGTCGGGATAAGTCGTTCCGGATCCGATGGCGGTGACGAATTTCTCCTGCCCCGTCACAGGATTGCCGTCCCAGTCGTCTTTGAGAAACGGCACGACCTCGCCGTTTGCATCCAGCGTCCGGTCGAGGATCACCAACGGATCGCAGCGCACGATCTGCCCGCCCTCGTTGGCATAGCGATCGCAAGCGCCGGTCATCCCATCGGCGATATAGCACATCACCGGACAGGCATCGCAGCGGATCTTCTC
>CAYYZH010000224.1:3708-6967 GCA_964475765.1 uncultured Limibaculum sp.
GCGGGCCTTCATGGCTTCGACCACCCGATGTGGAAGCGCGGGCAGGCGGGTAATGCGCGCACCGCATGCATGGCGAATTGCGTTCAGGATCGCAGGCGCCGTCGGGATCAGTGCATGCTCGCCAAGCCCTTTGGCCCCGAACGGGCCTTCAGGGTCCGGCTTCTCGATCAAGATGGAGTCGATGGGCGGCACATCACCTGTCGTCGGGATCAGATAGTCGTGCAGGTTCTCGGTTCGGCCCGGTACATACTCTTCCATCAGAGCCATGCCGATCCCCTGAGCGATGCCGCCCTCAATCTGTCCGGTAGCCAGCACCGGATTGATCACCCGGCCAAGGTCGTGCGCTGCCGTGATCTTGTGCAGCTTCACCGTACCAAGGATCGGATCAACATTGAGCTCAGCCATCTGTGCGCCCCAGCCGTAGACCGCATAGGGTGTGCCCTGACCCTCCGCATCCAGCGTGGTCGTTGGCGGATCATAGGTCTCCTCGGCGGCGAAAACGAACCCGTGCGTATCTTCGGGCAGGCCCGCCAGATCAATCCGATGGTCGGTCGCCCCGCGTACGATCAGGTGCTCATCCCCGGGCAAAAGCTGCGCCTCGTCTCCCGCATTGGCATGACGCAGGACGGCAGCCCGTAGCGCGCGACCTGCCAGTTCCGCCGCCTTGCCCGTCACAAAGGTCTGGCGCGAAGCGGAAGTTTTGCCCGCATCCGGTGTGATCGCGGTGTCTCCTCCGATCAGGCGAAAGGCCGAAAGCGGCAAACCTGACGCCTCCGCGCAGATCTGCGGGATAACGGTGTTCGAGCCCTGACCGATATCCGCCGCGCCCTGATGCAGGACGACATCGCCAGCCCGGGTGATACCAACGCGGATCGTCGACGGGTTTGGTAACGATGTGTTCCCACAGCCATACCAGCAACCAGCGATCCCGACGCCACGGCAGGGGTCCGCCGCTGCATCGGCCAACGCGCGCTGCCAATGGCTCTCAAGCGCCTGAAAACAATCGGCAATGCCCACTCCAGCGGCAAGATGCTGGCCGGTGGCCGTGCGATCACCGTCGCGAAAGGCATTGCGCAGACGCAGCTCCAGGCGGTCCTGTCCGGTTGCCTCCGCCAGGTCATCCAGCAGGGTTTCGAGCACGATCCCCGCTTGCGGCACGCCAAAACCCCGGAACGCTCCCGACACCGGCCCGTTTGTATGCACAGCCCGCCCCTCCGCCCGATAGTTCGGGATCCGATAGGGACCGGAGGCATGCACGGGCACACGGTTGGCGACCGTCGGCCCCCAGCTCGCATAGGCGCCGGTGTTGAAGTCACCCGTGAATTCCAGCGCGGTCAGCCGACCTTCGTTGTCGCAACCCAGCCGCGCCGTCATCCGGCCGGGATGGCGCTTCGTCGTGGATCGCATGGACTCTGTGCGTGAGTAGACCATGCGTGCCGGGCGCCCGGTCTTGAGCGCCACCAGCCCGATCAGCGGATGCAGCGAGACATCAAGTTTCGAGCCGAACCCGCCGCCGGTCGCTGCAGGCAGGATGCGCACCTTCTCCGGCGCCATTCCGAGAACCGCCGCGGTTTCGTCGCGGTCCATGACTGGCGCCTGCGTGCAGACATGCATGACGAGAACATTGCCATCCATCCAAGCCGCCCCGGCCTCGGGCTCGATATAGGCATGCTCGACATAAGAGGTGTCGACAGATGTTTCCGCAGTGTGAGCAGCCGTAGACAACGCCAGAGCGGCATCGCCCTGACGCACCAGACCGCTGGTCAGAAGGTTTCCCGGACGATCAGTGTGAAGCGGCTCGATTTCTGGCCGCTGGGCGGTCTCGGTATCAAGCACTGCTGGGCGTTCCGTCCATGTGATTGGAAAGTCGTCCAGATCCGGCGGGCTTCCGTCCGCGGGCTCAACCGCGACGAGGGCGACGGCTTCACCCCGAAAACGGGTGTCTCCCTTGGCCAGCACGGGCTGATCTGCAAAGGGCGGGATAACACCGAAGCGGTTGATCCCGGGGACATCTTCGGCCGTGAACACCGCAACGACGTTCGGGTTGCGCGCCTGCCAGGCCCCGGTATCGCCAAGCGTGAAATCGGCCCGGTGGTAGGGAGAGCGGATCGCGTGCACCTCGACCGCTCCGCCCGGCATCAGGTCCGCTCCGAATACGTCCGTGCCCTGTACTTTCTGCGCGCCATCGAGACGCACGGGCGCCGTTCCGATCGCCCCCGACACCTTTGCCTCGCCTGCGCCCTCTTCAACATTACAAACAGCATCGAGGATCTTGCTGTAGCCGGTGCAACGGCACAGGACCCCACCCAGCGCGTCCTCCGCCTCGGCGCGGCTCGGCGTCGGATTGCGCTCCAACAGGGCGGTCGCCGTGACCAGCATACCCGGCGTACAGATCCCGCACTGCGCTGCACCGTGGTTCAGGAACGCCTGTTGCAAACGGTTGAGACCTTCCGGGGCCAATCCCTCAATCGTCGTGATCTCGTGGCCTATCGCCTGCGCGATCGGGACGAGGCAGGCACAAACCGGCGCTCCATCGAGCAGCACGGTGCAGGCGCCGCAATCGCCAGCATCGCAGCCTGACTTTGTCCCCGTCAGCCTCAATCCTGTGCGCAGGGCATCGGACAATCGCCGGGTCGGATCGCCGGTCACTGCCATGTCCGTGCCGTTGACGTTCAACACTGGCGAGGTCGTATCGAAGCTCATGCGAGACCCGCCGCCGTTTGCGAAACTGCGCGTCTGAGCAGTTCCACCGCAGCTTTGCTCCGGTAGTCCGCTGTGCCGCGTATATCGTCAATCGGGCAGAGCGCTCCGGCGACATCGTTCGCTTTGATCCGCTCGCCAAGGTCGTTCAACACGCCGCCCACCAATGCGCTTTCAACCTGGGGAAGCCGCTGCGCCACTGCCGAGCAGGAGCCGATTGAGAGAGCGGCCTCTGCAACCGCACCGTCCCGTGCCACAAGTCGGACGGCCACCATCGCAATTGAGATCACGAGATACTTTCTCGCACCCAGTTTGAGAAATCCTGATGTGCCCGATGTCGCGCGCTCCGGAATCAGGATCGCCGTCAAAATCTCGTCTTCAGTGCGCTGAGTTTGACGCGGCCCGGTTAAGAACTCCTCAAGCGCAAGCTGGCGCGTGCCGCGTGCCGATGACAGCTCCGCCTCGGCGTCCAGCACCAGCAGCGCGGGCACACCGTCAGCCGCCGGGGACGCATTGCAAAGGTTGCCCGCAATGGTGCCCGAGTTCTGGATCTGAACCG
>CAYYZH010000225.1:0-6900 GCA_964475765.1 uncultured Limibaculum sp.
CATACGCTTGCGGTACAGATGCCATACAGGTGCCATACGCTTGCCATACGGGGTGGATCCTGGCCCTGCGGGCCAAAGCGGTGCGGCGTCAGAAGATGTCAGGTTCCGGAGCGGTACGGCCAAACGCTGTTTCGAGATAGTCGAAGTCGCAGCCCTTGTCGGCCTGACTGACATGGCGCGCGAACATCCAGTCATAGCCCCGTGTCGCCTTCGGCTCGGGCGCGGTCCAGGCGGCGCGGCGCGCGGCCAGTTCCTCGTCCGAGACCAACATATCGATGGTCCGGTTCGGCACATCGACCTTCACCCTGTCGCCGGTTTTCACAAGGCAAAGCGGCCCCCCGACGGCAGCCTCCGGTGCGACATGCAGAACGCAAGCGCCATAGGAGGTGCCCGACATGCGCGCGTCCGAGATCCGCAGCATGTCTCTAACCCCTTGTTTTACCAGCTTTGTCGGGATCGGCAGCATGCCCCATTCCGGCATACCCGGCGCCCCGATGGGTCCGGCCCCGCGGAAGATCATCACATGATCGCCTGTCACATCGAGGTCGGGATCATCGACCGCCGCCTTCATCTCGGGATAGCTGTCGAAGACGATGGCCGGGCCCTCGTGGACCATCAGGTGCTGCTCCATCGCGCAAGGCTTGATGACACAGCCGTCGGGGGCAAGATTGCCGCGCAAAACCGCAAGGGACCCAGAGGGATAGATCGGATCGTCGACAGTGCGGATGACATCATCGTGCCAAACAGCGGCACCCTCGAGGGTTTCGCCGAGGGTCTGGCCCGACACGGTCATCACCGAAAGATCCAGCCGGTCTGTCAGGCGGCTCATCAACCCGCGAAGGCCGCCGGCATAGTAGAAGTCCTCCATCAGGTACTTGTCGCCGGAGGGCTTGATGTTGGCGATCACGGGCGTTGTGCGGCCCGCCTTGTCGAGATCGTCCATGGAAAGCGGCACGCCAGCGCGGCGAGCCATCGCCACCAAGTGTATGATTGCATTGGTAGAACAGCCCGTCGCCATCGCAACCGTCACCGCGTTGGCCACCGCGGCAGGCGTCAACACCTTGTCCGGTGTCAAATCTTCGCGGACCATCTCGACGGCACGGCGTCCGCATTCCGCGGACATCCTTATGTGGTTTGCATCAGCTGCCGGGATCGAGGCCGCGCCAGGCAGCGTCATGCCCAACGCCTCGGCGATTGATGTCATGGTCGAGGCTGTGCCCATGGTCATGCAATGACCATAGGAGCGGGCGATCCCGCCCTCCATCTCAACCCAGTCCTTGTCGGAGATCAGACCGGCCCTGCGATTGTCCCAATGCTTCCACTGGTCCGAGCCCGAACCGAGAATCTCGCCCCGCCAGCGTCCGTTCAGCATCGGTCCCGCAGGCAGGTACACACATGGGTAACCCGCTGAAATCGCGCCCATAATCAGACCCGGTGTGGTCTTGTCACAGCCCCCCATCAGCACGGCGCCGTCGATCGGATGGGAGCGGAGCAGCTCCTCAGTCTCGATCGCCAAAAGGTTGCGATAGAGCATGGTCGTAGGCTTGACCATCGGCTCCGACAACGAGATCGCAGGCAGCTCCAAAGGAAAGCCGCCGGCCTGAAAGACACCGCGTTTGACGTCCTCGACCCGGTGCTTGAAGTGGGCGTGGCACTGGTTGATATCGGACCAGGTGTTGATGATCGCGATCACCGGTTTGCCAGCCCAATCCTCGGGTCCATAGCCCATTTGCATGGCGCGAGACCGGTGCGCAAACGACCTCAGATCATCGGGAGCGAACCAGCGGGCAGAGCGGTAATCCTTGGGATCTTTCATGGGCTTATCCTTCTCGCGCTAACGCTTGCGGCGCCGCGCGCGGGGTGGGTGGGCGAAGTGCACCATGTCACCAGATGCAGATCTCTCAGGGGAGCGCGCGGCGCCTTCAGGTAAACCCATCAGCCAGCGCGAACATCAACCAAGTCAGCCCTCCCGCGAACAGCAGCCCAGCAATCCCGGGCAGGACCCCGTAGTAGTTCGAGACTTTCCGGTCGGCATCGACATCATGGTCTTGCATATCGGTCCTCTAACTCAGTGCCTGCGGGAGCCACAAGGCGATGGCGGGGAAGAACAGCACCAGCATCATGCCGATGATCTGCAACGCGATGAACGGCAGGACGCTCAGGAAAATTTCCTGCAGCGTGATGTCCTTGGGCGCCACCGATTTCAGCCAGAAACAGGCCGGGCCAAAGGGCGGGCTGAGGAAATAGATCTGGATGTTCATCACGAACAGCACACCGAACCAGACGGCCGCCCAGTCCGGATCCATGCCCAGCGCGGGCGCCATGTCGCGCACCACCGGTGCGAACACCGGCACGGTGATGAAGATGATCGCGATCCACTCCATGAACGTGCCGAGGATCACAAGGATCATCATCATGGCGAAGATCGTGCCGAGCGGGCCAAGCCCGGTCGAGGAGATCAGATCGCGCATGAAGTCAGCGCCGCCGATCAGGTTATAGAGCCCAACGAAGGCCACCGCCCCGAGGATCAGCCAGATGATCGTGCCGACCACACCCATAGTGTTGGCGAGACTGTCGCGCAGCAGCGCATAATTGAACTGAAGTCGGACGGCCGCGACGATGATCGCGCCGAAGACACCGACGCCCGCGGCCTCGGTCACGCTGGCGATACCGCCATAGATCGAGCCCATGACGCCTGCGATCAGCAGGATACAAAGCGAGACCGCAATGATCTGATGTTTGCCGAGTTTGGTGTCTTCCCCGGTCATCTCGGCAATCTCGGCGGCCGTCGGGGCCAGCGTCGGGTTGATGTTCACCCGCATCAGCACGTAGCTGACATAGAACGTCGCCAACATCAGACCGGGCAGGAAGCCCGCGGAAAAGAGATCACCGATCCCCACATTGGCACTTAGGCCATAGACGATCATCACGATCGAGGGCGGGATAAGGGTCGCCAACGCACCAGCCGCACAGATCAGCCCGATGGTGAGCTTGCGATCATAGCCGAGCCGCAGCATCTGCGGCAGAGCCACGAGGCCCAGCATGACGATCTCGCCGCCCATCACACCGGACATTGCGGCAAGGATCACGGCGACGATGGTGGTCTGAAGAGCGACCCCACCGCGGAACCCGCCGGCGAAGATCGACATGGCATCGAAGAGGTCCTTGGCGATGCCTGCCCGTTCGAGGATCGAGGCCATCAGAACAAAGAACGGCACCGCGACCAGCGGATATTTCTCGAGAAGATCCAGCGCGTTGGTGGAAACCAGGAACATCCCGTTCGTGCCATAGAACAACAGAGCGCAGCTCACCGAAATAATCAGCGTCACGATGCCCAGAGGCATCCCTGTCATCATCAACGCAAGGAGCGCAATCACGATGGCGGTAGAGATCGCAGCGATCCCAACGGCATCCCTGTCGACGTGGAAATTGTCCCAGAAGCCCGAGAACGTGTCGGAAATCGCCCCGTCGAGGCCACCCAATGCGCTGTCATACCCGCCGTAGTGCCCGGCGATTTGAAGTGCCAACCGTGCTGTCAGAACACCCAGCACAACCATGACAGCGATCTGTAGCGGACGCGCTTCGAAGTGCCGGCTCGTGTTCACCAGCAACTGCACGAGATAGAGGAAGAGGCCGAGGCAGAGGATCGTCTTGAGCACCATCGGCAGCGGTGGGTTCCACGCAGACCCCGAGCGCTCGGTCAGGTCAATTGCCTCAAGCGCCCGGGTCAGCGTGTCCGAGGTCAACATGAAGAGCGCGAAGATCCCGATCACCATGGCGAACAGGTCCCACCGCCACTTCCAGCGGTCGGAAGCCATCAGGTAGAAAACCGTGATCCCGATATGGCGCTTCTGCAGTGTCACGAAGCCTGCCGAGAACATCCAGGCCGCGGCGCAGAGCACCATGACCATCTCGAACACCCACTGCATCGAGTTGTCTGTGAAGGTGCGCAGAAAGATCTCGAGCACCGTGAAGAGCGCGGCGACGATATAGAGGTTGCCAACCGTCAGCCCGAGAAAACGGCTGAAGTGGTCAACGGATTTCGAGAACGTCGCGCCAAAGGCGCGGTCGACGATACCTTCGGTCACGGCAACCATCGGAGCCCCACCGTTTAAATGGAATGAGGGCCGCCGCGCCTCCCCCGACGCGGCGGCCAAAGTGCAGGGGTTACTCCTTAAGGAGGCCGATCTGCTTCATGTAGTTGAGGTGCGCATCAAGCGCCTCTTTCGCCAAGGGCGACTTGGCCGCGAAGTCATTCCAAGCGCCAACTGCGATTTCACGGAACTTGGCCCGCTCTTCGGTTGACCAGTCGATGACTTCAATGTCGCCGCCTGCCCGCTGTTCGGCGGCAATCGCACGATCCTGCAAGTCGGCTTCCCGGCGCATTGCGTCATAGGCTGCGGAGTACCAGACCTCGAGCGCCTGCTGACCGTCCGGACCCAGTTTCTCCCAGGTCTTCTTGTTCACGATGAACTGCAGAACAGCCATGGAATGAATGCCGGGATAGATCGGAAACTTGGCAATCTTGTACATCCCGTGGGCATTGTTGTTGACGTGGGCCGAAGCGTCAGCCGCGTCGATCAGCTTTTTCTCGAGCGCCGTGTAGACCTCCGAGAAGGGCAGCGAAACAGGTGAGGCTCCGGCACGCTTGAAGACTTCAGCCGCCAGACCTTCCGGCGAGCGCACCTTTACGCCCTTCATGTCGGCAACGGTGCGAATCGGCACGGTCGAGACAAAGGCTTCTTTTGCGTAGGGCCCGCAGCCCACAACGTGCACCTTACCTTTGGTGTACTGGTCATAGAGCTTTTGCAGGATCTCCTTGCCGCCGCCGTGCATGCAGAAGGTGCGGACCTGATCGACCGTATCGTAACCCGCGATCAGATCGCCGATGATGGCAAACGCCGGGTCACGGCCGGAGAAGTAGCTGACGGCATTGAGATCACCATCCAAGATACCGTTTGCCACCGCATCGATGGTCTCGCGGTGCGGCACCACGGCCTTGGTCGGCAGAACCTCGACTTCGACCGCTCCGCCGGACATTGACTTGAGCTTGGGGGCCCAGTCTTCGCTCATGAACCGGTGCGCCCAGTCCCCGGCCTTGGACGAGGCCTGAAGCTTGAGCGTCTTGGCGTCGGCGATATCCGCCGCCAGTCCCATTGTCAGGGCAACAGCCGCAGCTGCGCCAACCTTTATTGCGCTATGAAAACTCATCTGTTTCCTCCATGTGGTCTGAACTTCCCGTTCTCGGGCCTTATGGCCTCTTGACGCTCGACCTTACCTGAGGTCGCATGGGATGCAACAACTGGCTCACACCGGCCGAATGGTATCAGGTAGAGAGTTTCGATGCTTTCAGACGCGCAGATCGCCGCCTATCATGACAAGGGTTATGTTGTGCCGGACTACCGGCTGCCAGATTCGGAGCTGGAGGAAATCCGTTCCCGCCACGCAGCGTTGTTGGAGCGTCACCCAGAGTTTCGCGACAACGCCTCGGTGCTTCTGACCTACGATGTCGGGTTCCTCAACTATGCCCGTGATCCGAACATTCTCGACATGGTCGAGCAGGTGATCGGCTCTGATATATGCCTCTGGAATATGAGCTTCTTTGCCAAGCCCGCGCTAAACGGCAAGAAGACGCCATGGCATCAGGACGGGCAGTACTGGCCGATCCGTCCGCTGGCGACCTGTACCGTCTGGATCGCGATTGACGATTGCACGCCGGAGAACGGCCCGCTGCGCTACATTCCCGGCTCGCACAAGACGAACCGGCTGATGGCGCATGATCAGAAGGATGACCCGAACTATACGCTGAACCAGGAGTTGCGAGCGGACGAATACGACGAGTCGCAAGCCGAAGATCTGATCATCGAAGCGGGACAGATGGCGCTCCATGATGTCTACATTGCCCATGGCTCGAATGAGAACCACTCGCCTCATCCGCGCCGCGGCATGACCATGCGGATGATGCCGACGACCTCGGTTTATGATCGCGAGGTTGCCGAAGCGATGCACGCCGAACGGGGCGGAATGAGCATGGCCCATCACTCGATTTTCCTGATGCGCGGGCGCGATGCCTCTGGAGCGAACGACTTTCGCATTCGTCCTCAGGCTTGGGACGTCTGAATGGGGGCGAAGACGGCATGGCGACGGCTCATCCCGTTTCCGCGCCGCAAGACGTTGCGCCGCTGGTTCCCGCCGTTTGAGGATCGCAAGATCGCCAATCTCGTGCGGGTCAGCCGCGCAGATGTGGTTCTCGATATTGGTGCCAACACGGGGCAGCACGCACAGATGCTGCGGGCGGCAGGCTACAAAGGTCGTATCCTCTCGTTTGAACCGCTGCCAGAAGAGCACGCTGGGCTCGAGGCGCTGGCCGCAAACGACCCGGCATGGGATATCGCGCCACGCATGGCTCTTGGGGCAGAGGCGGGCGAGATCACCATTCACCGCTACACCGACAGCTCGCTAAGTTCAGCCCTTGCCCCTGCGGTCGAAGCTCCCGGTTTCGCTGCGTCGCAGGCGATCACCGCGCCCATCGCGCGGCTGGATGACGTGATCGGCGATCTTGTGCGGCCCGAAGACAAGCTCTTCGTCAAGATCGACGTGCAGGGGCTCGAGATGCAGGTCTTTGCCGGAGCGGCAGAAATCATGAACCGTGCCGTCGGGGCAGAAGTCGAACTGGCGTTAACCCGGATCTACAAGGACGAGCCGGGATATCTTGAGGTCCTCGGCGCGCTCGACGGGTTCGGATTGACCCCGGTCTACTTCGCACACGTCACAGCCAAACGCCGGATGGGCCCGGAAAAGCAGATGGACGTCTTGCTGCTGCGGCGATAGCCGAGCGATCTAACGGATCGGTGGCAAGGTCACCTGCTTGGCCCGGCAGCCGCGCTCGGTCTGGGGCGT
>CAYYZH010000226.1:0-6880 GCA_964475765.1 uncultured Limibaculum sp.
CGATAGCTTTCAACACGGCCGAAATTCATGTGTCTTCCCCGGATTGGGCCACCTGAAGCAGCCGCCAGGTCTCGAGCGCGTCAGCATGGAGGCGCAGGGTCGGACGCGCGGCAATACGCATGTCGATGGCCAGCAGATCCCGGTCCATCAACTCGTCGCCATAGTGCAGGGCCATGGCGCGGGCGAGTGCCTCGACCGGAGCGTCCTCGGGCAGCATGATCGTCAGCGAGCCATCGAGCACAACGTCCCATCGGCGCTGACCAACTCGGACCATCGCGCGGATGCGCGGATGCAGATCGGGCGCGGATTTGAAGAGCGTGAGCGCTTCTTCCATCGCCTCCGGCGCACCGCCGCCAACCACCACGGGCAAGCGGGGATAGGCCGCACGCGCGCTCACGGCACCAAGGGCCACGCCTTCGCGGTCCATGCGCCAGAGCTGTCCGGTATCGTCACGCCAAAGGGCGGCCGCAAGGCGTTCGCTCACATCGATGCGCAGCGTCCCGCCGGGATCGAGGTGAACATGCGCGCGCCGCACCGAAGGGATCGCACTGATGTCCCGCTGGATCGCCGCAACATCAATAGTCAGAGACGAGGCGCCGGGCTCGAGCGCGAGGACGTCCTCGATCTCGGCAACAAGTTCCGGGCCCGCCCCGTCAATGCGATAAGCGCGCACGGCAAAGACCGGGCGCTCCGACAGTTTGGTCACGACAAAGCTGCGCGCGTCCGACGCCGATTGCTGGATCACGGGGTCCATTGCGAGACGCCCGGCGATCACCAGAAACATCACCGTCGGCAGGCCGATGATGGTGATCTTGCGCAGCCACGGTTTCTTCCAGCTGCGCGCAAGCCGGTACATCAGCTTGGAGGGGCCGGGCTGGCGCTTCTGCGCATCGGTACGCAGGTCGGTGATCTGCTTGAACGACAAACGGCGGCGCGCGTTCTTGGGTTTTTCCAACTCAACATCGGGCCGCTTTGGATCGGATTTGCGTCTTAGCGAGAACATGAAGCGTCCTCCACCAGCCAGCCGCAGAGGTCTTCGAAACCGATGCCAAGATGCGCCGCCTGCTCTGGCGCGAGCGAGGTCGATGTCATGCCGGGCTGGGTGTTGGTCTCCAGGAGCACCAAACCGGCTGCACCCATGGTATCATCCCAGCGGAAATCCGTGCGGCTGAGCCCCCTACAGCCCAGCGCGTTGTGCGCGGTGATGGCATGATCGAGGCAGAGGCCCTGAATGTCCTCGGGCACATCCGCTGGCACCACATGCTTGGAGCCTCCATCGGCGTACTTGGCGTGATAGTCGTACCAGCCGGTCGTCGCGATGATGTCCGTTACGGCCATCGGCCGATCGCCCATGACCGCCACTGTCAACTCACGTCCCGGCACGAACCGCTCGACCATCAGGTCGTCGGGCGCGTCATCGGAAATCTGCGCAGGACCGTTCGCACCCTCGGCCACGATGTAGATCCCGACCGAGGAGCCTTCGTTATAGGGCTTGACCACATAGGGCGGCTCCATGGGGTGACCGGCCTGAACCTCCGCCTTGGGCACGATCCGCCCCTCCGCGACCGGCAGGTGGTGAGCGGCATAGACCGCCTTGGTCCGCTCCTTGTCCATCGCCAGCGCTGACGCCAGAACCCCGGAATGGGTGTAGGGAATGCCGAGCCATTCCAGGATGCCCTGCACACAGCCATCCTCACCCCATCGGCCATGCAAGGCGTTGAAGACGGCATCAGGACGGGCGCGCGACAGATCGTTCGCCAGATCATGTCCAGCGTCGATCTCGTCGACGTGATACCCCACGCGCCGCAACGCTTCAGCACAGGCCGCTCCCGACGCGAGCGAAACATCACGCTCGGCGGACAAGCCACCTTTCAGCACCACGACGCGATTGAATGTCCTGCCCGACATCCGCGCCCTCAACTGGTTCCGACCTCCGGTTTACCCGGATGATTCGGCTCGCAAGCAGTATGCGTTACGAGTTGTCAACCATAACCCCGATCCTCTGGATTTCCCAAGTCAAATCGTGTCCGGAATGTGATTTTACCCGATCGCGGACCATTTCCCCCAGCATCTCGAGGTCGTGAGCCGTCGCATCCCCGGTATTGATGAGAAAATTGGGGTGCATCTGCGACATCTGGGCACCTCCAAGCGTGAGGCCACGACATCCTGCGTCGTCGATCAGTTTCCACGCCTTGAGATCCATCGGGTCGTCCGCCGCGCCGGTCGAAGAATACCCCGCCGGATTGCGAAAGGTCGAGCCGCAGGAGCGCTCTTTCACAGGCTGGCTTTCGGCGCGCTTGGCAAGGGCTGCTTCCATCTCGGCATGAAGCGCCTCGGGCTCGCCCGGACTGCCCTTGAAGACAGCCTCAACGATCACAGCATCGTGCGGGATCTTCGAAGAGCGATAGGCGAAACAGGCATCTTCCGGGCCAAGTCTTTGCGTCTGGCCCGCGCGGTCGATCAGGGTGATCTCCTCCACCACATCCGCGGTATAACTGCCATAGCAGCCGGCGTTCATCTTGACCGCGCCGCCCACAGCTCCGGGGATTGTGCGCAGGAAAGACAGCCCCGCGATCCCTGCATCCGCCGCCCGTTTGGCAACATGCGCATCGAGCGCGGCCGCCCCGGCGCGGACCCGGTTATCCTCCAGGATCTCAATGGTGTTGAAGGCCCGGCCCAGTTTCACCGCAACACCGGGCAGCCCGCCGTCTCGGACGATCATGTTCGAACAAACACCAAGGGGTGTCAGGGGTACGTCATGGTCGAGCTTCTGAAGAAACTCTTCGAGATCCTCCCGGTCAGCAGGCTGAAACAGCCACTCCGCCGGACCGCCGACCCTCAACCAGGATAGATCCGCCAACGGGCGGGCGGGCGTCAGCTTGCCTCGGATCAGGGGTGCAAGCTCAACAGGGGTCATCGCGCTGCCACCATCGCGCCGAGCGTGACCAGAAGCCAGCCGCCCCAAACCGCCAATTGCGAGGGAATGAGGTAGATCCTGAGGCCCACACCCCATGCACTACCGGTCTGGACAAAGATGAAGAGTGCCGCGCCAAGAGACATCAGAAAGGCAACCTGGAACGTCCATATCGGACCAAAGCGCCAGCGGATCAGGGCGAGGGCCATCAAGATCAAAACTGCAACCGAAAGGGTCTTGGGCTCAAAAAGCACCTCAACGCCCAGAGCCAGCATATCGAGCAGGATCAGCACCGGCATGATGAGCGCTCTGGATGCAGGAAAACGCTCATCATACCGCCAGCAACAGCAACCAAACGACAAACGCGACTGCTCCAAAAACCAGCATGAATGGCCAGAAGGGCAGTCTCGCAATCGGCAGGAGTACAGTTGGAGCCTGGAAATAGCGGACCAAAAGTATGATCAGGGTGACCGGAAGCGAGATTACTACCGTGCATGCCAGTGCCGCACCGATATACTTCCCGACAACTACAGCGGTGTCCGGGTCCATGCGCCGCCCTATCCGATGTCATCCAGTTCGCGTGGTAGCGCGTTGGCCCAGGACGAGATCGTCCCGGCGCCAAGACAAACGACAATGTCACCCGTGTTGGCATGGTCAGCGACAAATGGTGCGAGCCCCTCCGGTCCAGTCAACGCAAATGCCTGCCGGTGGCCGTGCGCCCTCAACCCGCCAACAAGGGAGTCGCGGCTGACACCCTCAACCGGATCTTCGCCCGCCGCGTAGACGTCAGTGATGGCGACGACGTCCGCATCGTTGAAGCAGCTACAGAACTCCTCGAAAAGATCGTGCAGACGGCTGAACCGGTGCGGTTGATGGATCGCAATGACCTTGCCGCCGCCGGAGCTGTCCACAGCCGAGCGCGCAGCTTTCAGGACCGCTTCGATCTCGACCGGATGGTGGCCGTAATCGTCGATAAGGGTCGCGCCCTTCCATTCGCCCACCTTGGTGAACCGCCGGTTGACCCCGTTGAAAGCGGCCAGCCCCGCACGGATCTGATCGATCCCGATTTTCAGCTCGCGCGCCGCGCCGATGGCCGCCAGCGCGTTGAGGACATTGTGGTCACCGGGCATGGGAAGCCGCATGCCCTCGTGGCGTTCCTCGCCCTCGCCGAGGCGCAACACCAGATCGAACGCCATGGCCCCGTCGATATATCCGACGTTCTCGGCCCGAATATCGGCTTGTCGCGAGAAGCCATATGTTACAACACGTCGGTCGTTCACGCGCCCGATCAGTGTCTGCACACCGGGATGGTCGATGCAGGCAACCAGTGCGCCATAAAAGGGGATGTTTGAGGCAAACGCTTCGAACCCGTCGAACAGTGCCTCGACGGTGCCGTAATGATCCATGTGCTCTGGATCGATATTCGTCACGATCCCGATGGTCGCGGGCAGTTTGACGAAGGTCCCGTCGCTTTCGTCCGCTTCGACCACCATCCAACGGCCCTCGCCCATGCGCGCGTTCGAGCCGTAGGCGTGGATGATGCCGCCATTGATGACGGTCGGGTCCTCGCCGCCCGCATCCAGCAACGCGGCCACAAGCGATGTGGTTGTCGTCTTGCCATGGGTGCCTGCGACGGCGACGTTCGAGCGCAGACGCATCAGCTCGGCCAGCATCTCGGCCCGGCGCACCACAGGCAGCGCACGCTCGCGGGCGGCATCCAGTTCCGGATTGCCCGGCTTGATGGCCGAAGAGATCACGACGACCTGGGCATCGTTGAGATTTTCGGCGGCCTGCCCGATATGGATCGTCGCGCCAAGGTCACGCAGGCGGGTCACGATCGGGCTTTCGCGCAGATCCGAGCCCTGCACGGTGTAGCCAAGGTTCAGCATCACCTCGGCGATCCCGGACATGCCGATCCCGCCGATCCCAACAAAGTGTATGGCACCGATATCGAGCGGCAGGGCGGTAGGCTGGTTCATCTCGTTCTCCGACAAGTCGCGCGCGAAGTATCAGGCGGGCCGGGCCGCAGCAAGGCTCTCGACCAGATCGGCAAGGCGCTCGGCGGCATCGGGACGCCCTTGATCGCGCGCGGCCCCGGCCATTCGCGTGGCCCGGTCCGGATCGGTCAGGATGGCTGAAACTTCTGAGTTGAGGGCCTCCGGCGTGAAGTCCGGCTCGCGCATCAGGATTGCAGCCCCGGCCTCGACCAGTCCGCGGGCATTGGCGGACTGTTCATCGCGTTTGGCGATGGCAAGCGGTACAAGAATGGAGGGCCGCCCGATGGCCGAGATGTCCGCCACTGAAGATGCACCTGAACGGGAGATCACCAGTTGCGCGGCCACAAGGCGCTCGGGGACATCATCGAAGAAGGGCTTGACCGTAGCGTCGATCCCTGCCTCAGCATATGTGTGCGAGACCTTTGCAACATCCTCTTCGCGTGCCTGATGGGCAACATGCAGTCGAGCACAAACCTCATGAGAGAGCCCCTTAAGCGCCTCCGGCACGACGCGGGACAGGATCGCTGCGCCCTGACTGCCTCCAATCACAAGCACCGAAAGTAACCCATCGCCGGGCGGTACGTAATGCGCGGCAGCGCGGTCCGAGATTGCAGCCCGAACAGGGTTGCCGATATACATGCCCTCGACACCCCGGGGCAGCTCCGTCGGCCACATCCCGCAAGCGACACGATCGACACGGGCGGCAAAGGCTTCGTTGACCTTACCCAAAACGGCGTTCTGCTCATGGATCAGGCGAGGACGGCCCAGCACCCAGGCCGCTCCCATGGCCGGCAACGCGGGATAGCCACCGAAGCCAGCTACACAGGCCGGACGCTCGCGGCGCATACGCAAGGTCGCGGTCGCGAGCCCGGCAGCGATTTGAAACGGGGCGGTGAGCTTTGCGAGACCGCCGCGCGCGAAGGTCCCGGAGCTGACGACCTGCCGATCGACCGCCTCCGGGAAACCACCGGCATAGCGCGCACCGCGTTCGTCCGTGGAGAGCCGCACCCGCCAGCCGCGGGTCAACATCTCTTCGGCCAGGGCCTGCGCGGGAAACATGTGCCCGCCCGTGCCACCGGCCGCAATGACCAGAAGCGGCGCCGTCATGTGTCGTAGTTGGGATCGAGCCCGCGATAATGGAGCCGCGACCTCGTCAGCGCCAGCAGGATCCCGGCGAGTAACGCCGCGGCCATCATCGAAGAGCCGCCATAGGAGACGAACGGGAGCGTCATGCCCTTGGCTGGCAGAAGCCGGATCGCGACGGAGAAGTTCACAAACGCCTGCAGCCCAAGCAGCATGGCAAGACCGGCACCTGACAGACGGATGAAGGGGTCACGCTCGTCGGCCAGTCGGGCCAGCGCGCGAAGCGTAATGTAGAGATAAAGCATCACGACGCAGAGGGTCAGGACCAGGCCAAACTCCTCCGCTGCGACCGCGATGATGAAGTCGGTATGGGCGTCCGGCAGCGCCCACTTGACCTGACCCTGCGCAGCGCCAACACCGAAGAACCCGCCCTCGGAAATTGCGGATTGCGCATAGGCAAGCTGCGTGTGCGGATCGACCCCGCCCGCGAGATAGGCGTCAATGCGCCGGGCGAGGTGTTCGGAGTTCATATAGGCAAAGGTGCCCGCCGCAATCAGCGCGCCAGAAAGCCCCGCGAGCAACAGCACGGGCGCGCCCGAGGCGAACAGCATAGCCGCCCAGACGCTGAGGAGCAGCATCGCCTGCCCAAAGTCCGGTTGCAGCGCCAGCATCAGCGCAAGCCCTACGGCGATGAAGCCGGAGATCGTGCGCCCTGGCGGGCCATGGCGTTGCATCGCGCCGGACATGAGCCAGGCTGCGGTCAGCACGAAGGCGGGCTTCAGGAACTCGGATGGCTGTACCGAGATGAACCCGAGCGAGTACCAGCGCGTTGCGCCCTTGCCGAAATCGGTGCCCAGCCACGGCAGCAGAAACGTCGCCAGCGCCG
>CAYYZH010000227.1:0-1282 GCA_964475765.1 uncultured Limibaculum sp.
CAACAAGAAAGTCGTCAAGGTTGTCCCGCGGCCCGGGCGTGTCATTCGCAAGGCCGTACGGATCGACAACCGTTCCCGCCGGATCGAGCGGTCCGAACGCAGGCGTGACATCCGGGCCAACGCACGCGACCGGCGCGAAAATCGCCGGGATGTGCGTGCCGATAACCGGTCGCGCCGTGACGAGCGGTTCGAGCGCAGGCGTGAGAACAGGTCCGAGAACCGGGATCGCCGAGATGACCGGGCAGAGCGCAGACAGAACAACCGGGCGGACAATCGCGCGCGTCGCGATGATCGGCGCGCGTCGAGAGCCGACAACCGGACCCAACGCGAAGAGCGGCGCAACCAGCGCCGTGCTCAGGCGCGCGAGACGGAGGAAGAGGTGATCGCCGCGCGGAACGCCAATCGCGAACAGCGCCGTGCAAATGGCGATGACCGGCGGGAAGCCAATCGCGCCACAAGAGACGAACGTCGGGCTCGGCGGGAAAGTCGTGGCAACTTCTGACGCTTGAGGTTGCGGCCATGACAGAGCGTCCCGGGCCAATTCCGGGGGCTAGGTTCTGAGGCAAGAAAGGGTCCCGGGTTTACGCCCGGGACCGTGTTTTGTTCAGGCCGCCTCGGCGGGAGCAAAGCGGGTGTAGAACCGCTCATCCTTCTCGGCCATCTCGGCCAACAGCTTCGGCGTTGCAAACCGCTCACCAAAGCGCGCGGCGAGATCATCGCAGATGTCCTTGGCTTTGGCAGCGCCCAGCATATCGAGCCAGCTCAGAGGCCCACCTGTGGCCGGCGCAAAGCCCCAGCCCAGAATGGCACCGACATCGCCTTCGCGGATGTCCATAAGCACGCCTTCTTCCAGCGCGCGCACCGCCTCAAGCGTCTGCGCCATCATCAGCCGGTGTTGAACGTCCTCGAGAGAGGGTTGCTCGTCGGCATGGGGCCAGATCTCGGCGAGACCTTCCCAAAGACCCTGACGCTTGCCCTTCTCGTCATAGGCATACATGCCCGCCTTGGACTTGCGGCCAAGACGTTCGCGCTTGGCAACCATCTCTTCGAGCAGTTCATCGGCGCCGGTCGGTTGATAGGCATTGCCCATCCCGGCCCGCGTCGCCTGCGCGATCTTGTAGCCGAGATCGAGCGAGGTCTCGTCGGTCAGTTGCAGCGGACCGAGCGGCATCCCCATCTGCTTTGCCGCGTTCTCGATCAGCGCGGGCTTGATGCCCTCGGTGACCATGATCAGGCCCTCGTTGACATACGGGATGATGCAGCGGTTGGCGTAGAAGAAGCG
>CAYYZH010000227.1:1292-6863 GCA_964475765.1 uncultured Limibaculum sp.
CGCCTTGGCGACCGCCTCGTCTCCGGTCTCGGCGCCCTTGATGATCTCGACCAGCAACATCTTGTCGACAGGCGAGAAGAAGTGAATGCCGATGAACCGGTCCGGGCGCTTGGACGCCTTGGCAAGCTCGGTGATCGGCAGGGTCGAGGTGTTGGAGGCAAAGATCGCGTCCTCGGGGATGACCTCTTCGGTTGCCTCGGTCACGGTCTTCTTGATGCCGGTGTCCTCAAAGACCGCCTCGACGATCAGGTCGCAATCGGCGAGATCCGAATAGGCTGCGGTCGGGTGGATGCGGGCGAGAACCTCGGCCTTTTTCTCCTCGGTCACCTTCTTGCGGGCGATGCCCTTGTCGAGGATCCCTTCGGAGTAGGACTTGCCCTTTTCCGCCGCCTCGATCTCGCGGTCGAGCAGCACCACTTCGATACCGGCATTGGCCGAGACGTAGGCAATGCCCGCGCCCATCATGCCCGCGCCGAGAACACCAACCTTTTTGACCGACATGTCGTGGACACCGGCGGGACGGACGGCACCTTTCTCCAGCGCCTGCTTGTTCAGGAACAGCGAGCGGATCATCGCCTCGGACGAGGGGTTCATCAGAACGGAGGTGAACCAGCGCGCCTCGATCCGGATGGCGGTGTCGAACGGCACCTGTGCGCCTTCGTAGACCGCGGACAGCATCGCCTTTGGCGCTGGATACGCACCTTGCGTCTTGCCGTGGGTCATGGTGACGCCGCCGATGAACATCTCGAAGCCCTTGGGCGTGTAGGGCCCGCCGCCGGGGATCTTGTAGCCCTTCTCGTCCCACGGCTTGACCGCGTCCTTTTCGGTGGCCTGCATCAGCCACGCCTTGGCATCGGCAAGCAATTCGTCGGGCTCGGAGAGCTGGTCGATCAGCATCAGCGCCTTGGCCTTTTTGGGATCGTACATTTTCCCCTGCAGAAGCGGCTCGGCCGCGCCCATCAGGCCCAGCATGCGCACCAGACGGGTTGTGCCGCCCGCGCCGGGAAAGATGCCGACCATGATCTCGGGCAGGCCGATCTTGGCCTTGGGGTTGCGCGCAGCGATCCGGCGGTGGCAGGCGAGGCCAAGCTCCAGCCCGATCCCCAGCGCTGTGCCGGGCGCAGCCCAGCAAAACGGCTTGCCGCCCGCGTTGGTCTTGGGGTCAGCCCCGGCGCGCTCGATCTTGCGCAGCACCCCGTGCAGTTCCATGACCATGTTGAAGACACCCTCGGCCACATTGCCACCGTCTGCAGCGGCGCGCGCCTTGGTATCGGCGATCACGGCGAGATCCATGCCGCCCGCGAAGTCCGGCTTGCCCGAAGTCAGGATCGTGCCCTTGACCTTTTCATCGGCCAGCACCTTGTCGACCAATGCATCCAACTCTCGCGCGCCCTCGATCGAGAGCACGTTCATGGTCGCATCCGGCAGGTCCCAGGTGATAGTGGCGATGCCGTCGCTGTCGACGTCCAGAGAGAAAATCGGCATGTGAAGCCTCCTCGAAATATCAGGTCACCGGCCGGGGGCCGATGCGGTTTTCCGGTGGTCAGTCCAAGTCGGCCTGGGTCAGGTCTCGCCGTCGACACGGTTGGCGGTGGGCGAGATGTCGTAGGCCGGATTGTCGAAGAAGAGCTGGTTGATCTTCCACTCCTCTCCGACCTTGATCAGGGTCCAGGTGATCGACGTCGAACCGATAATGCCGCCCGAGCCCGACACACGGTCGCGCATCGATGCGATGATCGCCAACTCGTCGGTCGGCTGGATGTGCGACAGGATCCTGGTGCGCAGCGCGCGCACACCATCGGCCCGCACCGCGTCGATGACGGCACGCAACTCGTGCAGCACCTCGGCCCGGGACTTCAGCACCATTGTCCGGTTGACGGTCTTCATGGTGAGCGGGACCGTCAGCGTGCTCATCCACAAGTCTTCGTCCGTCTCTTCCGGCCCGAACGCACGGTCCTGAAGCAGCACCACATCGGCTGCGTTCATATAGGTCGAACCCCATTCTCAAACACGCTCGATGATCGTCGCAGCGCCCATGCCTGACCCGATACACAACGTGGTCAGGGCCGTTTCCTTGTCCGTGCGCTCCAACTCGTCGAGGACAGTTCCAAGGATCATGGCACCGGTCGCCCCGAGCGGGTGCCCCATCGCAATGGCTCCACCATTGACGTTGACGCTGCCATGATCAACTCCGAACTCGTCCATGTACATCATGACGACGGCGGCGAACGCTTCGTTGACTTCGTGCAGGTCGATATCGCCGATTTCCATGCCGGCAGCCTTCAGGACCTTCTTGGTCGCGGGGATCGGGCCGGTCAGCATGATCGACGGCTCGGAGCCGACCTTGGAGGTCGCCCGCACACGCGCGCGGGGCTTGAGGCCAAGACGTTCGCCCGCTTCCTTGGTGCCGACCAGCACCGCCGCAGCCCCGTCACAGATGCCCGACGAATTGCCCGCATGGTGGACGTGGTTGACGCGCTCCAGCTCAGGGTAGCGCAGGATCGAGATCGCATCGAAACCCGGCATGCCCTCGCCAATGCCCTGGAAGCTGGGCTTGAGCCCGCCAAGGCTCTGCATATCGGTGCCCGGGCGCATGTGCTCGTCATGGGCAAGGATCGGAATGCCGTTCTGGTCTTCGACCGGCATGATGGATCCGGCAAAGCGCTTGTCGTCCCAGGCCGCCGCTGCGCGTTTCTGGCTTTCGACCGCGTAGGCGTCGACATCGTCGCGGCTGAACCCCCATTTGGTGGCGATCACATCGGCGCCGATCCCTTGCGGCACGAAATAGGTGGGGAAGGCCACCGCCGGGTCAACGCCCGCTGCGTAACCGTCCGAGCCCATGGGCACGCGGCTCATCATCTCGACGCCGCCCGCGACATAGAGATCGCCTGCTCCGCCGCGCACCTGATTGGCCGCCATGTTGAAGGCCTCGAGGCCACTCGCGCAAAACCGGTTGATCTGCACGCCCGGCACGCTTTCGTCCCAGCCTGCATAGAGCACCGAAGCGCGCGCAATGTCGCCGCCCTGCTCGCCAATGGGTGTCACGCAGCCCCAGATCACGTCCTCGACCTCTTTGGTGTCGAGGTTGTTGCGATCCTTCAGCGCATTCAGAACCTCCGCCGACAGACGCATCGAGGTGACCTCGTGCAGAGATCCATCCTTCTTGCCCTTGCCCCGTGGGGTACGCACGGTGTCGAAGATATAGGCGTCGGTCATCTCTCCTCCTTCGCCGCAGGGGCGGTGGTGTTTTGATAAGAATGGATCGCAGCGGTCTTGCCGGTGATGCCGCCGGGTTTGGTGTCTTCACTGGGCAGATCATGGGCCAGCACCATCCACGGGTGACGCGACTCCGCACCGTAATGCGCACGGGGTGGGGCGAGCGAGGGATCATCCAGCGAGCCGCCTGTGATCCAGATCTTGTGGTCTCCAGTCAACTGAAAGAACAGCGGTGTGCCGCAGGCCGGGCAGAACCCGCGCCGGGCCGCAGAAGACGAGGCGAACCAGCCGGGGCTGCCGTTTATCTCGAGATCGACGGTTGAGACCATCCATCCGAGCGGCCCGCCCATTGCGCGCTGGCACATACGGCAATGGCAGAGCACGGCATGGTCCGTCGCCCCCGCGCGATAACGCACGTCGCCGCACTGACAGCCACCTCTGAGAGCGCCCGTGGTCATGCCGCGATCGGATGACCCGGCATCAGATCATGCGGATGCTTCCATCCGGGCAACCCGGCGATCCGGTCCCGCCACGCCGTGACGTTCGGATAGTCGCTCGCCCAGTCGATGGGATAGTGATCGGTGTAGAAGAGATAGCCGATGCAGCTCAGGTCCGCGGTCGAGAGGTCATTGCCGACGATCCATTCGCGGCCCGCGAGATGGGCCTCCAGCACGCCCAGCGCCGTGGTGGCCCGACCCTCGAGGAACGCGATGACGTCCGGGTTGCGTTTGTCCTCGGGCAGGAAGTTCGCAAGGAACCGCCAGGTCGCGAGGTTGTTGGTGAGCTTGTGGTTGTCCCAAAGGATCCAGCGCAGCGCTTCCTGACTGTCGGAGGGCGCGTACTTGCCAAGCGTCTCGGAGAGATAGCCAAGGATCGCGCCGGACTGGCTCATGGTCTTGCCTGCGTGCTCCAGCACCGGCACCTCAGCCATGATGTTGAGCGCCTTGAACTCCGGAGAGCGCCCCGCGCCCTTGAAGAAGTCGACAAAGACCGGCTCCCAGTCGGCCCCGGCCAATTCAAGCGCCAAGGCGATCTTGTAGGCGTTCCCGGACTGGGCAAAGCAGTGGAGTTTGTAGTCGGCCATGTCTCGGCTCCTCAGCGGAAAAATCTTCTGATCAGGGCACTGATGCCCCTGCGCACAACCATGCGGATGATCATGTTGACGATGTTCATGTCGGCTCCTCGGTGACTGGCGCGCACGCTCTGTCCAGATACGCTGCGACCCTCAGGGCTGCCGCGTCAAGAGCGCTGTCCGCAGGAAAACCCGGACCCGATCGGCGACGGGTTTCCTGAAGACGCATCGCCCGCGATCAGAACCCCTCCGCTGGCATATCCATCACCGGGTCCGCGCCGGTCTCGATGCGGGTCAGACGCAGGCTCGTCTCCGGCAGCACCCGTTTCATGTAGTAGCGACCTGTCGCAAGGCGGTTGAGGTAGTACTGCTCGTCTTCCGCTCCGGCTTCGATCGCACGCTGCGCGGCCTTGGCCTGGCGTGCCCAGCTCAGCCCCATGCAGACCAGCCCAAAGAGATGCAGGAAGTCGACGGAACCCGCCAACGCGTTGTTCGGGTTCTTCATACCTGCCTGCATGAAGTACATCGCGGCCTGTTGCAGATCCTTCGACGCCGCCTTCAGCGGGTCGAGGAAGTCGCGCGCGAGCGGCAGGTCGTCCTCGTTGTCCTTGATGTAGCCCTTGATGTACTCGAAGAAGGTCATGATCGGCTTGCCGGCCTTCTGGCCAAGCTTGCGCCCAACGAGATCGAGCGCCTGCACACCGGTCGCGCCTTCGTAGATCATGGTGATCCGGGCATCCCGCACGAACTGCGACATGCCCCATTCTTCGATATAGGCGTGGCCTCCGAAGACCTGCTGGGCGTTAGTCGTCAGGCGATAGCCTTCCTCGGTCAGGAAGCCTTTCACCACCGGGGTCAAGAGGCCGACCATATCGGCGGCTTCCTGGCGCTTGGCCTCGTCTTTGTGGTGCTTCTCGGTGTCGAGCAGCATCGCGACCCACGAGACAAAGCCCCGTGCGCCATCGACAAAGCCCTTCTGGTCGAGCAGCAGGCGCCGAACATCCGGGTGCACGATCAGCGGATCGGCAGGCCCGTCCGGGTTCTCGACCCCGGTCACAGCCCGGCCCTGCAGGCGATCCTTCGCATAGGCCGCTGACGCCTGATAGGCACCCGACGCAACCGCGAGGCCCTGCATACCAACGAGCAGGCGCGCCTCGTTCATCATGGTGAACATCGCGCGGAGCCCCTTGTGCTCCTCTCCGACCAGCCAGCCCTGCGCATCGTCATAGTTCATCACACAGGTCGAGTTCCCGTGGATGCCCATCTTTTCCTCGACCTTGCCG
>CAYYZH010000228.1:0-6834 GCA_964475765.1 uncultured Limibaculum sp.
ATATCGCAGACTTCCGGACAGCAAAGCTCGATCCGGTTTTTGGATTCAGTTTTCCAAAGGGCGAAACTCGATCCGGGCCGCACCGCAGATCAGTGCAGGACGATCAGTCGTCCGTTGACCCTTCGATCAGGGCGCGTGCGGCAGAGCGGGCCTCCTCGGTGATCTGCTCGCCCGCAAGCATACGGGCGATCTCATCGTTGCGGGCGGTCTCATCAAGCAGCGAGACATCCGTCCGGGTTGTCCCGGCCCTGCTGGACTTGGCGATCTGAAGGTGCTGCGTGCCGCGTGCCGCGACCTGAGGCGAGTGGGTCACGACCAGAACCTGCCCGCTATCAGCCAGCCGTGCGAGCCTGCGCCCCACGGCATCGGCGGTCGCGCCGCCGACACCCCTATCGATCTCGTCAAAGATCATGGATTGCCCGCCCGTCTGTTCCGAGAGACAGACCTTGAGCGCCAGCAAGAAGCGCGACAGCTCCCCGCCCGAAGCGATCTTGTCAATCGGTCCCGTGGGGGCGCCGGGATTGATCGACGCGGCGAAGCGAACCTTGTCCACGCCCTCCGGTCCGGCGCCATCGCCGGAGATGTCGGTCTTGAATGCGGCGGCCTCCATTTTCAGGGGCGCAAGTTCAGACGTCACCGCCTTGTCTAGTTTCTTCGCCGCCGTCCGGCGTGCGACCGAAAGATCGGTGGCGGCAGTCTCATAGGACTTCTCGGCCTCGGACAGCGCCGCTTCAAGCGCGCCAATCTGCTCGGCGCCCGTCGTGATGGCCGACAGCCGCTTTGACATATCTGCGGTCAGGTCAGGCAACGCGTCGGGCTGCACATTGTGTTTTCGGGCAAGGCCTCTGAGCGCGAAGAGCCGCTCCTCAACATCATCGAGCCGCCCGGGATCGAAGTTCAGCGCGTCGAGTACCTCGCCAAGGCTGGACTGCGCCTCGCCCAATTCCGACATTGTCCGGTCGATGGCAGAGATGGTCGGATCAAGCCGCCCCTCGGCGTTCTCGGCAACATGATTGAGCCGGGAGAGCGCCTCGGCCAGCGCACCCTCGGCCCCCTGACCAGCGAGATGATCGGCGGCCTTGGCCAGTTCGGAAGTCAGTTTTTCTGACTGCTTGATCAGGCGGCGTTCGGCGTCGAGGGCTTCGTCCTCACCGGGCAGCGGAGCGAAGCGTTCGAGTTCATCGACGCTGTGCCGGAGAAAATCGGCATCCGCCTCGGCTTCAGCCAACTGCGTGCGCGCCGCCGTAAGTTTGGCATCCGCCTCGCGCAACGCGTTCCACGCCTTTCGGGTGCGCCCGACACGCGGCCCGAGCCCACCAAAGGCGTCGAGCAGCGGGCCATGCGCGCGGGGATCGAGCAGGCCCCGGTCATCATGCTGTCCGTGGACCTCGACCAGCGTTGCTCCAATCTGACCCAGAGCATCTGCGCTGATGCGTCTGTCGTTTACGAAGGCCCGCGCGGGGCCGTCTGCGTTGGCGACCCGGCGCAAGATAAGGGTGTCATCATCGATCGGCAGATCCAGCCCTTCGCAGACCTCGTAGGCGGGATGACCATCTGGAACGGCAAATTCGGCCACGACGCTTGCACTGTCCGCTCCGGCCCGCACCAGATCGCGGCGCACCTTGTGGCCGAGCGAAAAGCCGAGCGCGTCAAGCAGGATGGATTTGCCGGCCCCGGTCTCTCCGGTCAGCACGGTCAGCCCAGCGCCAAATTCGAGATCCAGCGCTTCGATCAGAACGATGTTGCGGATCGACAGACTGCGCAGCATGAAACCCGCCCTGCGCCCCTCCTCAGAGCCAGTCGCCCCGGATCACGCGGCGGAAGATCGAGTCGTACCAGGCGTCGTCCTCGGTCGCCGGACGCAGATCGCGGCCTTCAAGCAGGGAGTAGGACGCGGCGTACCAGTCGGAGCCCACAAAGTTCTTGCCCAGAACAGCGGCGGACACGCGGGCCTCGCGCTCCAGCCCCAGCGACAGATAGGATTCAACCAGCCGGTGCAACGCCTCTGGCGTATGGGCGGTGGTCTGGTAGTTTTCGATCACCACCCGGAAGCGATTAACTGCCGCGAGATAGTGCCCGCGCTTGAGGTAATAGCGCCCGACCTCCATCTCCTTGCCAGCAATATGGTTGTTGGTGAGGTCGATCTTCAGCCGCGCATCACGGGCAAAATCCGACTCCGGATAGCGCCGCACGAGTTCGGTCAGCTCCTGCAGGGCATTCTTGGTCATCGCCTGATCGCGCCCGACATCGACAATGTTGTCGTAGAATGTCAGCGCCGTCAGATACTGCGCGTAGGGCGCGTCAGTATCGGATGGATAGAGGTCGAGATAACGCGCAGCCGAGGCGCGGGCCGAGGACATCTCGCCAGCCTGATAATATGAGAACGCCGACATAATGATCGCGCGTTTGGCCAGCTGCGAAAACGGATAGAGCCGCTCGATTTCATCGAAGCTCTTGGCGGCCTGTGCTGCGTTGCCATCATCGAGCTGGGCTTGTGCCGTATCGAAGATCTCCCGCGCCGAACGGTTCTCAACCGGGACCTCATCGTCACCAAACCAGGAACTGCACCCTGCCACCAGAGTTGTCGCCAGCACTGCACTGATCAGTGAGAGTTTCCGAATTGCTCGCATGTTCGCCTGCCCCACATCGTGAGTTCTTACGTCGTGCGCCCGCACGCTGGCCCGATTTGAAGGGCCACGCTTACCTTAAACGCCGAGATCAGGGAGGGAAAGTAAAAGCGCCGTCAGGGACCCGTGACAGGCCCCTTTCTCAGACAGCCATCGCGCTGACGGCAGGGGCGCTCGGAACTGCCGGCAAGGATCCGCCGAGCCATTGGCCAGTGCCCAGCTCTTCCCAGGCCCAGGCATCGCGCTGTTTGAACAACTCGTGCAGCAGCGCATTGGTGATCCCGTGACCGGCCCGGTCCCCCGTATACCGCCCAATGATCGGAGCGCCAGCAAGTGCAAGATCGCCCACGGCGTCCAGCATCTTGTGCCGCACAAATTCATCGGGGCGGCGCAGACCTTCCGGGTTCAGCACCCGGCCCTTGTCGACCACGATGGCGTTCTGCAGGCTACCGCCGCGGGCAAGGCCCAGCTTGCGAAGCGCATCGGCCTCGTGCAACTGGCCGAACGTCCGGCAATTGCTGAGTTCCGCGACGAACGCCCCGTTGACCAGGGTCATCGTGTGGGATTGCTCGCCGATGGCGGTTGCGTCGAAGGTGATGGAGAAGTCCATCTCGAACCGGCGGGACGGCGTAAGCGCGGCGAACTTGTCGCCCTGCTGCACCGATACCTCGCGCAGGATACGGATCGCCGGGCATGGTGCGGCGGCATTATCGACAAAACCCGTTTTGACAAAGGCCTCGACGAACGGCGCCGACGATCCGTCCATGATCGGCACTTCAGGCCCATTCACCGAAAGCTCAGCGTCAGTGACGCCGCAGCCCCAGAGGGCGGCCATAACATGCTCGACCGTGCTGACCGACACGCCGTCATCATTGGTAAGTTTGGTGCAGAGGCGCGTGTCGCTGACGCGATCATAGAGCGCGGGGATCCGCTGGATCGCCTTGGGCTGATCGCTGCGCACGAACGAAATCCCGGCACCCGACTTCGCGGGTCCGACGATAAGTTCGGCATGTTGCCCGCCATGCACACCAATGCCGGCGAACTTCACCTTCGTTTGAAGCGTTCTGCGCATTCACTAACTGCCCATTGTTTGCCACCTGAAACGCTTCCGGTTTTCGTACCGAATAGCCCGTGATGGCTTTTGTTGGGGTTTCTCTACCGTTGAGAGACAATGCGCTCAAGTCACGGTTTATGACGCTTTGCAACATACACCCGGGTAAGTCGATGTAGCCAAAGCAAAAAAAGGCCTGCCCGGGGAGAGATCGGGCAGGCAGGACGTTCCAAGAAGCCCCCGGCGCATGTGAGCGCCGGAGTGAAGTCAGGTGGTTTGGATCAGTTCGCCTGGCGGCGCAGGAAGGCCGGGATGTCTCCGCCTTCCTCATCCGCCTCGCCCACCGAGGGTTCGGACCGCTGGGCGGGGGCCGGGCGATCTTCCTGAGCGGGCGTACCCGCGACCCGGTGGATCAGCTTGTTGATGGTGAAAAGCCCGGCGCGACCTGCGGCGGGTTGGGCTTCTTCAAGAGCCGCGGTCTCGGTCGTCTCCTCGACCACGCGCATCGGCTTGGCGGCCGGACGCTGGGCGATCGAACGCTCATCCAGATCGAAGAGAGCCGGCTCTTCGGAATGCTGCGTCTGGGCTCCGCGCTCACTTTCGCGTTTGGCACGGGCGGCCAGCGCACGCTGGCGTACCTCCTCGGCCCGAGCCCTGATATCATTGGGCGACGGGGCCACGGCGAAGGTGCTCTCGTCCTGCTCAGCCGCGGGCTGCGGTGCAGGTGTGGCCTCGACTTCGGGCTCTGGCGTCACGAAGCGCGCAACGGTCTCTTCGACCATTGGCTCCTCGGTCTGTTCGGCAACCTCTTCGATTTGCTCGGGCTCTGCCTCAGCTTCAAGTTCGGCTGCCGGGGCGGGCATTGCCTCGTCTTCCTCGGGTTTGCGCTGCCCGCGAATGGCAGCAACGATACCCGGATCAGTCTCGACCGGACGGCGCTGGGTCGGTGCTTCAGCCGGAGGACGGGCCTCGGCGGCTTCGGCGTCGATGCCCGTTGCGACCACAGACACCCGCATCCGGCCTTCCATATCGGGATCGATGGCCGAACCGAACTTGATCATGGCGTGGCTGTCGACCTCTTCCTTGATGCGGTTGGCCGCCTCGTCCATTTCGAAGAGGGTCAGGTCGTAGCCGCCAGTGATGTTGATGAGCACACCGCGCGCGCCCTTCAGGCTGACTTCGTCGAGCAGCGGGTTCGCGATGGCCTTCTCGGCCGCGTCGATGGCCCGGGTCTCGCCCTCGGCTTCGCCGGTGCCCATCATCGCCTTGCCCATCTCCTCCATCACCGACCGGACGTCGGCAAAGTCGAGGTTGATCATGCCCGGGCGAACCATCAGATCAGTCACGCCCTGAACGCCCTGATAGAGCACGTCATCGGCCATCTGGAACGCCTCGACAAAAGTCGTGCGCTCGGAGGCCACCTGGAAGAGGTTCTGGTTCGGAATGACGATCAGCGTATCGACCACCTGCTGCATCTGATCGACGCCAGCCTCGGCCACCGACATGCGCCGTGTGCCTTCGAAGTGGAATGGTTTGGTGACGACGCCAACAGTCAGGATACCCATCTCGCGCGCCGCACGAGCTACAACAGGGGCGGCACCGGTGCCAGTTCCCCCGCCCATGCCGGCGGTGATGAAACACATATGCGCGCCATCGAGATGGGCGCAGATTTCCTCGATCGTGTCCTCGGCCGCGTGCAGGCCAACCTCGGGTTTGGAGCCAGCCCCAAGACCGCGGGTCACGCCCGTGCCAAGCTGGATCGAGCGTTGCGCGCGCGAATGCGCCAGCGCCTGCGCATCGGTGTTGGCGGTGACGAAGTCGACGCCCTCGAGATGCTTCTCGATCATGTTGTTGACCGCATTGCCGCCGGCACCGCCAACGCCAAACACAGTAATGCGAGCACGCAGCTCGTGCTCGTCCGGAGTAGATAGATTCAGTGCCATGATTTCTGCCTCTTGGTACTTGTTATAGCCTGCCTCGGTGCGCCGGCCGCGCGTTGTTGTTTTTGACCGGTTCTTGTTTTGTTGTTGGGAAGTTAACGCGAATCAACCTCCGGGTCACGTCAAATCGCCACATTATCGCCACATATCACCATGCCCGCTTCAGCCAGCGGAACATGTCGCTGGCCCGTCCGCGCGCACCGTGGCGCGGTGCTTCGAAGTCCCAAAGTTCGTCATGCGGCCCCAGCGCATAGATCGCCAGACCGACCGCGGTGGCATAGTCCGGTCCGCTCAGCGATTGCGGCAAACCGGCGATGCGCATCGGGCGCCCGATCCTCGGCCGGCGGCCCAGGAGTTTGGTCACCAACTCGTCCACGCCCTGCAACTGACAAGCAGCTCCGGTCAGTACGAGGCCAGAGCCGGGCAGATCCTGAATGCCGATTTCCTCGAGCCGTGATTTCACCAGTCTCAGCGTCTCTTCGATGCGCGGGCGGATCACTCCAATCAGCATACCGCGGCTGATCTGACGCCGGTCGGGCTGATCCTCCTCGCCGATCCGGGGCGCGTCGATCATCTCGCGATCGTCGGCTCCGGTGGAAATCACGCCGCCGTAAAGGGTTTTGATCCGCTCGGCTGTCGCCTGGCTCATCATCAAGCCGGCCGCGATGTCCGCCGTGACATGATTGCCGCCGTAGCGCACCTGATCGACACACATCAGATGGTCCTGAAGAAAGACAGAAAACGACGTCCCGCCGCCACCCATATCGATACAAACCGCACCTGCGCGTTGCTCGTCCTCGACAAGTGCCGCCAGCGCGCTCGCGTAAGGCGCGGAGACGATGCCTGCGAGGTCAAGGTCGCACCGACGCACACATTCGGCGAGGTTCGCCAGCGGGCGCTCATCGACCGTCATCACCTGCATCGCGACCGACAGATGCCGGGCGGTCATGCCGCGTGGATCGGTCACACCACTCTGGTAATCCAGCGTGATCTCGCAGGGCTGGGCATGAAGGATCTGTCGGCCTTCGCCAATGGGAGGTTCGGGACAGGCGGCCATCACGTTCGAGAGATCGCGATCCGTGACCTGACCGGTCTCGGTCGAGATCATCGCCTCGGTCATGGTGCTTTCGGGACGTCCGCCGGAGAACGAGACGATGACATGATCGACCCGCTCGACCTTGGGGGCCGCCATGCGTTCAGCGTTGAGAAGCGCAAG
>CAYYZH010000229.1:0-6642 GCA_964475765.1 uncultured Limibaculum sp.
GCCACCCCTTGCGGCCACACGCGGCTGACCAAACCGTCCCGATCCGGACTGACCGCCAAGACAAGCTGCCACCTTGGATCGCGCAACCGTCGGATCAAAGCCAAAGACTGCCGCCGAAACCACCACGCCGCGTCTACGTAGCCGATGTCCTGCCCCAACCGGGTCTTCACCCGTCCCGGTCTCGGCTCTTTCACCATCACGATCAGAGTCTGTTTCATCTTGATCCGCTCACACCCTTGGCTCGGGGGAGTTTGAGGGGGCCTGCCCCCTCATCACCAAAAATAGATCATGTGCGCCCGGCAGGGCGCTCCGTTTGGCAACACCCGCGTCAGGCAAAGTAATCGCGCAGAATGCGGGCATAGATCGCCTTGAGCTGATGCACATGCGCAACCGCGACATGCTCATCCACTTTGTGCATGCTCTGACCGACAAGGCCGAACTCCACGACCGGGCAATGATCCTTTACAAAGCGGGCATCCGATGTCCCGCCGGAGGTGGACAACACAGGTGTGACGCCGGTTTCTTCTGTAACCGCGCGTGCCACAAGATCGGACAACTCGCCCGGCGGCGTCAGGAAACTCTCGCCAGAAATCTTGATCCTGACGTCCACTTCGACGTCAAATTCATCTGCTATCCGGTTCGCCTCTGACGTCAGCCACTCCGACAAGCTCGCGCCCGTGTGCGTGTCATTGAACCGAATGTTCACCGCGCCTGAACACTTGGCCGGGATCACATTCGTCGCCGGGTTCCCGGTGTCCACTGTGACCACCGCAAGGGTCGATGCATCAAAGTGATCTGTACCCTGATCCAATTCGTGGCTGGCCAGTCGATCCATCAGCCGGACAAGTGCCGGCACTGGGTTCTTGGCGCGATGTGGATAGGCCGAGTGCCCTTGTACGCCGGTGATCTCAAACCATGCGGTCATAGACCCTCGCCGCCCGATCTTCATCATCTCGCCCATGGTTTCCGGGCATGTCGGTTCGCCCACCAGACAGACACTCATCGCCTCGCCGGCTGTCTGCATGTGATCCAGCAATGCAACCGTACCATCCACGGCGTCGCCTTCCTCATCGCCTGTGATCGCAATGATCACAGCGCCCTCTGGTGGAGTTTGCGTCACAAAGTCTACGGCCGCCGCAGCAAAAGCCGCAACGCCCGATTTCATATCCGTCGCGCCGCGCCCAAACAGAACGCCGTCGGCAATCTCGGCCCCAAACGGAGGGCGTGTCCACGCCGCTTCATCCCCCACCGGAACAACATCGGTGTGCCCGTTGAACCCGAAACTGCGGTCATGCCCTTTGGCCCCCCAGCGGGCAAACAAGTTGCGCACGCCGCCTCGGTCCGCCCATGTACAGTCAAACCCCGCATTGCTCAAAAGAGCGTGCAGCACATCCAATGCGCCGTCGTCTTCCGGCGTCACCGACGCGCACCGCACCAGATCGGCAGTCAACTCAACAGGATCAATCGGTGGCATGCTCTCTCCCTTTTCTGCCTTTCACCATTGTGACCAAAAAAGCGCGCTCACAAGGCCAAAATGTATCCATCGCTTAACACATGCCCCTATGCCGTGTAATTCTTTGAACAATAACAAAGGCCAGAGGCAGGCCACTCAGCAGTTCGGCGGCATCAAGATCGCCCAATCCTTCGTATCGCGGTATCGTATCCGCCACGAGTCCGGCTTGCCATCTACGCCATAACTGAGCGACCGAGGTGGGACATGCCGGCATCACAATTGCCGATTAACATCAATGCATCCGCATTACAGATGGCCGATACAATTTTCGGCACTGGTGCGACAGTCATTAGTGCATCCTACACCGGCGATCCGATTAGCTCTGGTGTCTATAGCAACGGAAATGCGGTCTCTCCTGACGCAACGCCCGGTGATACGGGCATCATTCTGTCCACTGGCCGTGCGCGGGATTATACGAATTCCAGCGGCGCAGAGAACCAGTCTTCGGCAACGTCGACAAATACTGATGGCCCCAACTTCATCCCCTCCTTCAACGCGCAATCCGGCACGCCGACGCTGGATACCGCGTATCTGGATGTGGACTTTATACCGGGTGGTGACGTGCTCACCATGCAGTTCGTCTTCGCGTCCGAAGAATACCCGGAGTTCCAGAATTCGATCTATCAGGACTTCGTGGCCGTTTGGGTTAATGGTCAACCCATCGACATTTCCGTCGGGAACGGAGACATCGATCCCGGCAACGTAAACAGCGACGTTAACGAAAACCTGTACCTCGACAACGCAGGCGGTAACTTCAACACCGAAATGGACGGCCTTACGGTCACGTTGACGCTCAAGATGCCAGTGATCATCGGGGAACTGAACTCCATCCGTATTGGCATCGCGGATGTGGCGGACAGCAACTATGACTCCAATCTGCTGATCGCTGCGGACTCTGTTCAGACCTCGATTCTGGCGTTGGACGATTCTGTCACGTTCAATAGGAATGAGACCGAAGTCGTGGACGTCCTTACCAACGATTCCACAACGTCCACCGGATCGCTTGTCATCACGCACATAAACAATGTGCCTGTAACCGCTGGCAGTATCGTGTCTCTCTCTACTGGCGCGTCCGTTCAGTTGAACGGTGACGGCACCATCACTGTGATCGGGGATGGCGACACCGAGGACTACAACTTTGCCTATACGATCTCTGACGGCTTCAATTCCGACACAGGCATTGTCAACGTCAGTCAGGTTCCGTGTTTTGTTGCCGGAACCCTGATCTCTACACCCGACGGAGACGTCCCGGTCGAACAGCTCTTGCCCGGTGATTTGGTCCTGACAAAAGACGATGGTCCACAACCATTGCGCTGGTCTGGCCAACGTCGCGTTGAAGCGCGGGGTGACTTTGCGCCCATCTGGATTCGCGCCAACACATTTGGCAAACACGGCTCTCTGCTGGTCTCCCCCCTGCACCGCATCCTGATAAAAGACGCGCTTGCGGATGTTCTCTTTGGCGAAGACGAAGTCCTTATCGCCGCGCGCGATCTCATCAACGACCATTCGGTGTGTCGTCGCGAAGGCGGTGACGTCCGTTATGTGCATCTGTTGTTTGACCGGCATCAGGTTGTGTTTTCTGAAGGACTGGCCACCGAAAGTTTCCTTCCCGGACCCCAAACCACCTCTAGTTTCGAGGCAGAGATGGTGCAGGAAATCTGTTCCCTCTTTCCGCAGCTTGACCCCGACACATGCGAAGGCTACGGGCCCTCCGCGCGTCGCTCCCTGCGCCGGTTCGAGGCAGAGCTTTTGTTGAAACGGCGCGCGGTGGCATGACCTGGCTGGCGATCGCCGATCACAAAACGCAACGCTTCTCCGCCCATGGATTGGGCGTGGACAAGTGCGCGCAGCCTCTGTTTGACGACTCTCCCGGCGCGGTTCTGACCAAAGGCACCCTTATGGTCGAAGCAGCCGTGACCGGAGAGGAGCGACCCGAAATCCTAATCGGCTTGTCGCGTTCTGGCCCCCCAGCAGCACGCAGCTTCTGGATCAAAGCGGTTCCCGGAGGCGGTGTCACCTTCATCGCAACCATGGGCGGGCAAATCCGGCATGCGGCAATCCAGCATGGTGGCGAAGGCCGCATGGATACGCTGCGTATAACCTACGCATGGGACTATGCGACCGGGTGGGCGCGTCTGGCGGTAGAACGCCCCGGCGGCCTGCACGTCTTTTCCACGTTGATCGATGATCCGTTGCCAATGTTGGTCTCAGATCTGCACAAGCTGATCATGACGCCTGCAGATATGTCACCGAACCTGGTGTTCGCGGCCCTCTCCAGTAACATCGAACCACTCGGGCCCAGCCCAAGTATTCTTCCCGATCTTCAAATCTCCACCCCGTCGGGTCCATGTTCTATCGCCGAACTGCGTCGCGGCGATACGATCCTGTCAGAGGATGAAACCGAAGTCCCTGTACTGAAATCCCTGCGCCGTCGGGTGCCCGCCAAGGGCAGCTTCCGTCCAATCCGCCTGCGTGCCCCTTACTTCGGGCTGCAACGGGACGCCATTGTTGCGCCAACGCAGCGTTTGATCCTGTCCGGGTCTCTGGTCGAATACACCTATGGTCGCGAAGCGGTTCTGATCCCCGCAGGACATCTCGTGAACGGCACGGCCGCGCGCTATGAACCCAGCGGTCCGATCATCGACTACGTTCAGCTTCTGATGCCCAGCCACGACTCCTTGCATGTCGAAGGCTGCGCTCTGGAAAGTCTCTACATTGGCCGTATGCGCCGTCGCGCCGAAGATCTCTCCGCATCGATCCTGTCCGACATGCCCCGGTCATCCCTGCCCGAACATGCTCGTCCCATTCATCAGGTTCTCGGCACTTTCGAGGCCATTACGTTGGCCAGTCAACGCGCCGCCTGACGTCGCGAGGCGCGCTCGCAAGGGCGCGATGAGCAGATCCTAATCGGTAAAAGGCGTCACCTGAGCAACGATCACCGCGTTCTCTTCCAGAGCGCGGGCCATCAATTCGCGCTCATCCGCGTCGATCTCATGACCCTGTTCAATTCGCTCATCCAGAGTGCCATGCCCAGTCACGTCCAGCGGGTTCATGTCCGCCTGCTTCAAGATCGCGACCGTCTCCCGCACCGCTTCAGCTTCGTCCACGCCGCTGGCATAACACATCAACGCCGCGCCCGTGCTTCCGTCAGGCAACCCATCGCCATCCTTGCGCCCCACCTGCACCACCAGTGTGTAGACATGATGCACACGCGCCGGTTTATCTTTCTTGCTCATACCACCGCCATGCTTGCCCGCAGACGCCAAGTCAAGTCACCGCGCGGCGGCAAACATCGCATCTATATCCAGATGCTGTTCCATGTGATCGGCAAGCCCATTCAGCACAGCCTCCACACCGGCGTCATAGGACCGCCCATCGCTGACCCCGCCGATACGCTCCAGAAACGTGGCACGATAGGCGTCAGAGGCGAAAATACCGTGCAAATAGGTCCCCATCACCCGTCCATCCTGCGACATCGCCCCGTCAGAACCTGCGTTCAACTGCACCATCGGCCGTGCGCAATCTGTACCTTCTGTGCGACCCATGTGTATCTCGTAGCCTGACAGCAGCACATCACTCAGCGCGCACCGGGCCTCAGTCAGCGCCAGCCGCTTGCTGGCCGCCATCTCTGTCGTGATGTCCAACAGCCCCAAACCCGCATCTTCGCCCGCGTTCCCGTCCACGCCTTGCGGATCCCGTACAATATGCCCCAACATCTGATACCCGCCACAAAGGCCAAGGATATGGCCGCCCCGCCGATAATGCGCTGCCAGATCGACATCCCAACCCTGCGCACGCAGGAATGCAAGATCACCTCGCGTCGATTTGCTGCCCGGCAAAATGACCAGATCCGCATCTCCTGGGATCGCACGTCCCGGCCCCAGCATCGTCAGACGCACACCCGGCTCCTGCGCCAGCGGGTCCAAATCATCAAAATTCGCGATCCTCGACAGGGCGAGGCAGACCACATGCAAGCCTTCGCGCTCCGGTGCGCGGTTCAGATCAATCGCATCCTCCGCTGGCAACTTCCAAGCGTCCCTGAACCACGGCAGAACCCCGAATCCGGGCCAACCAGTTCGGTCTTTGATGAAGTCATACCCATCGTCAAACAGCCGGGGATCACCGCGAAATTTGTTCACCATAAACCCGGCGACCTGCGCGTTGTCGCGCGCATCCATCACGGACTGAGTGCCCACGATCTGCGCGATCACGCCACCCCGGTCAATGTCGCCAGCAAGGATCACCGGCACATCTGCCGCCACTGCAAACCCCATATTCGCGATGTCCCGGTCTCGCAGGTTCACCTCCGCTGGGCTCCCTGCGCCTTCGACGATCACGAGGTCATGTTCGGCTCTAAGCCGAGCGAAACTGTCCAGAACGGCGTGCATCAGCTTGGGTTTTAGGGCGCCGTAATCCGCCGCCTCCGCCCTTGCAAGGCGCTGACCTTGCACCACGACTTGAGCACCCGTGTCCGTTTCCGGCTTTAACAGAACTGGGTTCATATCCGCGTGCGGCGACAGCCCAGCGGCCTTGGCCTGCAACGCTTGGGCTCGCCCGATCTCCCCACCATCGGGACAGACCGCCGCGTTGTTTGACATATTCTGAGGCTTGAACGGCGCTACGCGTATCCCGCGTCGCGCCGCAATCCTGCACAGGCCCGCAACCAACATGGATTTGCCCACGTTAGAGCCTGTTCCCTGAATCATCAGGGCGGGCATATCAGTCGCGGAGCAACTCGTTGATGCCTGTCTTAGAGCGCGTGCGCTCATCCACACGCTTCACGATCACCGCGCAGTAAAGGTTGATGCCGTTCTTGGACGGCATGGACCCTGCAACGACAACGGAACCCGAGGGCACTTCGCCATACATGACCTCACCGCTTTCGCGGTCCACGATCTTGGTGGATTGGCCGATAAACACGCCCATGCCCAGAACCGAGCCTTCGCGCACGATACAACCCTCAACCACTTCGGACCGGGCGCCAATAAAGCAGTTATCTTCAATGATTGTTGGTCCAGCTTGCATAGGCTCTAATACGCCACCAATGCCAACGCCTCCCGACAAATGCACGTTTTTGCCGATCTGCGCGCAGGACCCGACCGTGGCCCACGTATCGACCATCGTACCCT
>CAYYZH010000230.1:0-6597 GCA_964475765.1 uncultured Limibaculum sp.
ACAAAGGCCCAGTCCGTGCGCCCCAGCATCCGTCGTTCGGGTTCGGACATGGTGAGCGTATCGCGCGGGCCATCGACGCGGGTGTCGAAGATCACTTCGCCGGTGTCGGGCGCGAGATGCCCGGCGAGACAGTTCAGGAGGGTTGATTTGCCCGAGCCGCTTTCGCCTACGATGCCGAGCACCTCGCCCGGCCAAAGCTCAAACGAGACATCCGCGCAGCCGATATGCCGGCCATAGGATTTGGCAAGGCCCCGGACGTCCAGCAGCGGCGTCGGTTCAGCGTGGGTCATAGGAGACCTCTAGACGCGTGCCGCCGGGCTCGCGGATCATGAAATGCACCTTTGGTCCCTTCCCGGAAAATTCGGGCGCGAACTCGATCTCGACCCCCGGCCAGTCCCGGACGTCCGAGAAGACTGCATCGAGATCGGCACGGCTGGCCACCTTGAGTGCGGTGTGATGCAGGCCGATATTGCTGTGTCGGTCGAAGTCCTGGCGCTGCGCTCCCTTCTGCTGCCAAAGCGTCAGTTTGGCATGTCCGTTCGTCACATACGCCGACGGGTAATCCGCGTTGCCGCCGAACTGTTCCCATCCAAGAGCCTCGGTGAAGAACCTCAGGCTGGCACCGAGATCGCCAACGGTCAGGCCGAGATGGTCGATGCCGAGGGTCTTACTTGCGCCGCTCACGGATTTTCCTCCGCATCTTCGCCGCGGCGGGCGGGGGCAGGGACAAGCCGCGCCATATAGTAATGATCGACCAGTTCGCCGTCGCGCAGCGTGCCGGCGCGCGCCCGGCCTTCGCGTTTGAACCCATGGGTTTCGTAGAGGCGGATCGCATCGACATTGTCGACCAGCACCTCGAGTTGCAGACGGATCAGACCCATCCAGTTGTCCGCGATATCGATGGCCGCCTTCATCAGAGCTTGCCCGATCCCCTTGCCCTGATGGTCATCGTGGACCGAGATGAAAAGCTCTCCGATATGGGACATGCGCCCGCCCTGACGGTTGAGCCGGATGAACCCGACCGCGCGACCGCCCACATCGGCAATCACGAACCGGGTGTTGATGTTCGATTTGGTCAGCCAGTCGTCCAGACCGTCTTCCGATGCAAACGGGATCTGGAGTGTGCCCGCAGTGACCCGCGGCTGATTGAAGAGCGCGGCGACATCCGCACCGTCTCCGATCTTCGGGGGGCGTAGGGTAAAGTCACTCATGATGTGGCCTCATAGGGTGCGCCTTGCGCGCCGACATGTCCTGCTGCGCGGCGCTCGCGGCAGTAATCGGTGTCCGAACAGACAAACATCCGTCCGCCTTCGTCGGCGAGGGGTCCATGACATAACGCCCCTCGATCTTCACCGGGTAGGCATAGGCGGTGGAGATGTGACCATGGCGCGCAATGTCCTCGTAGAGTTTGACGTGCATCAGGCCGTATTCCTCCAGCGCATGCATCTTGCGCGTCTCGGTCTCGCGCGGCTCGAGAAACCGCAGCGGCTCGGGGATCGGCACTTGATAGACAAGGATCTGGTTGTCGGTCAGATCGCGCTCCGGGATGCGGTGGCGGGTCTGGATGACGGTTGCCTCCTCGGTCACCTCGGTGACGGCAACCCCCGCGGTTTTCTCGAAGAATTTGCGGATGGAGACCGCGTTGGTCGTATCGTCTGCGCCCTGATCGATCACCTTCAGCGTATCCTCGGGCGCAAGGCAGGAGGCCGTGACCTGCACACCGCCTGTGCCCCAGCCATAGGGCATCGGCATCTCACGGCTCGCAAAGGGCACCTGATAGCCGGGAATCGCCACCGCTTTCAGCAGCGCCCGGCGGATCATCCGCTTGGTCTGCTCGTCCAGATAGGCGAAGTTGTAGGCCCCTTCGGTCATGCAAACCTCAGTCTTTTCAGTGTGTTGACGGGGAACGCGCCGCCCAGAACCGCTTCTCCGGCGGAGATAAATGTGAATTTGGCAGATTTGGCCTTGGTCCTGCCCCAATTGGGGAGTTCTTTGTCCATGGGTGAGTTGAAGATCGGAGGGTGTGCAATGGAAATGGGTTTGTTCGAGATCGTTGGTTTGGTGACATCATTCGCAGTTGTCGTAGCAACGTCGGTTCGCCGCGGCGAACATGGGTCCGAGGACCGCTGGGCGTTCACGCTGTTTGCCGATGATGCAAGCGAAACCGCTGACTTCGATGCCGAAGACGCAGTTCTATCGCAGGCCGCTGAAGCCTGACTTAGCCCTAACGACAAACAAAGATAAGGAGCAGTGAGATGAGCGGAATGGAAATCACCATCATAGGCCTCTGCCTCGTCGCAAACGCCATGGTGGCAACCCGGGCCCTGAGCCTGGTGGTCGAACTCAACAAGGCCCGCGGCGAGCGCGTCTGAGGGGGCTGATCCCCGGGAGATCAACCCGGAATAGGATGACATGGCCGCCCGGCCGGATCGGGCGGCCTCAAGGCAGCGGGGCACATCCCCATATGCCAGCGCGGGGCTCATACCTGGACCCCATGCGCGCCAAGATCCCTGGCGAGAGCTTTGGGGTTTGAGAAACGCACGGCCCGCATCCCGATCTGCTGTGCGCCGACCACATTCTTCTCACTGTCATCGATGAAAAGACACGCCTCCGCTGTCAGCCCGTTGCGTTCGAGCAGCGTCTCATAGATCCGCGGATCGGGCTTGATCAGCCGCTCATCGCCGGAGACGACTGTATCCGTGAAGAGCCTGAGAAAGTCGAACCGGTCAACGCACTCCCGCCACTTCTCGGACGAGAAATTCGTGATGGCATAGACGGGCTGCGTTGCTGCCAGTGTTCGCAGGATCTCGACCGAGCCGTCGATCGCGCCGGGAACGGACTTGTGCCAGTCCTCGTGGAACCGCCGGATGATATCGGACTGGTGGGGATGGGCTTCGGTCGCGACGGCCACGGCTTCATCCCAACTTCGCCCGAGATCCTGCTCGAGGTTCCAGGCGGTAAAGCCGATCTCCTCCATCACGGCGTCGATCTCGGTATCGGGCAGCACGTCCTTCAGGACCAGCCGTGCATCCCAATCCAGCAGAACGTTGCCGACATCGAATACGATGGTTGTCATGTTAGGCTTTCCCCGCAATCGACGTGAGGGGAGAGGCTATGGGCATTATTCCCGGTATTGGTTTTCTTCTGATCCTTGCAGTTGCCGTTGCGTTGATTCTGCGCCGCGGTGGTGGCGGGGATCACGATGGCGGCGGAGGTGGCGACTTCCGCAGTCACGGTGGCGGGTCCGATTGATCCCCATGGAACCGCTGCAACTTTGCCGTGATCTGGCCTGAATCTCCGACTGTAAACACCGGTGTCGAATGCGCCTCGAGAGTTGACTTGGACAAGTCGCTTCGGTAGGCGCCGCGGCGGGGTGGGACTCGCTTGACAGAGACTAAATGTCGATTTACACGTTAAATTGATATTTAGATAAGGGGAGCATGTGAGACCATGACCACGAATATGATCGCGATTTGCATGGGCGTTGTGGCGCTGGTCGGTCTGACCGGGCTGGCTTTCGGTTTCAAGATCGCGATGGACCGGGTCGAGCGCATCAAGCGCTGAGCCCATCCGACCACTCAGCGCCGGCACAAGTCGGCGCGGGTCTTTTAGAGGGATGTGTTTCTGACCGGCGTTTCGGGGGAGAGGGCCGTCATGCAGAACGAGACGTACTACACCATTGCGCTGGTCATCATCGGAGTGGTTCTGCTCTGGACCCTGTTCGAGCGATTTGTCCTCAAGCGCAAAAGCCAGAACCGTCGGGCGGGCAGCGAAGGCAGCACCCTGCGCGGAGAGTTTGACGCCGACTGACGTCATTCCGCCGCCTCTTTTGCGGCAGCCCCTTCCAGAGCCTCGCGGCGGATCCTGCGGATCAACTCCAGTTCCGATTGAAAATCGACATAGTGCGGCAGCTTGATGTGCTCGACAAAGCCCGTCGCCTGAATGTTGTCGGCGTGGGAGAGCACGAATTCCTGATCCTGCGCGGGCGCACCCTCAAAGTCCTCGCCCAGTTCCTCCCACCGCAAGGCCCGGTCGACCAGCGCCATGGAAATGGCCTTGCGCTCTGACTGGCCGAACACCAGCCCATAACCGCGGGTGAACTGCGCGGGCTCGGTCTTGGAGCCGACGAACTGGTTCACGGTCTCGCACTCGGTCACGGTGATCTCGGCGATCTCGACGGCGAAGCCCAGTTCGGGGATGTCGAACTCGACCGCGACCACGCCCATGCGCAGCTCGCCAACGAAGGGATGGTTGCGTCCATAGCCGCGCTGGGTCGAGTAGGCCATGCCGAGCAGGAACCCTTCGTCGCCGCGGGTCAGCGATTGCAAGCGCAGCGGCCTGTCGGCCGGCAACTCCAGCGGCTCACGTGTCAGATCCGGCGGGTCGGTCTCAACGGGCGGCTCATCCTGGATCAGACCTTCGCGGCCAAGAAATTCGGTGATGTGGGGTTTGTCGGTCGGCTCTGTGGGCTCCGGATCGGCCGGGGCTGTGTCGATCCCTTCGGCTGCCAGCGCAAAATCCAGAAGCCGATGCGTATAGTCGAAAGTCGGGCCGAGGACCTGCCCGCCGGGCGCATCCTTGTAGGTCGCCGAGATCCGGCGCATGCACGCCATCGCGCCAGTGTCGATGGGATCGGAGGCACCAAACCGGGGCAGGGTGGTCCGGTATGCGCGGATCAGGAAGATCGCCTCGATCAAATCGCCGCGCGACTGCTTGATCGCCAGCGCGGCAAGGTCGGCGTCATATAGCGAGCCCTCGGCCATGACGCGCGCCACCGCGAGGGACAACTGCTCCCGGATCTGCGCGAGGGTCAGATCCGCAACCGAGATGTCCCCGCGGCGCAGTCGCGCCAGCCAGTCATGCGCGGCGTCGATTGCCTTCTCCCCGCCCTTGGTCGCGACATACATGCGGTCAGTCCTCGATCCGGGTGGTGCGGGGCAGACCGGCGAACCGATCCTGGCTGGTAAAAAAGAAGTCGAGCCCCAGCGGGAACAGCGCGGCGTTCGTTTGGAGCGCCTTTGGATCCGGCAGGGTCAGCCTGGCCTCGGTCTTGATGCCCGGGCCGGTGAGGCGATGGCGTTGCCCCATCTCTGGCATCTCGACGATCAAGGTGGCGGAGCGGTCGGGATATTCCGACGTGCCAATGGGGAAGTCGGTCAGCGGCAGCATTTCCTCCCATTGCCCGAACGCGAAGGCGGCTTTGGCTCGGTCCGCTTTCGGTGCACCAGTGTGAAAGGCCATCCAATCGCGCACGGGCGCGGTATCGAGCGAGGGCGCGAGCCAGACCGGCGTGTCCGGATCGCAAAGGGTCAGCATCAGCGCACCTGCGGCTTTCCCCAGCGGCGCAGGAGGTGTCGCCCCCGTCGCCGTCTGCACTGTGCCGGGCCGCGAGAGAGCCTGAAGCGCGCCGCGAAAGGCATGCGCCGCGTCGATGGCGGGGTTGGTAAATCCGCCCTCAAGGCTCGCGGTCTCCATCACGCCTCCCCCCGGACCATGGTGAAGAAGTCGACGCGGGTGGCATCGGCCTCGGCGGCGCGGTTCCGGGCGGCGTTGCTTGCTGCAGTTTCGAGCGGGGTGAGCACGGTCTCGGCGACCCGTCCGCTTTCCGGCCCCTGCATCATCGCGTCGACTGTGGCGGCTATCCGTGCTTTCTCCGGATCGCGCCCGGCGACATAGGCGTGCCCGACCTCGCCAGTCTCGAGTTTCAGCGTGCAGCGTGTGACCGTCATCTCGCCCATGTTGAACGGCGCCCCGGTCGCGCCTGCGCGGCCGCGGACCATGACCGCCCCGGTCTCGGGCGCGCGGAGCCATGTAAAGTCTGGCCGGGTATCGAGCGCGTCCCATGCCGACTGCAGCGCAGGCATGGGCGCTTTGGCGAGCAGGGACATCCATGCCTTGCGAGCGGCGGTTTCGGTCATGCTAGACAAGCCCTTCAAGTTGTCTATACTATTAGACAACTATACAACATATGCACTGTCAGGCAACCACAGATGTGCAAAGCTTTGATGACGACTGAATGGGCCAGGGCATGACCCCGCCGATCTGGCAGGAGATCCGGACCGCGTTGACCGCAGACATCAACGCGCGCCGGACTGCACCCGGGGACAAGCTGCCGACCGAAGCGGAGCTGGCCCGGAGGTTCGGGGTCAACCGGCACACGGTGCGCCGGGCGCTCGCGGCGATGCGCGAGGACGGGCTGGTCCACGCCCGGCGCGGCGCGGGCGTCTTCGTGAAGGCATCGCCGGTTGCCTATCGGCTGGGGCGGCGTACCCGGTTCACCCAGAACCTCTCCGAGACCGGCCATACCGGGCGGCGCGAGATCCTGCGGCTGGAGACCGCGCAGGCGACGCGGGAGGAGGCACAGAACCTTGGGCTGGCGAAGGGCGCAGAGGTGCATGTGTTGGAGAACGTCGCGGTTATCGACGATGTGCCGGCAACGCACAGCCACTCTCTGTTTCCTGCCGGACGGATGCCGGGGTTCTGCGACGCCATGCGTGAGACCGGCTCGATCACGGCGGCGCTGAAGGCTTCGGGGATCGCCGATTACCGCCGGGCCTGGACGCGCATCGGGGCGGAGCGGGCCTCACCCATGATCGC
>CAYYZH010000231.1:0-6507 GCA_964475765.1 uncultured Limibaculum sp.
GCGTATGTACAAAAAGTCGATCACCGTTTCGCATCAGGGGTGCGTCGGTCATGGCTTGACCGGCTCATCCAGAACTGAGACTTTGTACCCAAGGGGCTTGCGAACGCCCCGTGAGGCCACGGCCCAAGTTTCGCGTCCATGCTCGTTTGAGCTTCACCCTTCAAAGGGAGGACGCGCCATGCCGTCTCCAGATGCCATCACTGTCCAGCAACTCAATCGCCTTGTCGGCACACCGGACTGTCCGGTTCTCATCGACATCTGCATCGATGAGGACTTCGGTGCCGATCCGCGCTTCATTCCGGGCGCCATCCGCCATCCACACACCACGATAGAGACCCTTGCTCCGGATCTGGCCGGGCGCAAAGCCATCGTGATTTGTCAGAAGGGGATCAAGCTGAGCCAGGGCGCGGCGGCGCTGCTGCGCAATCTCGGGGTTGCCTGCGAGTATCTCGAAGGCGGCAACTGGGGCTGGCGCGATGCCGGGCTCCCCCTCGTGCCTGCGGAAAAAATCCCGGAGCGCCGCGCGGACGGCGCATCGCTTTGGGTCACCCGCCATCGGCCCAAGATCGATCGCATCGCCTGTCCCTGGCTGATCCGGCGCTTTGTCGATCCCGGGGCCAAGTTTCTCTTCGTCTCTCCGAGCGAGGTTGCCGGAGTGGCGGACCGTTTTGGCGCGACGCCCTTTGATGTCGAGGATGTCTTCTGGACCCATCGCGCAGAGCACTGCACGTTTGACACAATGCTGGAAGAGTTCTGTCTCGGCACCGAAGCGCTGGAGCGTCTGGCAACATTGGTCCGCGGGGCGGATACCAACCGGCATGATCTGGCGCCGGAGGCGGCGGGGCTGATGGCGGTCTCGCTCGGTCTCAGCCGGATGTACCGCGATGATCTGAGGCAACTCGAAGCGGGGCTGGCCATATATGACGCGTTCTACCGTTGGGCCCGTGATGCATTCGAGGAGGGGCATGACTGGCCCTCGGCTCTAAGCCCGACTTGAACGATGAAGGGGCCAAAGACACGGCCCCTTCGTTTTCTTCCGAGGTCAGACTTTCTTGAGCCGCACATCGTCGTCAAAGCGCAGCTTCTCGCCGGGCTTCAGCGTGATGGTAACAAGAATGCACTTGTTGCCGCCGATTGTGCCGATCGTCTCGATTCCGCCACCAGCATCCGGAGAGGGAACGACAAGGATCTGCGTCGGCTGCTTGTCGTCGTTGCAGATAACGTAGTCGCAGGTGCGCGGAGAGCCGGAGAGATTGCACACGCACTCGGCATTCGCAGGGATGGTGATGAAGTCATGCTGGTCTGGGATCGCTTCCAGCGTGCTCTGCCCGCCATCCCGGGTCAGGGTGATGCCAGCTTCATCCGAGCCAAAATTTGCCCTGCCAAAATCTGCCTTGTCGGGCAGTCCGTGCAGCACGGTCCGCGTCAGCTCCGAAACGCCTGCATTGAAGAAGCTCATGGCCTCACCAGTATCGGCGAATGTCTTGTTCTGGATGTTCATTGTCTAAACTCCTATCGGGTTTCAAATGATCATGGCCATGATGCTCGTTATTCGCGAGCAGGCCCGATACGGATCACTATTTGCGCGATTTATTTTCAGATTATTTGGGAGTGCCGTCCCGTCCGCCTTGCGCGGCGGCCAAGGAATGCGCCCGGCGCAGCACATCCGTGAGATCGGAAAACCAGCCTGCTGCATCCCCGGCGGCACGGCGCACGAGACCGATGGTCCGGCGTGGTTCCGGCGCTGCAAAGGACTGAAGCGCGAGCCCCTGCCCTTCGACCTTCACCGCGATCTCGGGCATCAGCGTCACGCCATAGCCATCGGCCACAAGACGGGCCAGCGTTGTGAGTGAGGCCGCTCCAAGAGCGGTCCGACCCCGACGCAGATTGCAGACGGCGAGCGCCTGATCGGCAAGACAGTGCCCTTCATCGAGCAAGAGCAACCGGTCGGCCGCGACGTCTTCGGGATGGGGCACATCCATTGCCGGCTCTTGTGCGGAGCTGGCCAGCAGAAACCTGTCCTCAAACACCGGATCACCTGTGAACCTGTTGTCGTCGAGCGGCAGGGCAGCGACCACTGCATCGAGACGGCCCGCGTCGAGGGCCTCCAGCAAGCGCTCCGTCACGGCTTCCTGCACGGTCAGCTCCAACCCCTGCCCCGCAACCAGCGGCAGCACATGGGGCAGCAGGTATGGCGCCACCGTGGGGATGATCCCAAGCTTGAGTGGCCCGGAGAGCCCCTGAGCCCGGCGCGCCACATCCTCGAGATCACGCACCCCTGCAAGAACAGCCCGCGCCCGCTCGACCACCAGCGCGCCGGTGCGGGTCAACCGGATCTCACGACCACGCTCCACAAGCGGTTGGCCAAGATGGGCTTCGAGCTCCTTGATCTGCTGGCTAAGGGCAGGCTGCGAGATCGCCACCCGCTCGGCGGCACGCCCGAAGTGACCCTCCTCTGCAAGAGCCACGAGATAGTCGAGATTTCGCAAGCTGAGCGGCATAGGGGAAACTTATGCCCCCGCCAGAGAGATGTCACCCTTGGTTATCGGCCGGAGCAGCGTATCTCGTAGAGGGCATCGTGGAATCGGGCGAACGGGCCAGTGCAAAACCCCCTTAGACACAGGGTGCCAGAAGACCCAAAACAGCGAAGTTAACGTACACGTCACTTTGGCTCGTCGCGTCAACCCATTGAAACACCTGTGTTTCGTCATCATTCGACCAAATTTTATAACTTTTATTTTGACATTTAATCTGAGTTTTAATATCTCATGTCCAAGCCGCGATACTGCGGCAGACAGGAGCTAGGAGACACAGATGAAAAAATATATCGCAGAAGCATTCGGGACCTTCACCCTGGTCTTTTTCGGCGTCGGAAGCGCCGTTCTGGCCGGCGGTGACATCGGATTTGTTGGAATCAGTTTTGCTTTCGGCATCTCGGTCGTCGCCATGGCCTATTCGATTGGGCACATCTCGGGCGCACACCTGAACCCCGCCGTTTCGATGGGTGTTCTGGTTGCAGGCCGCATGAGCGTCGCCGACTTCATCGGATACATCATCGCACAAACCGCAGGCGCAATCGTCGCCGCGCTGGTGGTCCTGACCATCGCGAAGAGCAAGCTGGCCGGTTATGACGTCGCCGAGTCGGGTCTGGGCCAAAACGGCTGGGGCGAAGGCTATATCGGCGAGTTCGGCATGATGGGCGCATTCATCTTCGAAGTCGTCGCGACCATGTTCTTCCTGATCGTCATCCTGGGCGTCACCCAGGCCAACACTGCCACGACCGGGTTTGCCGGGCTGGTCATTGGTCTGACCCTTGTGATGATCCACCTCGTAGGCATTCCGATCACCGGCACCTCGGTGAACCCGGCACGCTCGATCGGACCTGCACTCTTCGCCGGCACCGGTGCCCTGAGCCAGCTGTGGCTGTTCATCGTCGCCCCCATGATCGGCGCTGCAATTGCCGGAGTGCTCTACTCCAGCGGGATCCTGGCAAAGTCTGATGCGGACTGAGGCAACTTAGCCCCCACCCCGGCCTCAGGACGCACGTCATGTTGGCAATCGGGCTTTGACAGGCATGGCCGGGGCAGTAATGTCCCGGCCATGGATCTTTTCGACCTTCTCAAACATCGCGATCGACCCGTACGTGCCGGCCTCATCGGGGCCGGTAAATTCGGTTCGATGTTTCTCAATCAGGTCCCGACCGTGCCCGGGCTCGAGGTCAGCGTGATCGCCGATCTCTCCACTGACCGGGTGTTCGACGCGATGAGCGCTGTCGGCTGGGACGAGGCTGCCTATGAGGGCGTGGTGGTTCTCGACAACGGGCACGATCTCTCGGCCCATCCCGATGTCGATGTGGTGATCGAGGCAACGGGGCATCCCGAGGCCGGTCTTCAACATGCCCGCGCCGCGATCCGAAACGGCAAGCATGTGGTGATGGTCAACGTCGAGGCGGATGTGCTGGCCGGACCGCTTCTGGCCGAAGAAGCGCGCGACGCCGGGGTCGTCTACACGATGGCCTATGGCGATCAGCCCGCGCTGACCGCCGAGCTGGTCGACTGGGCGCGGGCGTGCGGTTTTCGAGTTATCGCGGCGGGCAAGGGGACAAAGTACCTGCCCGGTTTTCACCAGTCGACGCCGGACACGGTCTGGGGCCATTATGGGATGGACCCTGCCGCGGCCAAGGCCGATGGGCTGAACCCGCAGATGTTCAACTCGTTTCTCGATGGCACAAAGTCTGCGATCGAAATGGCAGCGATTGCCAATGCCTGCGATCTGGCGGCACCGTCTGCGGGCTTGTCGTTTCCGCCATGCGGGGCGGATGATCTCGCGCATGTTCTGCGCCCACGGGAAGATGGCGGCATGCTCGAAGGCAAAGGCATGGTCGAGGTGATCTCGTCCAGCGAACGCGATGGACGGCCCGTTTTCAACGACCTGCGCTGGGGCGTCTATGTCGTGGTCGAAGCGCCGAATGCCTATGCCGAGCAGTGTTTCCGACAATACGGGCTCAAGACAGACAGCTCAGGGCGATATGCGGCGCTTTACCGGCCTACGCATCTGATCGGGCTCGAGCTGAACATCTCCGTATTGCAGGCAGCCTTAAAGGGCACGGCGACGGGGCAAACCAAAGCCTTCAACGCCGATGTCATGGCAACGGCCAAACGCGATCTGGCGGAAGGAAGCGTTCTGGATGGCGAAGGCGGGCACTGCGTCTACGGCAAGCTCGCGCCGGCCGGAGATGCTTTGGAAGCGGATGCGTTGCCCATTGGGCTGGCGCATGGCGTTAATCTCAAACGGGACATTGTCGCTGGTGAAATCGTCCGTTGGGCCGATGTCGAGATCGACCCGGCCAAGCCAGCCGTTCAGATCCGCCGCGCCATGGAGCAGCGCTTCAAGCCTGCGGGATGACCTCGGCCGAGATGTACCATCCGCTACAGATCCCGCCGCGCATGGGAGCTATTTTGACGGCGTTTCAAACACCATTGGAGATTTTCATGACAAATCACAAGACGCCAAGGGATCTGGACGACACGGCTCTGGATGCAGCGACCGGGGGTGCCGGAAGCTACAACTTCTTCGAAGCATGGCCATCGAAGTGGAAGGGCTTTTCCCTCGACGGCAAAGGCAACGATACGGCAATCGAGACCGTCGAGATCGCGCACGAAGGGCTGACGCTCAAGAAAGACTGAGCAAAGCGCCGCGTCACCAGAGCACGGCTTTGCACTGTTGCGAGCGCGGCGTTCTGCAACGCCGCCGCCTCTTGCCCCTGTTGCCGGGCAGCTGCTGCACACGCAGCGCCAGCAGCTCGCCGCGCATGCGACCTCTCCCCCATGCAACAGTTGACGCGGCGCCTTGGCCAGAGGCATTCGACGCGCTAGCGTCGTTTGCGAAGGCAGCATAGGAGGTCGCCATGTTTCATCCTTTCGATCTCGAACAGTACATGTCCGAGCAAGAAGAAGGCGTCACCTATCATTTCGCCGAAAGCGGCGTGCATCCGCTGACCCTAAATCAGTTCATGGAGCTTGCAGAACATCCGCTTGAAGACCTTGGCGATGTCCTCATCAACTATCCGGAGGTGCGCGGCACCGAAGCCTTGCGCGCCCAGATCGCAAATCTCTATCCCGGTGCAACAGCGGAGAACGTGCTGGTGACGGTTGGCGCATCCGAGGCCAACCAGATCATCGCCCACACACTGCTCTCACCGGGCGACCAGATGCTGACCCTCAGCCCGACATACCAGCAGATCACAGGCAATGCCCGAAACCTTGGTGCACAAATCACCCCCATTCCCCTGATTGAAAGCGAAAGCTGGGCACTGGATATCGACGCTCTGGCTAACGCACCCGGTGCAAAAATGCTGGCCCTTGTGAACCCGCACAACCCCACGGGCCATATCCTCACCCCGAAGGAACGCAGCGCGCTGATCAACGCGGCAGACCGGCGCAACGCCTGGCTGGTCGCTGATGAAGTCTACGCCGGCACTGAACGCGGCGGCGCGCCGGAGACGCCCAGCTTCTGGGGCGAGTACCCGCGCACCATCGTCGTCAACTCCATGAGCAAAGCCTACGGCCTGCCGGGCCTGCGTCTTGGCTGGATCGTAGCGCCCGCCGATCTGATCCCGGCACTGTGGCGCCGCCACGAATATGCGACGATCTCGGCGACCATGCTGTCGATGCGCCTGGCCGAGATGGCGCTCTCACCGGATGTGCGTCCCAAACTCACCGCAAGGGCTAGACGGCTGATCGATCGCGGCTTTGACCAGCTTGCAGCAGGCCTTGCCCGGATACAGGGCACGTTCTCCGTTGTCCCGCCCCAGGCCTCGGCGATGTCTTTCGTCAAATACAACCTGCCGATCGGGTCCATGGACCTTGCGCTTCGCCTCAAGGCCGAGCAGGACCTCCTCGTTGTCCCCGGCGCGGTCTTCGGCATGGACGACCATTTCCGCTTTTCCTCGGCCCTGCCGCCTGAACACCTTGCCGAGGGCCTTGACCGACTGAACAGCTTTGCTGC